>SLMS01000176.1 GCA_007133495.1 Candidatus Sumerlaeota bacterium | reverse complement strand
GGCGCTCCTGGAGCGGCAGGCCCGCGAACGGCTGGCAGCCCTCCGCAGCCGTATAGACGCTGCTATTGCGGGCCATGGCAAAGGCATCCAGCGGCTGGGCCCCCAGTATGCGCACTACTCCGCCCTGCCGGGGCATATAGACAGTGCGCTGAAGTCCGATGATGTACTGGCCGCCACTCTCTCGCTGATGGGAGACCTTTCCATTCCGCGCGTCTCGGGCCGGAAGGACAACCAGACGGCGGAGGACGAGGCGTTCCAGAGGGTCCACGAGCGCCTCAAGGGCCTGGTGAACCGGGAGAAGCCCGCGCTGGAGGCGCTCTGCTCGCCCGAAGCACCGGACCGCCTCCTCGAATCGCGCGAGTCCATCCTCGCCCTCGTGCGTGACTTCGGATCGGAATGGGTGGAGGAGCTCGACGCCTCACATATCGAAATGCGCCGGCTCACCTTCCACCACCTGGAGAAGCTGGCCCTCCAGATGCTCGACGGACCGGACGGCCGGGACTCCGCCATTGCCCGCATCCAGCAGGATAGATTCAGGTATATGCTGATAGACGAATTCCAGGACGTGAATGAGTTCCAGGAGCGCATCCTCCGCCGCGTCTGCCGGGTGCCCGCGAACGAAGCCGGGGGCAACCTCTTCGTGGTTGGCGACGTCAAGCAGAGCATCTTCGCCTTCCGGCAGGCTGACCCCACGCTCTTTCTCGACACGTACAACCGTTCCCTGCCCTGGTCCGCCGACATTCCGCCCGGGGCCGATGCCCGGATCGATCTGGCGGAGAACTTCCGCTCCGCCGCGCCCCTGCTGGAGGAGTTCAACGCGCTCTTCGCCAAACTGCTCCGCCAGGCCACCATCGGCCTCGACTATACGGCCGGACAGGCCTTCGTTCCCGGACGTATAGACGACCCGGAACGGCCACCGCGCTGCCCGCCCGGACTGCAACTGGACTTCCTTCCAAAGGAGCCGGACTGGGTGGAGCCCGGCGAAGAGGAAGAGGAGAAGGACTCCGGCGCCCCGAAGGACGAGGCGCGCGAGGCACTCGTCCCCGAAGCGGAGCACGTGGCCCGTCTCGTCGAATCCATCGGCCCACCATGGAAGGACGTCGCGATCCTTCTCCGCAGCGCCCGCAACACCGCGCCCGCCGTGGTGGAGGCGCTCGAGCGCCGCGCGATACCCGTCTATACGGACAGCCGGACCGGTTACCTGACAGCGGTGGAGGTCATGGAACTCCAGTACCTGCTCCGGGCCATCCACAATCCGTTTGAGGACATTGCCCTGCTGGCAATGCTCCGGGGCCCGGCGGGGAGGTGGAGCGAGGACGAGTTGCTCCGCCTGCGCTTCGTAAACCGCCGCTCCCCCTTCTTCGACAACCTGCGCGCCGCTGCGGGGGATGCGGACTGCCCGCTCAGGGAGAGCGCGGCCGCCATGCTCGAAAACCTCCGCCGCTGGCAGGACATGTCTATACGTCATACCACGGCGGAATTCCTCTCGCTCCTGATGGACGAGCTTCACCTGATCGAGCGCGCCTCCGTCCGGCCGGGCGGTGACCAGCGCAAGCGAAACCTCCAGCAGATGGTTCAGCATGCCGAGGAGTTCGACGGCTTTCAGCGCAAGGGTCTTGGCGAATTCCTGCGCTATCTGGATGATTTGCTGGAGAACGGCGACGATTTTGCGCCACCTGTCCCCTTGCCGGAGGACGCCGAAGTCGTCCGCATCATGACGGTTCACAAATCCAAGGGAATGCAGTTCCCCATCGTGGTCGCGCCGTTTCTGGGCATGCAGTTCAACGACCTGGACGCGCGCGGAGATGCGATCTGGGACCGGCGCCTCGGGATGGCCACGAAGTTCCGGGACAGCGGGCAGATCGAAAAGGACAATCCGTTGCTCTTCGACATGCTGGCCCGTGAAAGCCGCAAGCATGCGCGCTCGGAGGAACTCCGGCTGCTATACGTTGCCATGACGCGAGCGAAGGAGGCTGTCTATCTGTGCGGCTCGGCGCGTCAGCCGGAGCGGACCCTGGAAGGTGCGCTGGAGATGGCCGAGTCGGGCTTCCCGCCGCAGGAAATCCTTGCCGCGCAATCGTCGCTCACCTGGGTTTTGCCGCACTTTCTGGAGAGGCTCGGGCTCGCCGGGCCGGACATCGTACCCGGCGAATGGACGGACGGGCCGGTCCGATTCCGCTACCTGCGGCAGCCGATGGAGGAGAGCGAAGCCCCGCCCGCGACGGACGGCCGCGAGCCTCCCGCGGACTGGCAACAGCAATACGGCGAAGCACTCACCCGCATCCGCCGTCTGCTTGACGCACCGGAGCGGCCGTCTATACGGGCCAAATTGTCCGTCAGCGAGGCCAAGCGCGCCTTCGACGCCGCCCGGGACGGCGAAACGCCCCCGTATCCCCGCCCCGCCGCGGCAGGAAACGGTGAACACCGCTGGCGCCCGGCCAACCTCGCCCCGGAGACAACTCCCGGCGGAGCGCTTGCCGGAACGGCCACCCACCGTTTCCTGGCGAACTGCGACCTCGGTGCGCTCTCGGCCGGACGCGTGCGGCTGCACGAGGAGCTCGAACGCCTCCAGCGGGAGAACCTGCTCTCTGCGGAGGAGGCGCCCCTGGTGCTGGTGGAGGAAATCGCCCGTTTCCTGAACGGACCGCTCGGCCGGCGATTGCGGCTCTCCATCACGGAGGCGTGGCGGGAACTCCCCTTCACGGTGCGTATAGACGCAGGAGAGTTCACCGCGGAGGCGCCGGGCGACTTCGTCGTCCTGCAGGGCGTGGCGGACCTGCTTTTCCGCGAGGGGGACGGTTGGGTGCTTGTGGACTACAAGACGGACTGGTGCGGGGACGCGGGTGAGCGCGTGGAGGCCCTCGTCCGCAGCTATACACCGCAGCTTCAACTATACAGGTTGGCGGTCGAGCGCACTCTCCGCGAGCCGGTCAAGGAAACCTGGCTGGTGTTCCTGCGTGCAGGCAGCGAGTTGCCCATTCCAGCGCGCGGCGCAGAGGCCTTCCCGTGGGAGGATATCGTGGAGGCGGGTGCTGTTGTTGGCGGTGTGCGGGAGGAGCCGGACGGTGTCTAGTCAGAACTCCTCCCAGGTTTCCGTGGCGTGCTCCTCAAGCGGCGCGCTGCCGTGGCGCATGCGGTTCTCGGAAACCGCGCGGGCCACCATGAACTGCTTCAGGTAATCCGGCCCGCCTGCCTTGGCGCCGATGCCGCTCAGGCGGTAGCCGCCGAAAGGCTGCCGGGCAACGATGGCGCCGGTGATCGTCCGGTTCAGGTATAGATTGCCGCACTGGAAGTCCAGCCGCGCACGCTCAAGGTGGGACACCGTCCGCGAATGCACGCCGCCCGTAAGCGCATACGGCGTGGAGTTGGCTATACGGAGCGCGTCGTCGAAGTCCCGTGCGCGGAGCACCGCGACGACCGGCCCGAAGATTTCCTCCTGCGCAAGCCGGTGCTTGCTCGAATCCACCTCGAATATCGCCGGTGGAACGAAGTGCCCCTTCTCCGCCAAGCTCCCAACATCCCCGACATAGATGGTACGGGCCGACTCCCTGCCCAAGCCGATGTACTTGTTCACCTTCGCGGCGGCCTCATCGTCTATCACGGGGGGGAGCTGCGTTCCGGGATCTTCCGCCGGGCCGATCCGGAGCGACTCCGCCGCCTCCTGGAACCGCTTCAGGCACACGTCGTATATATCATCCAGCAGGATGAGCCGGGACAGCGCCGAGCACTTCTGCCCGGCGAATCCGTATGCCGAATAGATGGCGTCCGGGACCGCTGCGTCTATATCCGCGCTGGAATCCACGATCAGGGCGTTCTTGCCGCCCATCTCCGTGACGACCTTCTTGACGAAAGGGAGCCCGTCCTGCTGCGCCGCGAGCGCCTCGCGCTGGATGAGCAGGCCCACCTCCTTGCTGCCGGTGAAGACGATCGCCTGCACGTCCGGATGGCGTACAAGCCGCGCGCCGCAGACCTCCCCGCGTCCGGGAAGGAAGTTGAACACGCCGGCCGGCACGCCCGCCTCCTCCAGAATCCGCGCGTATAGCCAAGTGACCAGGGGCGTTTGCTCCGCCGGCTTCAGGATCACCGTATTGCCGGTCACCAGCGCGGCGGAACTCATCCCCACCGGAATCGCGAGCGGGAAATTCCACGGCCCGATGACCGCGGCGACGCCCAGCGGGTGGTAGGAAAGGTCGTTGTGTTCTCCGAGTATATACGGCTGGAGGCGCTTGCGGCCGGACAGGCGGAGCGCCTCGCGTGCGTAGAACTCAAGGAAGTCGATCGCTTCGGCCACGTCCGCGTCCGCTTCACGCCATGGCTTGGCGGCCTCGTAAACTTCCAGCGCGGCAAAGAGGTGGCTCCTTTTGCGCATGAGCGCGGCGGCGCGGAGCAGGAGGCCGGCTCGTTCCTCGGCCGGCGTGTGGGACCAGTCGTCGAAGGCGCGGCGGGCGGCCGCAACTGCCTTGTCCGTCTCGGCCTCGCCGGCGCTGGCGGAGCGCCCGCAGAGCAGCGAGGTATCCGAGGGCGAAACGGAGTCGATCTTCTCCGCTGTCTCGACGCGCTTTCCGCCGATGAGCAGCGGCGCCTCGATGGGAAACCGGGCGTGTATATCCGCAAGGGCCCGCTTGAATGCTTCTCGTTCCTCGCGGCGGGAAAAATCGGCGAACGGTTCGTTGCGGAACGGCGGGACCTTCTCCGTGTGGACGGGTGCGGCGATGCTCATATTTCGAAATCCTCCGGGCCGGGTTCGTGTGGGCTGGCAAGCAGTTTTTCCTCCGCCGCGCCCTCGCTGAAGCGCTGGCGCAGGAAGGACTCGTTGCTCGTGTTTTCCAGAATGCGGCGTACAAGGTAGGACATGCCGGGCAGCAGCTCGCCACACGGCGTATAGATGCGCACGGGCACGCCGGAGCGCAGGACGGCGTCCTTGATCGGCCCCGCCATGCCGTACAGCATCTGCACTTCGAACGCCTCGGGCGGGTGGGAGAGCATCTTCCGCAGTGCCAGCGCCCGCGCCACGCTGCGCACGTTGTGGCTGGCGATGGCGGTCCGGACGAGCGGCGCCGCCTCCATCAGGATGCGCGTGCAGCGCTCGAACATCGCGTCGGTGAGCCGCTTGTCCGTGATGACCGGCACGGGCCAATCCTTCTGGCGCGCCCAGATTTGTTCGCTGTCCCAGTAAGCGCCCTTCACCAGGCGTATAGTCATCGGCTGTTTGCGCGCTGCCAGCTCGCCCAGCAGCCAGCGCAGCGACTCCTCCGCGTCCCACAGGTACGCCTGGGCCACCGTGCCGAAATGCGGGAAGCCGCGGAACTCCTCCTCATCGAGCAGGTCGAGCATGATCCGCAGCGTCGTCTCGCGGAACTCGTACTTCTCCATGTCCACGTTGATGAAGGCGCCATGCTCGCGGGCGGCGCGGACAAGCGGGCGGAGGCGCTCGCGCACCGCGGCGCTCGTGCCCTCCGGATCCATCGGGTCGAACTTGCTGGTTAGCGAACTCAGCTTTATGGACAGGTTCACCCGCGGCGGCGCCTGGAGGTGGGGCTGATCGGCGAGCGCGTCGGGGAGGGGCCCCAGCAGGTCCTCGAACTTTTCGATCATCTCCCGGTAGCGCCGGGCGAATTCGTCCGCCTGCGCCTCGCTCGCCACGAACTCTCCCAGCAGGTCGAGGGTGAAATGAAACCCGCGTGCCTCCATGCTGCGGATGCGCACAGCCACTTCCTCCGGGGTATGCCCGGCGATGAAATGATTGCCCATGCGGGTGATCGCCAGTTGCGCCGTTGCTGCCGTGATGTTGCGCACCCCGGGCAGATCGCGTCCGAAGTGCCGGGCGATCCTCCCCAGCGGCCCGTGCCCCGCGCCGGAGCCCATCTCCTCGCTCGACAGGTATTCCTCAAGATGGCGCGAGACCGAACGCGTGCCGCCCAGCGCGGGAAAAACGTCCACAAACTGCAACATGCGGAACCGCAGGTCCTCGTCCCGCATCATCAGCTTCATGAACGAATCCTCGACTTTCTCGAGGCGCCAGAACGACGGGGCGGTGCTCCTCAGCCGGCGGAAAAGCGCCCGCCCGATGCGTTGCGTCAGCGCCTCCAGCCGTTCTTCCCGGACGGGGCTTCGCCGCCCGGATTCGAAGTTTTCCTTGGTTTGAGTCAAGACACTCGGCATGGCAGACTCTCCGTGCAGGTACCGGCTGTTTGCCAGACTCCCGGTGTTCCCTCAAGGACATTTGTGAGCGCCGCCGCGACGGCATCGCCGGTTGCCCCGCGCTTGGTCCCGGTCGCAGAGTCTGCAACCGTTGCGGCTGTACTTCGCGAAAGGTCCTGCCGATGTTCGACGATCCGGAAATCCTGACGCTTGCGCTCCTGGGAGGACTGCTCCTCCTCTCGACCGTCATCGTGCTGCTGCAGATCGTCTTCCGCCCGCGGAAAAAGCAGGGCGAGGAGCAGGCGAAGGAACTGCTCGCGCGTCTCGAAACACTCGAGCGCCAACAGGCCGAAGCGGCCGAGCGCCTGCGCACCGGCTTTGAAACCGGCCTGCGCGAGACGGTCCTCGCTCTCACTTCCAAGACCGGCGAGGCGCAGCGCGAAACCCAGAAGGCACTTTACGACCGGTTCGAGCGCATGCAGCACAGCACTGGCGAATCACTTGCGCAGGCCCGCCGCAGCCAGGACGAGCGGCTGGACAAGGTCGAAGCGGCCCTCACCGCCTTCCGCGAACGGCTCGACAAGGAACTCGCCGATCAGCGCACCCGCCTGCTTGAAATCTCCACGGAGGCTTCGGAAAAACAGACCCGCTCTGCCACCGCCCTCCAGGAACTGCTCACCAAACGGCTCGAAACGATGCGCGAATCGGTCGGTGCGACGCTTCGCGAGGTACAGGACTCCGTCCGCACGCAACTCGAAGCGATGCGCAAGGAAAACGAGGTGCGGCTCGAAAAGATGCGCGAGACGGTGGACGAGAAGTTGCAGGGGACTCTCGAAAAGCGTCTCGGCCAGTCCTTCGAGCAGGTCAGCAAGCAGCTCGATCGTGTCTCGCGCGGCCTTGGAGAGATGCAGACGCTCGCCACCGGCGTCGGCGACCTGAAACGCGTTCTCGCGAACGTTTCCTCGCGGGGCGCGCTGGGGGAGGTGCAGCTCGAAGCCCTGCTCGAACAGTTGCTCACCCCAGCGCAATATCGCCGCAACACGACCACCCACCCGCACGGCACGGCCCGCGTGGAGTTCGCCGTCGTTCTCCCGGGCGAGGGAGGCGGCCACGAAGTATTGCTTCCCATCGACTGCAAGTTTCCCACCGAGGATTACGCGCGGCTGCAGGACGCCTATCAAAATGCGGACAAGGACGCGGCCGATGCCGCCCGCAAGGCGCTCCGCAGGCGCCTGCAGGACGAGGCAAAAACGATAGAAGGCAAATATATAAATCCGCCCCACACCACCAATTTTGCCCTTCTTTTTCTGCCAACGGAAGGGCTTTTCGCGGAGGCGCTCCGCATTCCCGGGCTGGTGGAGGAACTGCAACGCCAGCATCGCGTGGTGCTCGTCGGGCCGACGACGCTCTATGCGTACCTGAACGCGCTCCAGATGGGTTTCCGTACGCTCGCGATACAGGAGCGCAGCAGCGAGGTGTGGCAGATTCTCTCCGCCGTCAAGACTGAGTTCCACAAATTCGGGGAGAGTCTCGGCGCGGTGAGCAAGTCCCTCAGTACCGCCTCCAGGCGTATAGACATGAGTGCGCGGCGCTCCCGCGCGATCGAAAGAAAATTGCGCGACGTGGAAACGCTCGACGGCATGGAGGCACGCCGCCTCCTCCCGGAGGAAGTCACCGCCGAGGAGGAGGACAGCGGAGACCGGGAAGAGGAGAACGGCGATTAATTCCGCCGCAGGCCCGCTTCCCCCGCTGCCGGCAAAACGGAGCTACTCCCGTGGCTCCTCGGGCTCGAACAATACAATGGAGTTGAGTATCGCCAGCGGCTCACGGTCGAAGTGCTCCGGATAGACAGTCCTCATGCGCCGCAGGCAATTCAGGCTGACAGCGGTGTAGCG
>SLMS01000221.1 GCA_007133495.1 Candidatus Sumerlaeota bacterium | reverse complement strand
CTGGAGGCGCTGCGGCAGCTTGGAGTTGAGGTGGAGGCCAATGGAGCGGAGGGCCGGCTGCCGATCGTTCTGCGTGGCGGAGCAGACCGCATTCGCGAACACGTGCAGCGCGTGCGCCGCGCAGAGCAGCTCGCGCCCGAGGACCCCTTCTCCATCACCGTCTCGGGCGAGATCAGCAGCCAGTACACGAGCGCCCTGCTTTTCCTCGCGCCGCTACTGGGCTTCCCGTTGCGGATTTCGGTGACGGGCCGGCTGAAATCGCTCCCGCTGATCGAGACAACGCGGCGGGTGCTCTCCAATGCCGGGATCGAGGTGGAATCGAGCGCCGAGCGGGACATGCACCTTGTGCGCGCAGGCCAGCGGTACAAGGCGCGCCGTTGGGAGACGAACGGCGACTGGCCCGGCGCCGCGGCCATGCTCGCCGCGGCAGCGGTCGTGCCGAAAAGCCGCATCCGCATCGCGCGTCTATACGATGACGAACAGGGCGAGCGCGAATGCGTGCACTTTTTCTCCCGGATGGGCTGCCGGGTTGCGCGCGAGGAAGTGCCGGGCAGGGGGGAGCTGCTTGTGCTTGAGGCGCCGGAACGGCTGCGGGCGGCGGCGATAAACGGAGACCTTTGCACCGACGCCGTCCTGGCGATGGAGGCGGCAGCCGCTTGCGCGGAGGGCACCTCCCGGTTCGTCCAGATTCGCAATCTCCAGTTCAAGGAGTGTGACCGGGTGCGTGAGCCGCTGGAGGAACTCCAGAAGGTGTACGCGACCTCTCCCTTGACGGCGGAAGAGGCGGCGGAGAGCGGCTCGCGCCGGCATCCCCCGTTGCGCTACGAGCCGGAGGACGATCCGGACACTGTCTATATCACTGGCCGGCCGGAGGGCTTCGAGGGCGGCACGCTCGTGGACGGCCGAGGCGATCACCGGGTGATTATGATGCTCTCGGCCGTAGCGCTCCGCTGCCGGAAAGGCCTGCGGATCGACGGGGCGGAGCACGCGAGCAAGAGCTTTCCCGGCTGGTTCGACACACTTCGGCAAATGGGCGTCCGGGTGGACGAGGAGTAATCCTTCACGCTCAAACGCACGGCCCATCCAGAGAGTTGATATCTCCCTGCGATGGAAGCGCGATGCAAGAATACTTGTATTGTTAATATTTGGGCCCGCTGCCCGCCCCCGAGGGCAATCTTCAGCGGGGACGAACGCGTGGACTTTGCGGATATCGTTCTGCTGCTGGAGTGCTGGGGCAAAGGGCACGAACGCTGGTTCTTGTATAGACAATGAGAGGAACTTGAGCCGGGAACTCCCCGCCGGAATGACGGCGGCGGTGGGCGAGAATCGGTTGACGGGAGAAGATTGGAGGCGATACCATGATTTTGCAAGGTAGAGTTTCCGGAATCGCGCACGACCGTAAATACTCTCATATCAAGGGATCGGAAATCCATCGTGAAGCATTGCCCCCCCACATCTCTCCTTCTCGCCGCCATTGTGCTGCTGCTTGCCACAACCCACCAGCCAGCCCCCGCCAGCAATTGGGAACTGTTGGACGTCCCCGGCCCCGACGCGCGGGTCCGCCACGCGATGGCTTACGACAGCGCGCGCGGCCGCGTGGTCCTGTTCGGAGGCATGCCCGATCCGGTCTTCACCGAGGGCACGACCGTTTTCGGCGACACATGGGAGTGGGACGGCGATGGCTGGGAGCAGGTCGCAACCGGCGGCCCGGCCCCCCGCATGGGCGCCGCCATGGCCTATGACGCTGCCCGAGAACAGACGATCCTCTTCGGCGGGTTTGACGGCGATGAGTACGAGGACACGTGGGCTTGGGACGGAGCGGATTGGACGGAGATGGATGTCTCCGGACCTTCAGGCCGCTATACGCCGGGCATGGGCTACGACCACGCCCGCCAGAGGGTCGTCCTTTACGGTGGTGAAAGCGCCTCCACCGGCCTGTCCGACACATGGGAGTGGGACGGGGAGGCATGGGAGGAGCCAAGCGCCGCCGATGACCCGGGGCCCAGAACCGCCCCGCTGATGGCGTACGACAGGGCGCGCGGACAAATGATCCTGACCGGCAGCAGTCACTCAAACCGGGCGAATTGGGAATGGAATGGCGAGCGCTGGAGGGAACTCTCCCATGCGGCAAAGCTCGCCATCGCAGACCGCCAGATGGTGTACGACGACGGACGCCGCGTCCTCGTGACCTTCCACGGACGATTGGAGGGGGAAGCGTTCGAAAGCCGCACAACGTGGGAGTGGGACGGCCTGGACTGGCGTGCTGCGGAGACAGGTATCGGCGCGCCTTTCCACGTAACGCGTTACGCCATGGCCCATCACGGTGCGCTCGGCCAGACGGTCCTCTTCGGAGGCGCCCACCCCATCGACGGCATCGTCAACGGTGAGACTTGGGTGCGCACGCACTCGTGGGAAAGGCCGGAAGGTCTCCCCTCGCTCCCCTCCGAGCGGATCAACCACGCGATGGCTCTCCACGAGGGGAGCGGGCGTCTGGTGCTCTTCGGCGGCTCGCTGGATGACGAGCCGCTTGGGGACACCCACATCCACATTGACGGCACGGGGTGGAGGGAATTGAGCGGGGACCACCCGCCCGCCCGTGAGGGCCACGCCATGGCCTATGACCCGGAACGCTCCCGCGTGCTCCTCTTTGGGGGCAACGACGGTGAGACGGACTTGGGCGACACGTGGGAGTTCGATGGAACGTCCTGGACGGAATTTACCCCGGGGTTCGCCCCGTCCCCCCGTTCCGGCCATGCGATGGCGTGGGACGAAAACAACGGGCGGATTGTCCTTTTCGGAGGATCGGATGGAGCTACTGAAAGCTGGGCCTGGGATGGGGAGAACTGGGCGCTACTCCTCATGGATGAAGTGCCCCCACCTCGTGACCGCCATACCATGGTCTTCGACGACGAGCGTGAGCGGATGGTCCTCTACGGCGGGCGCCAAGGCGTGAACAACCTGTCGGATATATGGGAATGGGATGGTGGCCCCGAATGGGTCGAGGTGGACACGAGCGGGGGTCCCTCCCCCGGTGGGCGCTCCGGGCACGCGATGGCTTACGATCCTGATCGCAAACGGACGGTGCTTCACGGAGGCGGGGGTTCGGAGACCTGGGAGTGGGATGGTGGCTCCTGGGCTGAGTTCCCCGGCACGGAACCTCCCGCGGCGGCCGGTGCCGCGATGGCGTACGATCCTGCACGGAGCAGGATGGTGCTCTTCGGAGGGATACTGCGTGGGGCGGACGCCAACAACATCCTTTGGGAGCGCGATGGCGCAACATGGGAGCAGATGCCGGGTAGGATGACTCCCCGCTCCGGGCACGCCGCGGCACAAGCGGACAGCGCGGGTGAGGCGGTTGTGCACGGCGGCCGGAAGGCTTCCGGGAACCGCACGATGGAGACATGGCTCTGGAGCGGCGGGCAGTGGCGGCAGTTTCTGCAGCCGGAGGGCACGCCGGGACCCGCAGCCCGCGACCAGCACGCTCTGACCTACGATCCGCTCCGGGACCGGGTGGTTCTATTCGGCGGCTTTTCGGGACAGACCGACTTCGGCGACACTTGGGAGTGGGACGGAGAGGCCTGGGAGTTGGTCGCGGTGTCCGGGGACGTCCCCTCCCCACGCCGGGGGCACGCGATGGCCTGGGACGACCTCCTGGGCAAGGTCCTCCTCTTTGGTGGGCTTTCCGGCACCGTCCTGCAGGATGACACTTGGAGTTGGGACGGGGAGGAGTGGGAGCAACTGCCCGGGGCGGGTTTCACTCCGGTTGCGAGGGAAGGGCACGTCATGGCGACAGACTTCGCACGCGGGCGTGTAGTCCTCTTCGGCGGGCGTACGGATATCGGGGGAACCCACGAGAGCACTGCGGTGTGGAACGGGGAAGCCTGGTTGCATAGTCACGCAACGGGGCCGCGCTGCGGCGGCGAGCCGGCGATGGCATGGGACCCCGTTCGGGCAGAGGTGATCCTCCATGGCGGCGAAAGAACAGGCGGTGTCCTGACAGACGTGGCATGGCGATGGAACGGCTTTACATGGCGGCCCCTGGCAGGACCGCCGCCGCAAGCGCGAAGGGCCCACGCCATGACCCACGACCCGGTCCTCCAGAGGCAGGTCATCTTCGGCGGCATCGATGACGACGGTCTTGCAGGGCGGGTAACGTGGGAACTGTACGTGGCACCAGCTTTCGCCATTCCACCCGCAGCCCGTGCCGTTGGCGACCTCAACAATGACGGATGTACGAACTTCGCTGATTTCATATACTTGCTGGAAAACTGGGCAGAGGAAATAGACGGCGCACCGATCGGGTTCGCCGACTTCGTCGCCCTGCTGGAGAACTGGGGGGAGGGGTGTTAGAGTGGCCAGTGGCTGGTTGACTGGCGAGTTGCGGGAAACGCGTGGTGGATTGTGAGCGGAGGTTGTGGAGGACGTGCGGCTCGCCGCAGGCATTGAGCAGAGGGTTGTTGTTCCTGTGCACCTCGGGTTCTCAGGGCTCCTCCTTGAGGACCAGGCAGCTTACGGGCTATGCGGCGGAAACCCGGGACCCTGCATTTTGTGGGCTTGACATGGGCGGCGGTGTGGTGAGGCTACGCGGGCCTCCAGAACTGGTAAGGGACGTGAGACCATGAAAAGAACATTCCAACCCAACACACGCCGCCGGCGCATGAAGCACGGTTTCCGTGCGCGCATGGCGACAAAGAGCGGCCGCAGGATTCTCGCCCGCAGGCGGGCGAAGGGTCGGCTGCGCCTGTCGGTTTCCCACTGAGCCGTGGGGAGGCGATGAGCGGAGAGAGGCCCGTGCGGCCTGACCGGCGGTTTCCCAAGAGCCGCCGACTGCTCAACAGGAAAGACTTCGAGAACGTGTTCAGGGAGGGGCGGAAAGCGGTCCGCCCCTCCATCGTTTTGTACGCACGGGCAGTGCCGGAGGGCCAGGAGCCACGGCTCGGGCTGGCGGTGTCGCGCAAAGTGGGCAAGGCGGTGGTGCGCAACCGGGTGCGGCGCCGGCTGCGGGAGGTCTTTCGCCTCTTGGTGCCGCGGCTGCTGGAGGCTCCCGTGGAGGTTGTGCTGGTTGCCCGGCCGAAGGCGGCGGAGTCGAGTTACGCGGCACTGGAGCGGGAAGTTCACGGCGCCCTGCGAAAGCTCGGCTTTCTGGACGAAAGCGGCCATCAGGCCTGACAGGGGCCTTGGAAGAGCGGGTGGCCACTTTTGGCCAGCAGCCGGCAAATCACTGATATACATGGACTTGGGCACCCACACTACATGCAGCACTTTACGGTTGGCACAGGTTCGCCGTTGACCTGGGTTTTCATCAGGCAATAAGCGCTGTGGCACGGCGTTCTCAGCCGCCCTCCATCGCCTTGGGGCTCCCTTCATGTCCCGCTCGCTGAAACAGGTCCTCGCCCGGCTCGAACGGCTGGAGGTCCTGTACAAGATTTCCAACATTGTGAACACGACACTGGAGCCGCAGGAAGTGCTGCGCCTGCTGCTGCAGGAGGTGGTGCGGATCACCCACGCCACGAGCGGTTCGGTCGCGATGGTGGACCACCGCAAGGGGGTCCTGAACATCGAGACCGCGATCAACATCCACCCGCGGGCCTGGAAGCGGCTCAAGCTGGAGCTCGGCGTGGGGGTGACGGGGCACGTGGCCTGGAGCGGAAAGCCGCTACGGGTGGACGACGTGGACGAGGACCCGCATTACGTCCGGCTCAAGGCGGGGATCAAAAGCGAGATGGCGCTGCCGATGATCATCGACGGGCGGGTGATCGGGGTGATCAACGTCGATTCGACGCGGCCCGCGGCGTTCAGCGAGGAGGACGAGCAGCTTTGCATCGCGGTGGCGAACCAGAGCGCGAAGGTGATCGAGACGGCGCGGCTGCACGATACGCTCAAGCGGCAGGCGGCCGAGTTGGAGGCGCTGTTCACGGTGGGGCGCACGCTGATCCAGGCCGGGCCGATCCAGGACATCCTGCAGCGGATCGTCACCGAGGGGCTGAACCTGCTCGACGGCAAGGTGTGCGTGGTGATGGAGGCGACGGAAAGCGGGGAGTTGCATAGCTGGGCGGTGGCGGGGGCGGGCCCCGAGTGGGAGCACACGCCGCCGGTAAAGATCGCCAGCTCGCTGCTTGGGCAGGCGGCCCGGACGCGATCGGTCCTGAAAGTGCCGGACGTGCGGCGCAACCCGCGCTTCCGGCATCCGGAGCTGGCGGAGCAGGAGGGGCTGTCCTCGGTGCTGGCGGTGCCGGTCGTCTACCAGGAAGGGCTCCTGGCGGTGCTGGCGCTGTTCACCGAGAAACCCCGGCGGTTCCGCGAGCCGGAGGTGCGGTTGCTGCAACTGCTGGCGAACCAAGGGGCGGTGGCGATCGAGAACGCGCGGCGGATGGAGAGGCTCAACCGGCTGGAGGAGTCATTGCGGGTGACCGAGCGTTTTTCGCTCCTTGGCACCCTTGCCGCCGAGATCGCCCATGAAATCCGCAATCCGATCACGATCATCAACCTGCTGATGCACAGCATCCAGGAGAACGCGGACCACACGGACCAAACGCGCGAGGACCTGCGGATAGTGACGAAGAAGCTCGAGCGTATAGACAAAATCGTGGAGCAGACGCTCGGCATCGCGAAGAGCAGCGAATCGCAGTTCAGGCCGGCGAACCTGAACCGGCTGGTGGATGAGTTGATGCTGTTCCTGAACTACAAGCTCCAGAAGGGCCGGATCGAGGTGGTGAAGAAACTCGACCCGAAAATTCCGATGGTCCCGATGGACGCGGGGCAGATTCAGCAGGTGCTGCTGAACCTGCTGCTGAACGCGATGCAGGCGATGGAGGGCGGCGGCCGGCTGACAGTGAAGACGCGGCTTGGGCGCGACCGGGTGCTCGGGCCGTGCGTGCGGTGCACGGTGTCGGACACCGGCGTGGGGATCGTCCCCGAGGACAAGGGCCGGCTGTACGATCCCTTCTATACGACACGGGAGGGCGGTACGGGCCTTGGGCTGTTCATTTCCAACAAGCTGGTGCGCCGGCATAACGGGTACCTCCGGGTACGGAGCGAACCGGGCCGGGGCAGCATCTTCACCTTCATCCTTCCCCTTTCCCAGGAAGCGGACCGGTCATGAACACAGAACAGCGCATTCTTGTGGTGGACGACGAGCGGGACGTGGTGGTGGGCTTCCGGCGCGTTTTCGAAAAGGACGGCCTGCGTATAGACGCGGCGTACAGCGGACACGAGGCGCTCCAGGCGATCCGGACCTCGCGGCCGGACGTGGTGGTGATCGACCTGCGCATGCCCGGGCTGGACGGGCTCCAGACCCTCAAGCGCATCCAGGCCACCGACCCGAAGATCCTCGTGGTGCTGATGACGGCGTACAGCACCTCCGCCACGGTGATCGAGGCGATGAAGCACGGGGCGTTCGATTACCTGGTGAAGCCCTTCAGCGTGGACAAGCTGCGGGAGGTGGTTCATGAGGCGCTCAAGGCCGCGCGCGACGTGCGTGCGGTGGCGGACCGGACGCCGCGGCTTGCCGAGGAGGAGCATGGCGACGCGATCATCGGCAAGTCCGAGGCGATGCGGCAGGTTTACAAGAGCATCGGCCAGGTGGCGGCGAGCAACTCCCCGATCCTGATCGCAGGAGAGAGCGGCACGGGGAAGGAACTGGTGGCGCGGGCGGTGCACGGGCACGGCGAGCGGGCCGGCAGGCCGTTCGTCACGGTGAACTGCGCGGCGATCCCGGAGGCGCTGCTGGAAAGTGAACTGTTCGGGCACGAGCGGGGCGCCTTCACCAGCTCGACCGCACGGCGGACGGGGAAGTTCGAGCTGGCACAGGGGGGAACCCTGTTCATCGACGAGGTGGGGGACATGCCTCTCGGCACGCAGATGAAGGTGCTGCGCGTGCTTCAGAGCGGGGAGTTCGAACGGCTTGGCGGGACGGGGACCCTCCGGGTGGATGTACGGGTGATCGCCGCAACGGACCGGCCGCTGGAGCCACTTCTGCGCAGCGGGGAGTTCCGTCTGGACCTGTACTACCGGCTGAACGTGGTGCGGGTGAGCCTG
>SLMS01000304.1 GCA_007133495.1 Candidatus Sumerlaeota bacterium | reverse complement strand
CTTCCCGTGCAATGGTCTGGACACTGGGCCAGGCCACGCCGTGATCGTCCGCGTGCTCGGCCAGCACGAACAAAACAACCCGGGCGGGACCGCGCGACCTCGACCGTTCAAGGACCATCCGAACCACCTTCACGGACATTGCTCACCCCCCCTTTTTTCGTTCTCGGCTTGCGCCAGGGACCAGACGGGGGGACGATTTCTTTGCAGCTCGGAATCCCTCCGGGCCTTGCTGGTACAGCTTCCGCCCGCTGACTTCGCCGTCGCCGCGGGCGGACCTTTTTTCCCCGAGTAACGCCGCGGCCAGGTCCCGCGGCGTTATTCCTTTAGCCGGAGTCATCGGACGTTTTCCTTTCAGGGCGGACACCACCACTTGCGGAAGCGGTCAAGGGGCAACCGGCGAAATCCTCCAGGTCGTCCAGGTGATAGCGGATAAGCCGCCCCCACCGGCGAAACCTCGGGCCAGTGCCGCGGACGCGCCAGACTTTCAACGTGCTGACGTTCACGTTGAGAATCCGCGCGGCTTCGGCTGTCGAGACGAAAGCGGAATTGGACATTGCGAAAACCTCCGGCGAATGAAGTGCCTGGAGGCTTCCCGCGCGGAGCTCTGAATGCAAGATGCGCAAATCAGCACCCCCCGAAGGGGCGCTTAGGACTTGCCGAGAAAGACTTGCCGGATTGTTCGCGTGTTCAAGTGAATGCCCCAGCTCCGCGCCAGAAAAGCTTGGACCCGCCGCTCGGAACGATCCCCCCGGAGGCCGTCAAGCAGCGCGTCCTTGTGGTCCTGGAGCCAGCGCCACGCAGGAGTGGAGAGGCGCCGGCCGCGGCCGCGCGGGCATTCTGTCAGGCTGAAATAAATCGGGCCGGTCTCTTCGTGCGGGACCGTCTGGGCGAGGAGCCACAAAAGCCGTTTTCGCGCCCCATTCTGCTCCCGCTCCGTTTCGGGGTCACTCCACAACACTATCCGGGAAGCAATGCGTGGGAGCAATATCCGGCCCTTTGCGTCCCGCCAGGGCTTCGCTTCACCTTGAAGGAGCCGTGCCTCCACCCCGCTCAGGCCTGGAACGGGGCGCCAAAGCTTCGATGGGGTCTCGAAGGGGTCCTCGGGCTCCTTGCCGGTGATGATTGGTGTCCCATCGGGGCGAAGACGTTCCTTCCGCTTCTTCGCCCCCCTGGGGGGCTTGGGTTCCGAACTGGAGAAGCGGCAACTCTCAAAGGGTGGGACTCCCCGGACTTCCGTGTTGGCAGGACCTGGAATTGGCTCACCGCCGGAGGTGACCGGTTTCCGATGAGGGTGGAGAAGATTTGCTTTCCGCTTCACACTCAACTCCGCACCCCCTCTGCCTGCTTCGGCTCGGGCGGTTTTTTGCCGGAGCTCTTCGGCAAGGCCTTCTGGATGATGGCCGCGATGGACTCCGCCGTCTGCAAGGCGGCGTCACGCCGCAGGTGACTGTATCGCTCCGTTGTGCGGGCCTGCCGGTGCCCCAGGGCGCTCCCGATATGCAAAAGCGAGAGTCCGGCGCCCGCCGCGAGCGAGGCCGCGGTGTGCCGGAGATCGTGAATCCTCAGGCTGTCGAAAACCGTCTCCGCGGTCTCCGGCAGCTCTGCCTTTTCCCGGTAGAGGTCAGCGGCCCGGGTCTTGATGCGGCCCCAAGGCTTCTGCGGGTTCACAAGGCGCGCGCCCGGGCGGATTCCTTCGATAAGGAAGGGGTTTCCGGCCGTCCGGTAATTCGAGAGGGTCTCCAATTCCGAAATTGCGGCACCGGAAAGCGGGACCCGCCGCGGGCCAGCCTTCGCGTCAGGGAGGGACAACTCCTTTTCCTCCCAGCGGACCCAGCTCCACCGCGCCGTCATGATTTCCGAGAGACGGGCGCCCGTGTAGATGAGCAAGCGGAAGAGCGCGGCCGCGTGGGGGGTGATGCCTCGGCTTTCCGTTTCCTTCTTCCCCTTCCCCCCCCGGCCCTTGCTCTTGCCCTTCCGCTTCACCGCCTTGCGCAAGAGCTGGCGAGCGCGCCCCTTCTTGCCGGTCTTGGTCTTCTTCGGTGACTCGGGGGGTAGCTGTCCGAGACGTTCCTCTTCCCAGATAGCTTCAAAGAGGATCGCGATTTCGTCCGGCTGGAGGAACGTCTCGCGCGGGGGTAGAGGGTATGGCTTCACCGCGCGGGCCGGGCTGGAGGGAATCCGGTCCCACTCGACGGCCTTCGCCAAGATCGCCTTGAGAAGCCGGAGGCCGATGTTCGCCTTGGCCTTCGTGTCCCGCATGGTATGGCGCCACGTCACGATTTCCGCGGTGCGCAAGCCATTGAGCCGCTTGCTTCCGAGGCCCGGGCGGATGGACTTCTCCCAGTGCCATTCAGCGGTGCGCCGGGTACTCGGTTTCCACCGAGGGAGGGCGTCCGCCCGGTATTCCTTCCAGAAGTCCGCAAGGGACTGTCCCCGCCGTTCCGCCGCCTTCTCTTCCGCCGGGTCGAGGCCGTCGCGGACCATCCGCCCATAGCGTTTCACAAGCTGGCGCGCGTCCGTCGTGGTGATTCGCCCGAACTTCCCGAGTGTGACCCTTTTCCCAAGGCCCCGCCAGCGGTAGTAGAAGAAGAAGCTTCGAACCCCCGCCGGTGTCTGCTGGAGCCCCAAGCCTGGGGTCTGTGAATCCCACACGCGAGAGGTCCGCCCGGCCGGTAGGTCCAAGGCCTCGATGCTTTCATCGGAGAGTCTCATTCGCAACTTGGGCGGCATGGCGAGTCTTCCTCTCGGGGTCCCTGTGACACCGCCATGACAACGTTTCCGGACCACACCGGGGCAACCCCAAATGACCGAAAGAGTCCAGCATGGCCCGTAAACTATTGAGTAAAGGCAACTTACAGACAGGGACGGAAACCGCAATAAACCGGGGGAACCTGGCCGGATGGGATTCCCAAGCTGAGGGTCGCGGGTTCGAGCCCCGTTTCCCGCTCCATTGAAAACACTCAACTTACAGTCGGATAGGGAGGCGGTTGTGGCCGTCCGGGGGGCGTTACCGGGCGGGGTCCATGGTGCTTTCGATGTGGGTCGCGGCGGGGGAGTGGGCGGCTTGGGTGGGGGTGTGGCCGGGGGCGGTGGCGGTGAGTTCTTGGTACCGGCCGAGGGCCCAGACGGCGAGGGGCGCCACGATGTGGGAGGAGCGCTGGAGGAGTTCGGGGTAGGACATGAAGCCGAGGGCGGTCATGCGGGAGGCGGCGGTGATGGTGGCCCAGAAGCAGAGCCAGGCGAGCAGGGGGCGCCAGCGGCCCACAAGGATGAGGAAGGCGACGATAAGGTCCACGACGCCGATGATGCGGAGGAGCAGCACTGCGGTGGATTCGGTCATGCGCATGCCGAGTATGTTGCCGGTGGTTCCGATGAGGAGGTCTATGAATCCGGGGTGTTGGCGGAGGGCTTCGAGCCCGTGGGTGGCGAAGACGATGGCGAGGCCGATGCGGAGTATCCACATGGAGGCGTGGGTTTTCCATCGCAGGTTGGGGACGATGCGGGGGGAGATGATGAGGGCGGCGAGGGCGAGTGGAAGGAGGTAGCGGAGGGCGTGGGCAGCCACGCTCCATTCCACGAAATGCTCTCCTCCGAACCGGTAGCGGGCGTAGGCTTCGGCGAAGACGGCAGTTCCGATGAACAAGGCGACGGCGGTGAGCGGCCAGACGAGCAGGGAAATTCCTGCGAGGAGCAATACGCCTGCGGCGATGCGCTCAACGAGGAAAATGGTGCTGTGGGGTGTTCCCCACTCCATCAGGGCAACGGCACCGATGGAGGTGCCCGCGCGTGTGAAAATGGCGGCGGCGAGGCCGGCGAGATAGACAAGCAGAGCGATTCGGAGCATCCAGTCGGCGGTGATGTACCATCCCTGGGGGGAGAGGGGGGAGGCTGGTTTGGCGGCGGTGTCCGTGCTCATGCGTTTATTTTCGTGTCCTTGTGATGAAGGGGTGCCCGGCCCCGGAGGAGGTGGGGACCGGAGCCGGGCAGGGGGGAGGGGAGGCCTTGGTGGTTTTGCCGGGTGTCTATTATTGTCCGGCGGCTATGCCGTAGCGTGCCGGGACGGTGAAGTCGTCGAGTATTTCATCTTCGCCTTCTTCCATGGCGTAGGCGCGGACGTGCATTTCGTCGTGGCCGAAGTTGAGTATGTGGACGTGGTGGACGCTCTTGGCGAAGCCGGGTTCCTGGAGCCACCAGCGGCTTGTGTCGGGGTTGCGCTGGGGCACGCCGAGGCCGCCGTCGCCGATATAGATGATGCCGTTTTCCATGTCAGGTGCGGAGCTGCGGATGGGCACGGTGCGCTTGAGCGCGTGGTCGTGGGACTCAAGGCCGAGGTCGATGTTGTACTGTTCGAATAGTGGGACCCAGTTGTTCCGCCGGCCGGCGCCGTCCTGCGTGCTGCGGACGCTGGAGAATGCAGGGCGGTGGTACTGGGAGAGGACCCAGCGGCGATCGGGGCGTACTTCGGCGAGTGTTTCCCCGAGCCAGTCGCGCTGGTCGCCGCCAAGGCTGGTCTCGGTGTTGAGGGTGATGAGGGAGACGGCGGGGGAGAGTTGTGTCTCGTAATAGTAGTTTCTATCGAAATCCGGCCAGGTGAATTTCTCTTCGAAGCCCACGCCGCGGTCGTGGTTTCCGCGTGCGGGGATGATGGGGAGCAGCCGGCCGTCGCTTGCGGTGGTGAGTTCGTGGTCGTCCAGCCATGGCTCAATGTATCGCCAGTCTGCGAGCATGCAGTAGTCTCCGCCATGGGCGAGGGCGATAATGTTGTCATGGTCTTCGAAGAGCTGCCTCATGCGGAGGTTCATCTTCTGGCGGTCGGTGTGCTCGTAGGGGTCGCTGCCGGCGATGCGGGAGTCCCCACCGAAGAGGATGGCGAACTCGACGTCTTCACCGGGTGCGGTGCGGAAGTAGAATTCGTCTGAGGTGGCATCATCGCTGGCGAAGACGACATAGTAATCGGTGCCGGCTTCGAGGCCGTCGAGGTGTGCGTGGTGATAGAATGCGGGCTCTACCCATTCCCAGTCGGCGTCTTTCATGGTGATGGGGCCGTCTGCGAAGGTGGGTATTTCATAGGCGTATTCGGAGATATCTCCGCCGCGTGATTCTGTATCGTAATAGATGCGGTGGTTGTGGCCCTCTTCGCGGGTTGTCCAGGAGAGGACGGTTTCGCTGGCGGGATTTTTCATCCACAGGGCGCGATGGTGGAATGTGGATGTGGCTTCCTGGGGCTCTTCGGCTTCTTCCTGCTGTGCGAATGCGTTGCTGCCCGTCAGGAGGATTGCTCCGGCGAAGGAGGCTGCGGCCAGGAGGGCTGCATGCCTGCGCAATTGGGAAAAGCTCCGGCTCATGATGCTGCTCCCTGTTTGAGAGAGAAAGTGGCGGCGTGGTCCTGTGCAAGAACCACGCGCGATGGAGAGCGACATTTAGCCGTGGAGCTTTGCCCTCCGCAAGGATTTTGCCGCCATTCTTGCCCGGATGAGAGAAGCGCTGACCGCATTATTGCAGACGTGAAGGTGGATGTTGAGGCGGTGGGTTTTTTGTGATATGCAAGTCCGCATTGTGTGCTGCCGATGGTTTTATGATTCGGGTTGTTGGATGGCTTTTTCGGCGCGGGGGAGCCACTTCTCGAACGGCTCCTCCCAGTCCACGTCGCAGTCGAGGCGTGGGAGGAGGCGTTTTGCGCCCAGCTCGGCGAGGCGGTGGTCAAGGTCGCGGCCGAATTTGCAGAAGCGCGGGTAGGTGGAGTCCCCAAACCCGACGACGGCGAAGCGCAGGCCGGAGAGGTCAAGCGTGTCCGCCTTGCGGAGGATGTCCCAGAAGGTGAAGGCGGTGTCGGGCGGGTCCCCGTCGCCGAAGGTGGAGGTGAGGAAGAAGACGGTCTTCTCCTGGGAGAGGCGGCGGGGGTCCCAGGCGGGGATTTGCTCGACGCGTGGGGCGAGGCCGGAGTTCCGGAGCTGGCTGGCGAGCAGTTCGGCGGCGTCGCGGGCGTTGCCGGTCATGGTGGCGTAGAGGATGAGGGGTTCTGTCATGGCTGGCTGGGCGGGCGGCGCGGCGGGAAAGGTGTCATGGGGCATTTCCTTGGTGTGGCGGGGTGCGGCGGGGTCCACTCTGGGACGGGCGGCTGATGGGGAGCAAGCGCGGGGCCGCGGCGTCACGGGGTGGGGACGCCCGACCGTATCTTGAAACTGTTACCCACGTGGCAGGGTCGAGGGCGTTCGCCGGAATGGCGACCCATGCGTGCTGGTCAGCCAGAGCGCGCGCGGGCAAGCCCGCTGCGCAAAGGCGGCGGCAAGCCGCGCGCACTCCAAGGGTACGCGGCACTCCCGGCGGGAGGGCCCGGTAGCAACGCTGAGATGCGCCCGGGCTGGTTGCGTGGCGCTTTTCCCCCTTGCGCGAATCCCTGTCCGGGGCCACGTTGCGCAAACGATGGAACGAAGGGGGAAAGCGGAGTGCAGGATTACGGGCGGGCCTTTGACTAGCTCTGCCGGACCTTCGCCACCACGCTCCAAGGGGAAGTTTTCGCTGCCGTGACGCTGACCGTGCCAATGCTCGCCGGATTGTTTCTCGCCACGGCGGTGGCGGGGGTGGGGGCGACGCGGTTGTCGATCTGGCTGAGCCACCGGCTGGGCATCCTGGACCGGCCGGACCCGCGGAAGAGCCATCGCGAGCCGGTGGCGTACCTGGGTGGGCTGGGCATCCTGCTGGGCTTCGCGGCGGGGGTGTTCGTGCTGGTGCTGTCGAAACCGGCGCTGGTAGCGACGCAGGGTGGCCCGCTGTTGACGGTGTTTCTGGGCGCGGTGTTGATTTTCCTGGTGGGTTTCTGGGACGACGTGCGGCCCGTACCCGCCTGGGGGAAGCTCCTCCTGCAGATCGGAACTGCTTCGGCCATGTGGTTCGCAGGCATCCGCGTGGAGATGGTGTCCTACGGTTTCGACCAGGCGGTGGACCTCGGCGCGTTGGTGAGTTACGGCATCACGGTTGGCTGGTACGTGGGGCTGATGAACGCGATGAACCTGGTGGATGGCCTGGACGGCTTGGCTGGAGGGATCGCGTTCATCGTGGCGCTGGCGTTGGTGGGGGTGAGCATGATCATCATGCCGTCGCCGGAGGTGGTGCTTGGGGCTTTCGTGGCGGTCATCACGGCCGGGGCGGCACTCGGGTTCCTGACGTTCAACTGGCACCCGGCGAAGACGTTCATGGGCGATGGGGGATCGCTGTTGCTGGGGTTTTTGCTGGCGACGGCGGCGCTGATCTCGTCCACGAAGACGCCGACGTTGCTGGCGCTGAGCATTCCACTGGTGGCGCTGGGGCTGCCGCTTTTCGAGACGGTGTTCTCCTTCCTGCGGCGGGCGGTGCAGCGCCGGCACCCGTTCAGGCCGGACCGCCGGCACCTGCACTACAGGTTGCTCGACCTGGGGCTGGACCAGCGCCGGGTGGTGTTGTTTCTGCACTTCATCACGGCGTTTCTGGGGATCAATTCGATCCTGCTGGCGGCGGCGGAATCGCGGGTGCTGTACCTGAACGTGTTCTTCCTTGTCCTTGGGCTGATCATTCTGATTGAAAATCTCCAGTTCCTCGAACGCCGCAGAAACGGCAACGGGGAACACGAACCGCAGCCGGCCGGCCCCGTCCCGGGCGCCGGGGAAAAGCCGGCCCGGGAAAAGCAGTTGCTTTAGCGAAGATGCCCGCCAAGGCTGCGGGCAAAACCCCCACACTGGAAGGAATTGCCTCATGGTTTCCAAGGACATTGCCGATGCGCTCAACAAGCAGATCGTAAATGAGCTTCACGCCTCCAACGCGTACCTTGCCGTCGCGAGCCACATGGATGCGCTCGGGCTGAAGGTGCTGGCGACGTTCTTCTTCCGCCAGTCCGACGAGGAGCGCGGGCACGCGATGAAAATCCTCCGCTACCTGCTGGACGTGGGAGGTACCGTCCGTGTCGGGGCGATTCCCGAACCGAAGGCGGATTTCGAGAGCGTCGAGCAGGCGGTGCAGAACTCCCTCGACCACGAAATCGAGGTCACCTCGCAGATACACAACCTGATGGCCCT
>SLMS01000119.1 GCA_007133495.1 Candidatus Sumerlaeota bacterium | reverse complement strand
GACCAATTTGTCAAGAAATGGCCCGTTGAACGCAAGACCAAACGCGCGCGCAACGATCCCGCGGGGCGGGCGGTGTTTCCGGCTTGCATCCGGGCCGCCCGGCGACAGGGTGTGGCTGGCGCGCGTGCCCGTAGCTCAGGCGGATAGAGCGGCGGTTTCCTAAACCGTAGGTCGCAGGTTCGAGTCCTGCCGGGCACGCCATGTAAACCAAGCGATGACAGTCCTGTACGGTCTGGCCGGGGGGGCGGCGCATCTTCCCCCGGCTCCGGAACTCCCGCTGGAGGCATTCCTTCTCTTGCCTTCGGTCCGGGAGCGGTCCAACTTCGAACCCTTCCGGACATCAGTCCGAGATTCACGAGAGGGGTATCGAAAGATGATCCACCGCCGATTTCTGCTCCCGGCCGCCTTGGGGGCCGGAGCCGCGCTTCTCGGCGCCGGGCACGGGCCAGCGCCCGCCCAGCAGGACGAGGAGGAAATGGCTCCGGACGAGCTGCGCGCCGTCTGGATCAGCCGGTTCAACTGGACCGGTGGCAGCAACGAGGAAATGCAGGAGCGCATCTCCGGCATGATGCGCAACCTGGCCGAGTCGAATTTCAACACCGTTCTCTTCCAGGTTCGCGGCGAATGCAACGTGCTCTACCCGAGCCCGTACGAACCATGGGGGCCGCAGTTCGACTGGACCGATCCGGGCTGGGACCCCCTTCAGCACGCCATTGACGAGGCGCGCGCCAACGGCATCGAGTTCCACGTCTATTTCAACACGCACACGCTGACGGCCGCCGTCCCCCCCGAGGAGACCGAGCCCCAGCACCGCTTCAACCTGCACGGGCCGGACGCGGAGGACTCCTGGGTCATCCATGACCAGGACGGAAACCCCCAGCAGCCCGGCGGCAGCTACGTCTGGCTCAGCCCCGGCCACCCCGACGCGTCCGCCTGGACCCGCAAGGTCCTCATGCACATCGTGGACAACTACGATATAGACGGGGTGCACTTCGACCGCATCCGCACTCCCGGCCGAGGCTATTCCTACGACCCGGCCACCGTGGCGCGGTTCGAAGGCGACGGCAACCCGCACGGGGGCGAGTGGGGCGACTTCATGCGCGAGAACATCACGCGCGACCTGCGCCGTATATACGGAGACATCGCCCTGCGCAATCCGGACATCAAGATCAGCGCCGCACCCTTCGGCATCGCGAAACGCGTCGAAGGCGGCTACCAGGGCACCGGCACACAGAGCCATTACGACTGGTATCAGGACTCCTTTGGCTGGATGCAAAGCGGCGTGCTGGACGCCATTTTCCCGATGATCTACTGGCGGATCGGCTCGGCGCATCCGTTCGAGGTGCTGCTGGCGGATTTCCTGGACAACGACGGCGGACGCCATATCTATCCCGGAATCCACGCCGGGCGCGACCCCATCGCCCAGATATACGAATCCCGCCGGCAGGGAGCGCCCGGGTACGTCATCTGGTCCTACGGCAGGGGCGAATTTGAGGCCTACCGCGCCGCACCGCAAAGCCTTCCCGCGCAAACGCCCTCCATGCCCTGGAAAGAAGACCCGCAAACGGCCATCGTCGCGGGCACCGTCACCGACGAGGAAGGCGAACCCATCGTCGATGCATGGATATGGAACCGTGGCGATTCTTATACTTATCTCTCCGGTGGGGACGGGTTCTATTCGATCCTCAATCTTGAACCCGGCACGCACACGATCACGGTGCGGAAGAACGGGCTTGGGGAAACGACCCGCACGTTCACCGTCGGGGCGGGAGACGTCCACGAACTGAACGTCGTTATTCCCTCCACGGAGGCGGCCGCCATGGACGTGATAGACAAGGCAGTGGAGCTTGCCGGCACGGACGCGACGCGGCTACTGCCCGAGTACGTCGAATCTGTCCTGAAGGGCAACCGGACGTGGCGGGCCGAACCTGCGTACCGCGAGGCGCTCGCGGATGCTTCGGACGATAATATATATGAATTGGTGCGTGCAGTGGAGCTGCAATTCATCCACGATCCGCGGACTTCGGCGCTGGACGTGCTCGGGCCCGAACTCCGCGCAAAGTATCGCAATTTCGACTGGCAAAGGAATGACTATCCAGGCAACGGCGGCCCGAATCAGGACCTTGCCCGCGAAATGGTGGAGGCACTCCGCGCAGATATATTCCGCGAGCGGCGGGCGAACAGCGGCCACGACCCGGCCGTCCGCCGCAGCGAGGCCACCGAGGAAGTCTGGGAATATATTCTCGACCAGTGGACCACCGTTCCCGGCGAAGAAAACTATCAACTCAACAAACACGCCGTTGATCCGTATGTCGAAATGCGTGAAGCGGCGCGCGAGGACGGGGTGGACCTGGTTATCCGCTCGGCGCATCGCACGCCCCGCCGCGCTGAAGAAGGTGCCGCCCGGGCGGGGAACCCCTACGCAGTGGCGAGTTTTTCGTCGCACTCGCTCGGACTGGCGATCGACTTTCAGTTAAGCCGGCCCGACCAGGACAACCGCTTCCGCATCAGCACGCGGCCGATGGCGGACGTGGTCCGCATGCGCCAGTCGCCCGAGCACAAGTGGCTGTTCCTCCGGGGTGACGAATTCGGCTGGTATCCATTCACGCACGAACCGTGGCACTGGGAGTACAACCCGCCGGGCTTCCGGGAGGTTTTCTGGGAGGACTTCCCGGAAGGCGCGCCCGAACCGCCAGAGGAAGACTGATCCCATGGAAGGGACGAAAGGGACTGAAAGGACGTGCAGGACACGAAGCCGCGATAAACGGATTCTCCGCACGTCCGGCCGTGTGTCCTGGTCCAGAAGAAAATCCCTGAACGTCATCCCTTTCGTCCCTTCAGTCCCTTTCCCCCTTGGAGGAATTCCGCAATGTTTAGTCACCACCATTCTCCGTTTTCCTTGTTTGTTGGTGCCATGTTGTTTGCGGCAGCCGGTTTCAGCCCGGCGTCCGGCTCCACACCCGGGGACAGCGCCCTCGCCGAGGGCATCCGCGCCCTTGAAGAGGAAACCGGCGGCACTTTCGGCGTCTCCGTCCGTCACATAACCCGCGGTGACTCCTTTGACCACGGGTCGGACGTCGTTTTCCCTGCCGCGAGTGTTATCAAAACCCACCTGCTTGTTTTGCTTCAACGCATGGAGGAGCGCGGGGAACTGTCGCTCGACGAGACGCTGGTGCTGACCGACGAGGACAAGGTCGGCGGCAGTGGCCGGCTTCAGAACGAGGAGGCGGGCGAGGAATATACACTCAAGGAACTCGCCCACCTGATGATCGTCATCAGCGACAACACGGCAACCAACATGCTCATGCGGCGGATGGGCGGGATAGACGCGATCAACGGCCAGCTCCGCGACATCGGCATCGAAACGAGCCGCTTCGGCCGTTACATGATGGACTTCGAGGCGCGCGAGCGCGGTATAGACAACTGGCTCACGGCGCCGGAGACGGCCCAGCTATACGTGGCGATTGAACTCGGCACCGCCACCGGCACCCCCGAAGGCGGGCAGGCGGTGCTGGACGTGCTCCTTGCGCAGGAACTCCAGAGCCGCATGCCGGTGTTGCTGCCGGAAGGGACGCGCGTGGCGCACAAGACGGGGAGCCTTGCCGCGGTCTGTCACGATTCGGGGATCATCTACGCCCCGTCCGGGCCGATTGCGCTCGCCGTGCTCACCAAGGGAATCGAGGAACGCTCCGTGGCGGTGGACGCGATCCGGAAGATCGCGCTGCTCGTTTACGACGAATGGGGCACCGTCGAAGAGGCAGAGACCGAGGAAGAGCCGGAACCCGAAGACTGACCCGCACCCCCTCGCTGCCCAGTTCTGCCGGCCGCACCGGGATTGACCCGGTGCGGCTCTCGTTTCAGGGTATTGGCGGAATACGATATTGCTGCCGACTGGGTGCTCCCGTTGAGAACTGCTGACCGTTCATCCGCCCGCCCGGCTGCCGTCCGCTGGGAAATCCGTCCCACCGATGCCGCTGCCGGGGACCGCCTTGCGCGGGAATTCTCGCTCCATCCTGCTGCCGCGCGGGTACTTGCCGGCCGGGCCGCCTTCGCCGGCAATGGCGGCCTCCCGACCTACCTCTCACCCATGCTGCGGCACTTGCGCAGCCCCTTCGAGCTGGCCGACATGGAACCCGCCGTGGACCGCGTCCTGCGCGCCCTCCGCAGCGGCGAAAAGGTCTGCATCTACGGCGATTACGACGTGGACGGCGTCTCCTCGACCGCAATTTTGGTGGAAACCTTCCGCTGGCTTGGCGCCGAGCCCGCCATCGTCATCCCGCACCGGTTCCGCGAAGGCTACGGGATGAACACCGCTCGGGTGGAGGAGGTCGCGGCCAGCGGCGTCACGCTGATCGTGACGGTGGACAACGGCATCTCGGCGCTGGAACCGATCAGCCGTGCGGCGCAACTCGGCGTGGACGTCGTCGTCACGGACCACCACCTCTCGGCGGAGCAGGGGCTCCCTCCCGCCGTGGCGATCGTGAACCCGAACCGGGATGACGCGGCCTACGAGCACGGCCGGCTGTGCGGCGCCGGGGTGGCCTTCAAATTCGCCCATGCGCTGCTGAAGGCGGCGGACCAGCCGGAGAGCCGCGCGAAGGCATTCCTGCTCGGGCTGCTGGACCTTGTCGCTTTGGGGACGGTGGCGGACATGGTGCCGCTGCTCGGCGAAAACCGGGTGCTGGCGCGGCACGGGCTCGCGGCGCTCCAGGAAACGAAGCGCCCCGGGCTGCTCGCGCTACTGCGTAACGCCGGACACCGCAACCGCACCGTCGGCCCGGACACCGTCGGCTTCGTGATCGGGCCGCGGCTCAACGCCGCCGGGCGCTGCGGAGACGCCATGCCCGCACTGCGGTTGCTCCTGACCCGCGACCAGGGAGAAGCGGCCTCGCTCGCGGCCGACCTTGAACGCCTCAACCGCGAGCGGCGCAAGATCGAGGAGGACATCCTGACCGCTTCGCTCAGCGAAGCGGACCGGACACTGGCGGACTCACCCGGCCACACCCTCGTCGTCGGCGGCCAGGGCTGGCACCTCGGCGTGGTGGGCATCGTGGCGGCGCGGCTGACCGAACGCTACGACGTGCCGGCCATCGTCCTCGGCATCGACGAGGAAGGCCTTGCCAAGGGGAGCGCCCGTTCGGTCCCCGGCTTCGACATCCACGAGGCGCTGACCGCCTGCGAAGAGCACCTCGAGACCTACGGTGGGCATGCCAACGCGGCCGGGCTGCGCCTGCGGGCCGATGCCCTGCCGGACTTCCGCAGCGCCATCAACGAGTACGCGGAAAACGTCTTCACCGGCCTTGACCGCAGCCGCGTCGTTGTCGCCGACACGGAGCTGCAGCCGGGCGAAATCGGATGGGACCTGCAGCGCGACCTCGAACGCATGCAGCCCTTCGGCGAGGGCAACCCCGCGCCGCAGTTCCTAGTGCGCGGCGTGCAGGCCGTTTACCGTCCCCGCATTGTCGGGAAGAATCACCTGCGGCTGCGCGTGGGCGCGAACGGCGGCACCTGGGACGCGATCGGCTTCTCCCGCGGTCACTTGAAGGAATTGTTCGAGTCGAGCGCGCCCGCCGACCTGATGGTTCACCTCACGGTGAACGAGTTCAACGGCCAGCGCCGGCTGGAGTTCGGGCTGCTCGACGCGCGCCCTTCGGCCTGAGCGCGGCCCGTAGCGCCTCGTCCCGCCGGCGGACCCTCTCGCGCCAGACCACACCGGCGGTAAAGACCGTCACCCCGGCCAGCGTGTCCGCCACCCAGTCCCACACGTCCTGTCCGCGGCCGTAGGCCATGCCCTGGATGATCCCCTCGTCGATTGCGCCCATAAACGATGGGATCAGCACGACGGGCATCCATGCCCACTTGCCCCAGGGCGAGGGGCGCGTGGCGACAAGCGGGAACACCGCCCGGAACACACACACGGCAAGGCCGGAGTAGGCGACGAAGTGGAGGAACTTGTCCGAATGGGGCGGGAGGTAGCTGAAGTCGGGCAGGTCGCCCGAGGAGCGCGAGCCGGAGAAGAAAATCAGCCCGACGCAGACAAGGGCGAAAAACCACCACGCGCGGCGGGGGAAGAGCGCGATCAGATCGTCCAGCAGGCGTACGAGGAACTTCATGCCCGCTCGCCGGTGAAGCGCTCCTTGATGATTTGAATCAGGCCGGTGGAGGAATAGCCGGTCAGCAGCGGCAGCGAGAGGACCCTGCCGCCGCGGGCCTGGACAACCTCGTGGCCGACGATGTCCGGGATGTCGTACTGGCCGCCCTTGACCAGCACGTCCGGGGCGATTGCCTCGATCAGCTCGGCGGGCGTGTCCGTATCGAAGGGAGTGACGGCGCTGACGAATTCGATGGCCGCGACGACGCGCATGCGCTGGTCCAGCGGCAGGATGGGCCGGCCGGGGCCCTTGAGCCGGCGCACGCTCTCGTCGGAGTTCACGCCGACGACGAGGAAGTCGCCCTCCACCTTGGCGCGCCGGAGCGAATCCAGGTGCCCGAGGTGGAACAGGTCGAAAACTCCATTTGTGAAGACGATCTTTCCGCCGCCGCGGCGGATACGCCCAATGTGGGCGACGAGTCCCTCAAGGCGGGGATAAACATACGAGGTGTTCATGGGGTGGAGGATGAATCCTTGGCCGCCGCGGGTGCCGCGGTTCCTTCGTGTGGTTTGGGGGCGTGCCGCCCGGCCGGTTCGTGGCGCAGGCGCCGGCCCTTGGCCGAGGAGGGGTCGGCGATCTCGCGCACCTGGACCACGATCTTCGAACCTTTGGAAAAGCCGATCAGGCGTTCGAGCGTATCGGCCACCACGTCCTGCACCTTCTTGCGGACTTGCGGGACGGGGGCGTGGTCGCTGACCGAGATGCGGACAGCCACGTGGGGTGCCTTGCCACCCTGGCGTACCTGGCAGGAGAGAACCCGGAGCACCTCCTCCACCTGATGGCGGACTTCGCGGCGCACGGTGCGCTCGATCGCCTCGGGCTTGAGGCAGATGCTTTCCCCGTCGTTGCCCTTGCCGACTATGCCGCGCTCAAGGCGGTGTTCCATCAGCGCGACGGCCGCATAGAGCAGCGGCAGCAGGAGCGCCAGCGCGCCAAGGGCTACCAGCGGCGCCTCGCCCATCTCCGCCAGCGGCACCCAGTCCATGACGCCGCGCATGCCGCCGCGGACGAGTTCGGTCTGGAAGAGTACATCGACCCCGAAGGCGAGAAGCAGCACCAGCCCGATTGCCAGCAGTATCCAGCGGCATGCGGTGACGAGTGTCAGTTGGTTGGTGCGGCTCACGGAGTCGGGGCAGTTGCCTTTCCGGTGTTCAGGCTTCCGGCGTCGTTTCGTCGGCGGCCGGTTCGCGTTCGCGTTTCTCCACGTAGATGTCCACGATCTTCACGTCCACCGAATCGAGTTCGAGCCCGGCCATGCGCTCGACGGTTTCCTTGACGTGGCGCTGGAGCTTCAGGGCGGTCTCACGCATGGGGGTGCGGTAGGCCATCTTGACCTCGCAGGTGATGCTGTACCGCCCCTCGTCGTTTTGGGTGACCTGAATGCCGCGGACGGGTTCCTTGCCGGGGAGGATGTCTGCCAGGGTGAACTTTGATCCGAGGCTGACGCCTTCGATCTCCACCACGGCCATGCCGGCGATGCGGGCGATCACGTCCGGGTTGATCAAGATGCTGCCCAGCGCCCCGGCGCCCGTGGGATAGAGGCTGAGTTGTTCACTGGTTTCTTCCTTTTGCGTCAGCTCCGCCATCGTGCTTTCCGTTCCCTGCTCAGTTGATTCCTGCCGGTTGTGTTGGCTCCGGCGCCCGGCCGGCGTGGGAGGCTTGCTTCCAGACCTCGAGGAAATCCGTCCCGAAATCCCCTCCCCGGAACAAGGCGTTTTCCATCACTTCCAGATGGAAGGGGATCGTTGTCTTCACGCCCTCGACGATGAACTCCCGCAATGCCCTCTGCATGCGCGCGATCGCCCGCCCGCGGGTGGCGTCCTTCACAATCAACTTGGCGATCATCGAATCGTAGAAGGGGGGAATGACGTAGTCGGGGTAGCAGTGCGAATCGACCCGTACCCCGGGCCCGCCGGAGGGGATGTAGGCGGTGATCTTTCCGGGGCAGGGCATGAAGTTGTTCGCCGGGTCTTCGGCGTTGATCCGGCACTCGATCGCGTGCCCATCCCACTCGATGTCATCCTGACCGACGGTCAGCCTCTCGCCTGCGGCGGCGAGAATCTGCTCCCGCACCACGTCCACCCCCGTCACCTCCTCGGTGATCGGGTGTTCCACCTGGATGCGGGTGTTCATTTCCATGAAGTAATACTGCTGGTGCTCATCGAGGAGGAATTCGACTGTCCCGGCGCCACAGTAGTTCACCGCTTTTGCCGCGCGGACGGCCGCCTCGCCCATGCGCTCGCGCAGTTCGGCGGTCAGCACCGGGCAGGGTGCCTCCTCAAGCAGCTTCTGGTGCCGGCGCTGGATGGAGCAGTCGCGCTCGCCGAGATGGATGGTGTTTCCGTGCGCATCGCCCAACACCTGAATCTCCACGTGCTTGGGGCGGACGATGCACTTTTCCAGGTAAACTTCGGGGTTGCTGAAGGAGCTTTCCGCCTCGGCGGAGGCGGTCTCCAGGCTGGAGAGAAGCTGTCCCTCTTCTCGCACCAGGCGCATGCCGCGGCCGCCACCACCGGCCGAAGCCTTGATCATCACGGGGTAGCCGATCTTCCGGGCCAGGCGCATGGCCTCGCGCGGGTCGTTCACGGCGCCGTCGCTTCCGGGGACCACGGGGCAGCCGGCGGCTTGGGCGGTTGCCTTCGCGATGCTCTTATCGCCCATGCGGTTGATTGTCTCGGCGTTTGGGCCGATGAAGGCGATGTTGCAGTCCGCGCAGATTTCCGAAAAGCGCGCGTTTTCCGCCAGGAAGCCGTAGCCCGGATGGATGGCGTCCGCGCCGGTGACTTCTGCGGCGGCGATGATGCGCGCGACGTTGAGGTAGCTTTGCGTCGCCGGCGCCGGCCCGATGCACAGCGCCTCGTCCGCGGCGTGCACGTGCAGGGAGTACTTGTCCGCTTCGCTATAGACCGCCACGGTGGCGATGCCCAGCTCACGGCAGGCGCGGATCACCCGGAGGGCGATCTCGCCACGGTTGGCCACGAGGATTTTTTCGAACACGCCGGGTCACCCCCTCAGGCGGGGTCGATCAGGAAGAGCACCTGACCGTACTCCACCGGCTGGCCGTTCTCTGCCACGATTTTCTTCACCACTCCGGTGCACTCCGCCTTGATCTCGTTCATGAGCTTCATTGCTTCGATGATGCACAGGATGCTGTCGTCGTCCACCTTGTCGCCGACCTCCACGTAGGATTTGGACCCTGGGGAGGGCGAGCGGTAGAATGTCCCCACCATGGGGGAGACGACCTTGCGGAGCCTTGGGTCTTCCTTCTCGGACTCTGTCCTCGGGGTGGAGGAGGTGCCTGTGATGGAGGTCTGTGGAGCGGGAGCGGTGGGTGCCGGGCCCTCGACCGTGACGGCTGGCGGGTGGTGGTTGCCCGAAACGGGGGGCATCTCCGGGCGGTGAGAGACGATCCGGACCCGCATGCCTCCCTGCTCCAGCTCGAACTCCTCGATCTGCTTGTCGTGGATGACATCGATCAGCCGCTCGATGTCTTCCCGGCTGAGCTTGGTGCCCAGCGGCTCGGTTTTCTTCACTGGCATTGGGCGCTACCTCAGTCGTTTTCCGGTGTGGAAAACCGGTTGGTGCGTTTGCAGGCGGCCGGTCCGTTCACGGGTCCCTTCCCGCCCGGGAGAAGGACTCCGGGGAGCCCCCAACACTCTGAAAGTGCTCGCTTTCGGGGCAAGGTTTTTCCCGGGCCGCTGCTGCGGCGCGCTGTGGGGCGGTGCGGATTCAGTGCCGGGCGGCGTGGATGATGTCGCCGTCGCCGCCTTTCTCCGGATCGTAGCGGCCGAGGATGAGGTAGGTGCGCAGGATGGCCATTTCCACTTCGCTGAGTTCGGGGGGCGAGGTCTGCGCTCCGGGCACCTGGCCGATGATCCTCAGGGACTCTTGCTCTTGTTGGGTGAAGGCTATGATGGAGCTGGAGGAGGACGTGGTCTCACCAGCCGCCCGGCGGAGGGGGCTGGCATGGCTCTTCAGCTCGGCGGGCATGTCGAAACGGCCGTTCGGTCCGGGGCTGACGAGAATGTAGGCCAGGTCCGGGTGGTCCACGGGGAGGTAAAGGTAGGGGGTCTTACCGTCCTGAAAGGGGTCCACGGGAACCTTGCCCAGGTAAGCGGTGGGGCGGGTGAGGGCTTCGAGGCCGAGGGCGGCCGGCGGGAGCTTGCCGTAGTCGAGCATGTAGTTCTCAAGCGCCCGGGCGATCATCTGATGGTCGTGCTGGATGCGGCTGACGGTGGTGCGCGTGAAAATCCCCTGGGCGGAGATGCCGATCAGGGCGACCAGCGTGCCGGCAATGAGGAGGACAACGGCCAGCTCGAACAGCGTCAGGGCCCGCCGTCCCCTGCCCGGGGCCGCACCCCGGCTCATTGTAAAGCTGCCTCTATTCATTCTCTCGCTCTGCTGGCCCGTATGCAGGGTTCCCTCTCTCCTGTCGCACGATGTCTTCCGCGGCGGAAACCGTCATGGTGAGCTTTTTCCCGGAGAGGGGGGGCTCCGGGTTCGGCTGGCTTCGGTCCGTGAACTTTGTTGCCGCGTCTCCAATCTCTGAGCCGATGATCGGCATTGCGTAAGGGGGGCCAATTGCGGGTACTTGCTGCGGACACAGCCGTGTCCTGTCAATTGCGAACATCATCGGTTTGCCAGCTGGTTCTGACGGAAAATGAAAAAAACTGCCGACACTGGTATTACTTATCCCACCTTCGTGTTGCGAACGGGCGAATTGGCCCTCCGGTTCCTTGAACTGAACGGCCAGTACGGCCGTTTCGTGTGGGCCGTGCTGTGCAGGACGCTGACCCCTCCGTGGAGGCTGCGGGCCGTGGCGGAGCAGTGCATCGTCATTGGCATCCGTTCGCTCCCGATCGCCGTGTTGACCAGCATCTTCGTCGGCATGGTGATGGTGCTGCAGACGGGGGTGCAGTTGGCCAAGTTCGGCGCGAAGGGCTACGTGCCGGGCATTTCTTTCATCGCCAACGCGCGGGAGATGGTGCCGGCCTTCGTGGCGATCGTGGTCGGGGCGCGGGTGGCGGCCTCCATCACGGCGGAGATCGGCACGATGAAGGTGACCGAGCAGCTCGACGCCATGGACACGCTCAACGTGGACCCGGTGCGGTACCTCGCGGTGCCCCGGCTGATCGCGATGACGGTCATGTTGCCGTTGATCAGCGCGCTTTGCCTGGTGACCGGCTTTCTGGGCGGGATGGTCGTCGGGGCGACCTCGCTGAACATCGATCCCCTGTCCTACTACCATATCACGCTGAGGTTTGCGTACTTGGAGGACGTTTACGGCGGGCTGTTCAAGACGATCATCTTCGGGATGATCATCGCGCTGACGGGGTGCTTTTACGGGTTCTTCACCTCGGGGGGTGCGGCCGGGGTGGGGCGGGCCACGACGAACAGCGTCGTGAGCACGCTGATCCTCATTCTGATCTTCGACTACATTCTCACGACCTGGATTCTCATCGTCACCGGCGTGGCATAGGCCGGGCGTATCCCGGCGTTGCTGCCGGACCCTCATGCCGGGGGTGCCGCGTCCCCCTGAAGTGCGTGCGGCTTGCCGCCGCCTTTGTGCAGCAGGCTTGCCTGCAAGCACTTGGGGGGTGCCAACGAACGGCGGGGGACGGCGCCGAGTTGCACACCGAAGAGCAGGATGTTTTCCGTTCTCCGATTCCGGTCGTCCAATTGGCTGCGACCGCCTGCCGGGGTCGTGGGTACCTTCGTCCCGGTTACCGGTGGTGTCGCTTCGCTCAACCACCGGCTATCATCTTGGACCCCTCGGCGGGGTCCTCGGAGCGCGACACCTGCCTGCCTCTGAAAGATAAACCCGAGAGGAATGGGGGTTCTCTGTGCTGCGGTCGTTCGCGGAGGAGAAGCGCCAAACGGGAGTTTGGCGGTCCCAGGGGGGTGCTGCGGTTCAGGGCGTTTCCGTTCTGCTGCTCGACCACGTGGCGGGCTGCGGCCGTAGAGAATCATCCGCCGATTTCACCGATTCACGCCGATGGGGGTTGATGCCTGGTGCCGTGTGCCCAGGGAGGCTAAATCTGCGAGAATCTGCGGAATCTGCGGATAACCCCAAAGTCTGTGGCCATCGAGCCAGGGGATGGGGATAGTCGAGAACGGAAACGTCCTGCTCCGAAGGGACCGCCGTGCAAGCTATCCCTTGCCCGGAGGGGAATAATCCGTCAGGTTTCGCGTAGTCTCAGGTGGAACAAACGGGAAATTTCACCCCAAAAGGGAGGCAAGGGCCGCCATGCTCTTCTTCTTCATCGTCAGGGAACAGACCGCCGCCATCGTCGAATCCTTCGGCCGTTTCAACCGGATTGCCAACTCGGGCCTGCAGTTCAAGATGCCCTGGGAGCGGGTGGCGGGGCGCCTGTCGCTCCGCATCCAGGAGTTGCAGGTCAACGTGGAGACCAAAACCCAGGACGACGTGTTCGTCCGGCTGCTCATCGCCGTGCAGTATTACGTCATCCCGGACCGGGTGCGGGAGGCGTTCTACCGCCTGTCGAACCCTTTCATGCAGATCGAGTCCTACGTCTTCGACGAGGTGCGCTCGGCCGTGCCCTCGATGACGCTGGACGAGGTGTTCCAGAACAAGGACTTCATCGCCAACTCGGTGAAGGAGGGCCTCTCCGACACGATGACCCAATACGGGTACGGGATCGTGCGGGCGTTGGTAAACGACATCGACCCGGACGCGCGCGTGAAGTCCGCCATGAACGAGATCAACGCGGCGCAGCGCCTGCGGAAGGCTTCCGAAGAGCGCGGCGAGGCGGAGAAAATCCTGAAAGTCAAGCAGGCCCAGGGCGAGGCGGAGTCGAAGATCCTCCAAGGCAAAGGCATCGCCGGCCAGCGCAAGGCCATCGTCGAGGGCCTGCGCGCCAGCGTCGAGGAGTTCCAGCGCGGGGTGCCCGGGGCGACCAGCAACGACGTGATGCAGCTCGTCCTGATGACGCAGTACTTCGACACGCTCAAGGACATCGGCTTGACGAGCCGCTCCACGACCATCCTCATGCCTCACACCCCGGGGACGCTCTCCGACCTCAGCCAGCAGGTGCGCGACTCGATCATGGTTGGCAACATCACCGTGGACGAACACCGGCAGTCCTCCTCGGAAATCCGGGACGAGGACTGGGAGGAAGAGCGGCGTGCCGCCCGCGAGCAGGTCTCCGCCCCGCCGCCCCCCGAACAACAGAGAGAGCGCCGGCCCAGCCGCCACACTCCGCACGCCCAGCCCGAGGAGTAAAGCGCATGGACCTCCCGCCAGCGGGAAACCGGCCGGCGGGAGGCTCCAGGCCTTGACGCGAAAAGTCCACATCCCCCTACTCTCGGCCTCGAGTCACGGTTGACCGGGTGCCTTCCGGTCAGTTTTACCTACCGGGCGGTCAAGTCGTGCCACCAATCTGCCCTCCGGCACCAGGATGACGAGTTGTCCCTTGAACTGAAAAACGGCAATCCCGCCGAAGGTGGGGACGAACGGCGGGGCAAGCGCCGGCTCAGCCTGTCGGATTGGGCCACGGTGCGGCGGGTCCTCGTCTATGCCCGCACCTACCGCACACACATCATCGGCGCCCTGGCGGTCGGGGTGGTGGCGGGTTTCCTGACGGCGCTGAACCTCATGGCGCTCATCCCGGTTCTGGACGTTATCTTCGACGAAAAGACCGAGGAAAAGCTCCAGGCCGTGGACGACCGGATCGACGAGCTGGCCGGCCGGGTCGAAACACAGCCGAACGTCTTTCTCCGTTTCGAACCGTGGATCGAAATGAAGAAGGACGAACTGCGCTACCGATGGACCGCATGGGTCCTGGACCAGCAGGAGCGCGTCATCTACATCATGGCCGGCATCCTGGTCGGCGCGCAGGTGATCAAAAGCCTGCTGCAGTTCCTCTCGCGCTACGTCCTGCAAAGGTCGTTCTTCCTCGCAGTCCTGCGCATGAAGAAGGACCTTTACCGGCGTTGCCTGGCGTTGGACCTGCCGCAGTTCCAGAAACTCACGAGTGGGGACCTGATCTCCCGCCTGAACAACGACATGCGCGCCGTCCGCCAGGTCTTCACCAGCATGGTGGGTGACGTGCTGCTGCAGCCGATCACGATCCTGTTCCTGATCGTCGCCATGTTCATCCTGAACTGGCAGCTCACGCTGATCGCGATGGTGGCGCTGCCGCTTGTGGTGTTCCCGATAGGCTACTTCGGGCGCCGGCTGCGCAAGATGGGCCGGCGCGACGAGGAGGAGGAGGCCAAGGTCCTGGACTTCACCCAGGAGACGATCCAGGGGCTGATGATCGTGAAGGCCTTCGCCGGCGAGCGGCGCGAAATCCGAAAGTTCAGCGAAATGACCCGCCGCATCGCCCAGCGGCAGATACGCCGCGAGCGCGTGCGTCTTTACGGCGAGCCATTTGTCGAAATCACCGCCTCGATTGCCATGGCCATCGTCGTCTGCGTGGGCGCCTATCTGATCCTCAAGAGCGACGCCGCGGGGATGAGCCCGACGGAGTTCCTTGTCTATCTGGCGATCATGAGCCGCTTCTATCCGCCGGTGAAGCGCATCTCCAACACCTTCATCAAGGCGCAGAAGGGACTGGCGAGCGCCGAGCGCATCTTCGAGATCATCGACATGCAGCCGGCCATCGTTCAGAAGTCCGGGGCGCGGGACCTGCCCTCGTTCGCCTCCAGGATCGAATTTCAGGAAGTCTCGTTCGCCTACGAGAAGGGCGGGGAGCCGGCTCTCAAGAGCTTCGACCTGGTCATCCCGAAGGGCCGGAAGGTGGCGCTCGTCGGCAAGACGGGCGCGGGTAAATCCACCGTCGCCCGGCTCTTGCCGCGCTTCTACGACGTCACGGACGGGCGCATCCTGATAGACGGCCACGATATACGCGACGTCACGTTCCGCTCACTCCGGCGGCAGATCGCCGTCGTCTCCCAGGAGACGATTCTCTTCGCCGACACGGTGCTGAACAACATTCGTTACGGGCGCGTGGACGCGACGCTGGAGGAGGTCGAGGCCGCCTCACGCGCCGCCCATGCGCACGAGTTCATTGAGCGCATGCCGCTCGGCTACGACACGCACATCGGCGAGCGCGGCGGGCAGCTCTCCGGCGGGCAGCGCCAGCGTCTCGCCATCGCCCGCGCCCTGCTCGCCAACACACCCATTCTCGTCTTTGACGAGGCGACAAGTGCCCTCGACAACGAGTCCGAGGCCCTCGTCCAGGACGCCATTGACCGGCTGATGCGCAACCGCACGGTCATCGTCATCGCCCACCGGCTTTCCACCGTGCGCAAGGCGGACGAGATCGTGGTGCTCGAGCGTGGCGAGGTCGTCGAGCGTGGCACGCACGGCTCGCTCCTGGAGAAATCCGGCCGCTATGCCGAGTTGCTCCAGCGCGAGGAACTCGCCCCCGCCTGATTCCCTTCTACAACGATTTGTACAGACGCGGGAGCGCCCCGGCGCTCAGGCTCGGGCGGCCTTGGGGCCCGTGGTGGCGGATTCGCGGATGATCAATTCTGCGGGCTGGAGGAGCTGGCGCTCCTTCAGGTCGGGGTTCTGCGCGATTTCGAGGAACAGCCGCGCGGCCCCACGCCCCACGGCGGACCCATCGTGCGTGACGGTGGAAAGCGAGGGGTTCAGCCCCACGGAGAAGGGATGGTTGCCGAAGCCGACGATCTCGACGTCCTCGGGGACGCGCACGCCGGCGTCGAGCAGGGCGCGCATGGCACCGGCAGCGATCTCGTCCGAACTGCAGAAAAGGGCGGTGGGGCGTTCCTTCGGAGGGCAGGAGGCCATGAGGCGGTGTATCGCCCGCCGGCCGGTTTCGAACCCGCGGAAAAAATCGCACCGCACGATCAGGTTGGTGGGAATTTCCAGGTCCGCCTGCTCCATGGCGTAGGTGTAGCCCTCCTCGCGCAGGTCCGCGTCGCGCTGGCCCGGCTCGCACACAAGCGCTGCGATGCGCTCGTGCCCGCTGCCGATCAGGTGGCGCGTGGCCAGCTCCGCGCCCATCAGGTTCTCCGTTCCGCTCGTGGCCAGGCCTTCCCATTTTTCCCAGGACCGCTCGGGGTAGGCGTTTACGATTACCGTCGGCATGGGGGAGCGGACGATCACCTCCAGGAGCTGTTCTGTGATGTAGTTGGTGAGGAACAGCAGGCCGGCCAGACGCGGGTCTGCCATCACCTTGCGCATGGTCCCGGTGACGAGCGAGGGCTGGTGGTAGGAGGCCACCATCAGGCGGATACCCTGCAGGCCCAGTTCCTCGTCTATCGCCTGGAGAACCTCCAGGTTGCCGTCTATACGGAGGACCGAGAGGTTGGGCACCATGAGGGCCGCGACGTCCGCGGTGCCGGTGCGCAGGGCCCGCGCGGCGGAGTTGGGGACGTAGCCCATCTCGGCCGCGGTTTTCTGGACCTGCTGGCGCAGCGCTTGGGAGATGCGCGGGTTGTCCGCCAGCGCGCGGGAGACCGAGGCCGGGGAAATTTTGAGCTGCTTGGCGATGTCCTGGAGTGTGGGCTTTCGGTAGGCCACGTTTTGGAGCGCTCCCGGCCGCAGGGCAGTATCCGTGCAATGGAGCCGGAACACTCCGCTCACCGCCCGCGGAGTGCAAACACTTTTTCACGCGTTGCGCAGGCTCTTGCACTTGCCCCATGCGGCCGGAAAGCCGCTCCTCCCCGAGCCGCAGGAGCATCATGCGCGTGTGCATGTTCAGGATGCCGTCGAGCGAGCACGTCCAACCACTCCTCCGGGCAGTTCCAGCACTCGACGATCACACAGCGGCCCGGCTTTGCGCCATGGGCCGCGGCGCGGGAGGGCGCACCGATGCGGAGGTGGGGCGGTTTTGTTCCATCGATTGCTCAGCGGGGAGGACTGACCGGGCAGTTCACCGGCGATCCCCTCCGGCGGGGCAAGGGGGCTGTTTTCGGGGGGCGGGTTGCCGGGACCGTCATGGACGGTATGGACGATGTGGACCCCGTCCCTTTGGTCCCTTCATTGCGCCCGCCGGGTCAGTTCTGCGCTTCCGGGGGCGGAGGGTCCTTGCCGAAGCGCTCGGCCAAGGCGCCCAGGTCCTCGTCAATGGCTTCGAGCCAGAAGCGGAAAAGATACGCTCCCGAATCGTGCCAATTGCTGTCGTCAAAGTAGGCATCTGGGAGCGCGGCGATTTCGCTGGCAAAGCGCTCGAGGTCGTCGGGGTTCTTTCGCGCCCTGAGAATGTCGAAGGCCCATTCGCGGTCGTTTCGCTCTCCCTCCACGATCATCGGGCGCAGCCGTTCCAGGTCAAAGCCGGGGTCCTTGGCGATTCGGGAGGATATCCCACGGAGGGCGGTTGTGCCGCCAATGATGTTGGCGCGGGCGTTGTCGAGCTGATCGCGGCTCAGGCGCTGTGCCATGCCAACTCCGGCAATACCGGTGAGGAGCAACGCGGTCACCAGCGCGAGTATCCTCCCCTCCCGGGCCGTGCCCCGGAAGACCATCCTGTACCCCGTCCCGGCGAACAACGCGCCCAGCAGCAGGGCGACAAGCACCGTGGAACCTCCGGTACCGATCACCAGAACAATGGCAACCACGAGGAAAAGGCCGAACTTCTTCGCGATGATCCACCGGTTCTCGCCCGGGAGCGGGTGCCAGCGCTCGCCGAACATCGTGTGGGCCATCCCCCAGAGGAACAGGACCAGCAGCAGCCAATGGTAGGTCGGTATCGTGTACCGGGCCCAACTCTCGATACATAATCCGCACGCCCGGCCTTCCCCGGGAAGAACGAGAAAGGCCAGCAGGGCGGCGACGATGATTGAGCCGTGTTTCATGGATGGCCGGTGCCTTCAGTCCCCCCGCCGGACCATATTCGGGACTGTCCGGCGGCGGAGGTTGGACCCTCGCGTGGAGTTCAGGCGCGGCCGCCCCGCCACGCAAGTGAAGATGGCCCTGCGGGACGGACACGGACGATCACGGACTGCACGGACGGTGCGCCCGTGGTCCCGTTGGTCCTTTCGCTGTGCCGCCGCGCCCGCAGTCCCGTCCACGCAGGCCACTTTCCACCAACTGCCGGCGCCGGGGAATCGGGTGGACACGGGGCCGGGGCCGGGGCCTACTCTTTGCATATGCGTTTGCGGCAGCGCTTTTGCCCTGCCCACCCCCACCCGAAAGGACCACCATGCCGGCTTCGGCTCTCAGCAGGCGCGAGCGGTTCGCCCTCACAGTCCGGGGCGAGGAGACCGACCGCCCCCCCGTCTGGATCATGCGTCAGGCCGGGCGTTACATGCCCGAGTACATGGCCCTGCGGGAACGCTACTCCTTCCGCGACCTTTGCCTGAACCCCGAGGTGTCCGTGGCGGCGTCGCTGCTGCCGCGCGACCTGCTCGACGTCGATATTCTGATCATCTTCAACGACATTTTGATCCCGCTGGAGGAGATGGGCCTGACGGTCGAGTTTCCCGGCGGCGGGCCGGAGATCGTGGACCCGCCGCGCGATGAGGCGGCGCTGGGACGTTTCCGGGCAAAGAAGTTCCACGATCCGCCCGTGGCGGCCTCGCTGCGCCTGCTGCGCGAGCGGACGGGGGACGAGTTCCCCGTGCTGGGCTTCGCCGGCTCGCCGTTTACGCTGTTGGGCTACGCGGTGGAGGGAAAAATGTCCCGCCATGCGCACGAAATCCGGGGATTGATGCTGGAGCGGCCGGAGTTGGTCCACGAAATGCTCCGCCGGCTGACGGACACCGTTGTCTCCTACCTCGTGGCGCAGGTGGAGGCGGGAGGCGCCGCAGGCGTCCAGATTTTCGAATCGCTCGGCCATATTCTGCCGGCCTGGGAGTACGAACAGTTCGCAACCGTCTATACACGGCAGGTGATTGCACGCTTCCGCGAAGCGTGCCCGGACACGCCGGTGGCCGTGTATTCCCGGGGCGCGGCGGCATGCCTGGAGGCGATGGACAGCACCGGGGCGGACGTGCTCAGCGTCGACTGGCAGTTGCCCCTGGCCGAAGCGCGCCGGCGCACGGCCCGCACCCTTCAGGGCAATCTCGATCCGATGGTCATGCTCAGTCCGGAGGCGGTCGAGCCCGCCTTCGAACGCATGTTGGACGGGTTCGATTGGCGCCGCGGATGGATCGCAAACCTGGGCCACGGGATTACTCCGCAGGCGAAGGTGGAGGCGGCACGGCGCCTGGTCGATTGCGTGAAACGGCTCGCCGGAGGTTGAAAGCAGGGCCATGAAGGAAAACTCCCCCCACTCTCTCGGCCGGCTCGGCATCACGGCGGACACGATCCGTACCTACGACCGGCGCATTCCGCGCTATACAAGCTACCCCACCGCGCCCGTCTGGACGGAGGACGTCCGCGGGCCCGAATGGGCGCGCCACCTGGAGGAGACGTCACCGCAAAGCGGCCCGCTCTCGCTATACGTTCATATTCCCTTCTGCCGGAAGCGCTGCCTGTTTTGCGCGTGCAACGTGATCGCCACGCGGCGTCAGGGGATGGCGGACCAGTACCTGGACGACGTGGAGCGCGAGGTGGGGCTCGTCCGCGGTCTCCACCGCGGATCTGAAGAGGTGATGCAGCTTCACCTCGGTGGCGGGACGCCGAACTACCTGAACAGCGAGGAAATGAAACGCCTCCTAGATATACTGAAGGGGCATTTCCAGTTTTCTCCCGGCGCCGAGCAGAGCATCGAGGTGGACCCCCGCATCGCCACGCGCGAGGAGGTCTTCCGGCTGCGCCAGCAGGACGGATTCAACCGCATCAGTTACGGAGTGCAGGATTTCAACGACGACACGCAGGCGGCCATCGGGCGCGAGCAGAGCCGCGAGGCGTCCTTCTCGAATATACAGGCGGCCCGCGAAGCCGGGTTCGAGAGCGTCAATATAGACCTGATATACGGCCTGCCGCGGCAATCGCCCGCCTCCTGGCATGACACGATAGGCTGCGTTTTGGAGGCAAAGCCAGACCGGATTGCGCTCTATAATTTCGCGTACCTGCCGGGCAGGCTGCCGAACCACCGCCGGCTGGAGGAAAAGGAAATGCCCTCCCCGGCAGCCCGTATCGAAATGTTCATGGAAGCGCATGACCGGCTCACCGCCAACGGGTGGCGCTTTCTCGGGATGGACCACTACGCGCGGGAGGACGATTCGCTCACCCGCGCGTTCGAGCGCGGCACCATGCGGCGGAACTTCATGGGCTATACGACGTTGCGGGGGACGGACGTGCTGGCGTTCGGCGTTTCGTCCATCGGCGACTTCCAGAGTGCGTTCGGGCAGAACACGAAAAAGCTCAACGTCTATCGTGCGGCGCTCGCAGAAGGCCTCCTCCCCGTCGAGCGCGGCATGGTCCTTTCCGAGGAGGACATTCTCCGGCGCAATTGTATCGAAAGCCTGATGTGCCAGGCGCGGCTCGACCTGAAGGACGAGCGCGTGGCGGAAATTGCACGCGGCGTGCGCCCGCAACTGGAGGAGCTGGCCGCGGACGGGCTCGTGCGCATCGGGGGCGGCGCGCTGGAGGTGACGCTCAAGGGCCAGATGTTCCTCCGCAACATCGCGGTGGTGTTCGACGCGTACATGCAGGAAATGCAGAACAAAGTCACCTTCTCACGGGCGGTATAGACACACATGACAGGGGAATCCTTCGACGCGGTGATCGTTGGCGGAGGGATTACCGCCCTTGCGGCGGCATGGCGTTTGAACAAGGAAGGGAAGCGCCCGCTGCTCGTCTGCGATTCAGAGTCCACCGGCGGCGTCATACGGAGCGTCCGGGAGGGCGGCTGGCTGCTGGAGGAAGGCCCGAACAGCTACTCCTCCTTCGGCAGCGAGGAGGAGGAATTTCTGGCGGATATCGGGATGGCGGGAAGGGCTCTCCGCAAGTCCATCCGCAAAACTGACCGGTATATATGGCATTCGGGCCGGCTGCACCGCGTCCCCACGGGGCTTTTCCCTTTTCTGTTCTCGTCAATTCTTCCCTTTACGGCAAAGCTCAATATAGTCAGCGGCCTGGTGGGGCGTTACGATCCGCCGGAGGACGAGATTTCCATCGGCCGTTTTTTCCGCAACCTTTTCGGCGATGAGGTGGTCGAAACGCTCCTCAAGCCGGCGCTGGCGGGTATATACGCAGCGGACGCGGACCGCATCAGCCTCGATGCCGTGTTCCCCAGGCTGGGCGAGGGCATCCGCAAAAGCAGGCGCCTTCCCGGCGCGCTGAAGGCAATGAAGAGGGCGGCACCGGAGACAAAAAAAGAATCCGGGCCGAAAGCGCTCACGAGTTTCCCGGAGGGCCTGGCGGAGCTTCCGCGCGCCGTAACGGAAACCCTCCGTAACTGCGGGGTGCCCATGGTGCTCGGCGCGCGCGGTGTTTCACTGACGAGGAACGAAGCCGGCGCATGGCGCGTTGCGTGGGAAGGCGGAAGCGCGGAGGCGCCGGCAGTGCTGCTCTCCACGCCTGTGGAGGCTGCTGAAAATATACTGATGTCCACCACGCCGGAAGCCGCCGGAATGATCGGAAAAATAGAGTACGCCCCGCTGGTGGTGGTTCACGTGGGTGTACGCGAAGAGGAACTGAAAGCCGGGCGCGAGGGTTTCGGCTTTCTGGCGCGGAGGGACGAGGGCGTGCGGATGCTTGGCTCCATTTGGAGTTCCTCCATTTTTCCCGGCCGTGCTCCGGAAGGCCATCGCCTTTTCACCTGCTTTTTCGGTGGCGATATAGACCCGGAAACGGCGGATTGGCCGGAGGAAAGACTGCGGGAGCAGACCGCGGCGGACCTGCGCAGTGTGCTCGACTACCGCAGCAAGGGACCGGTCCTCCTGAATATACAAAGATGGAAACGGGCGTTGCCGCTTTTCCGGCCCGGACATGCAAAGCTCATAAAGGATTTCAACGCGGCACTTCCCGAAGGAGTGCACGTGAGTACGAACTGGACGGGCGGTGTTTCGATACCGGACCGCATCCGCGGCGGCTGGGAGAAGGCTGCCCTTATCGCAGGAGCCGATTCATGACAGCAGGCAAACGGCGCGTGCAGGTTTTCTGCCTCACTTATGGCGAACCGGAAGAGAACGAGTTTTGGCCCCAATTCCATTATTCGCACTCCATCCTGAACCGCCTCACCCGGCGGGTGGCGCCGATCCCCAAATTCGTCACGCCTTTGCTCGCCGCGCGTCGCGCAGTTTTCCGGATGCGCACGTTCCGAGAGAAGAACTGGAACTCGCCGCTTGAGAAAATCAGCGAACGTCAGGGCGAAATCGTAAAGAAATTCCTGGAGGGGATGCACCCGGGCGTCGAATTTGATGTGCGCGTTCTCCGCGAATTCCGGCCCCCTTATCTGCCGGAAATACTCGAAACCATCGAAAAGGACCCGCCGGACGATATTCTCGTCCTTCCCCTGTACGTGGCGGAAAGCGATTTCACGACCGGCATCAGCCGGACGGATTTCGAGACATTCCACAATCGCAAAAAGGGAGAACACCCGCTGCCCGGCCCGAAATATGTGACGGGTTTCGGCTTCGACGAACGATTCGCGGACGCAATGGCGGACTTCATTGTGCGCTGGTGCGACAGCCACGGATGGGAGCCGGAAAAATGCCGCGAATCGGCCCTTATACTCGGTGCGCACGGCACGGTGGTGACCCTGCCGCCGGGGATGAATTCCGGCGCGCAGGAAACGGGCAACCTGTTCCGTCTGATCCGCAAGCGGCTCAAGGACCGGTTCGGATGGGTGCGCATCGGGTGGTTGAATCATGAACTCGGAGGAATGTGGACCTGCCCGTCGGTGGAGGTGTCGGCCGAGCAGGCACAAAAGCGCGGCCTCAAGAAGGTTGTCTATTTTCCCTTCGGTTTCGTCGGTGACAACGGCGAGTCGATGGTGGAGGGCCGGGACCAGCTCGCCGTGGTGGAATGGGAGGAGATGCTTTACCTGGAATGCCCGAATGAAGACCATGATTTTCTTCGGGTGATGGCGGAAATGGCGGCGGAGCGGCTGGACGGGCCGCCGGAGGAATGGGAGAAGATCGGGCGCGGGAATCCGGTTTACGAACGCCCGGAGATGCCCGCTGAACGCGGCACACCGGGTCCGTTGAAGGCCGATGGGCCCGTGCTCGCTGGTCTTGCCTGCACGTTCTGGGCGGTGCTTGGCGTGTGGCTGACGGTGCGTGGTGTGGAAGCGTTTCTATTAATAGAAGATGCCATTGCATTGGCGCTCGCGGGTGTTGTGGCGCTGTGGATAGGCTGGTACAAGGGGTCGCGCATTCTCGGCCGGCTGGCGGTGAAGAACCTGAAACGCCTGCGCGGCATTCCCCAGCCGAGTCCGCTATACAGGATGTTTTCAGGCACCTCGTGGCTGTTGGTGGCCTTTTTTGCCTGCGTTGGGATTTCGATGCGGTTCCTTCCGATGGCGGACAGTGTGCGCGGCGCGGTGCTGCTGGGTGTGGGACTGGCCATGCTCACCGGCGTGGGGTATTACCTGCGCCATTTCCGCGAATCGCACCCGCTCGATGCTGGCAGGCCCGGCGGAGAGGTACTAAACTACGAGTTGGAAGAAAATTAGAGAACGTACCAAGAAGGATGATCACCACGCAGGCACGGAGACACGGAGCCGGCACCTCGTAGCTCCTGAAAACTCATCCGCAGCAGGCAATTCCAAGACGTTGGTTGAGTAGCGCGTCTGTTTGCCCACAGACAACCTCCGCATCTCCGTGGTTCATCTTGTTTTCCGCTCTTACGAACTGCGGGCCGCAGGAAGGCGCCTTTCGGCTATTTTGAACTGCCCTGCTCCATTGCCTTGTCGAGCGACGCGGCACAGGCTTCGGCAAGCCGGGCGAAGATGCTTTCGCTGTGGGCCGCACCGACGAACCATGTCTCGAATTGAGCAGGCGGCAGGTGACAGCCGTTCTCCAGCATCGCCCGGAAGAACCTGCCGAACGCCTTGGTGTCGCAACGCGAGGCCTGTGTCCAGCTCTTCACGGTTTCAGGCGTAAAGAACACGGTGAACATGCTGCCCAGTTGGGCCGTGGTGAGCGGATAACCCTTCGCGGCGATGTGCTGGTCCACCGCACTGCGGAGTTCCTTCGTGCGGTTGTCCAGCACGGTGTATATATCCGGCTGGTCCTTCAGCTCGCGCAGCGTGGCCAGCCCCGCCGCCATGGCGAGGGGATTGCCGGAAAGCGTGCCTGCCTGATAGACAGGTCCGGCAGGGGAGACCATTTCCATCAGGTCCCGCCGGCCGCCGTAGGCCCCGACGGGAAGCCCGCCGCCGATAATTTTGCCCAGGGTTGTCAGATCCGGCTGCACGCCAAACATCTCCTGCGCGCCGCCGAGCCCAAGGCGGAAGCCCGTCATCACCTCGTCGAAAATGAGGAGCGCGCCGTGCTTGTTGCACAGAGTGCGCAGGCTTTCGAGGAGACCTGGCTCCGGCGGGACGCAGCCCATGTTGCCCGCGGCTGGCTCCACGATGACCGCTGCTATACGGCCGGGATGGGCCTCGAAAAGGTGCTCAACACTTTGGCTGTCGTTATAGACGGCGTTCAGCGTCGCCTGCGCGGAGGCTGCAGGCACGCCGGGACTGGTGGGCTGGCCGAGCGTGGCGGCTCCGGAGCCCGCCTTGCTGAGGAAGAAATCCCCATGCCCGTGATAGCAGCCCTCGAATTTCACGACGAGTTCGCGTTCGGTCGCCGCGCGGGCCACCCGGATGGCGCTCATGCAGGCTTCGGTGCCGGAATTGACCATGCGGACGACATCGATGGAGGGCACGAGTTCGGCCACCAGCTCCGCCATTTCGACTTCCAGCTCGGCCGGGGCGCCGAAGCTCATTCCGTCCGCTGCCTGGCGCTGTACCGCCTCCACCACGCGCGGGTGGCCGTGCCCCAGAATCATCGGCCCCCAGGAATTGTAACAGTCTATATACCGGTTGCCGTCCTCGTCCTCGATATAGGCACCCTCGGCGCGGCGGATGAACCGCGGCGTACCGCCGACGGCGAGGAACGCCCGCACGGGGGAGTTGACCCCGCCAGGCATGCAGGATTTTGCGCGTTCGAAGAGTTCCCCGCTTC
>SLMS01000228.1 GCA_007133495.1 Candidatus Sumerlaeota bacterium | reverse complement strand
CGGTGGCCGGGTCGCGGTCGGTGCAGAGAAACGAGACGAAGTCCGGCTGGATCTCGCCGATGGCGGTGACGATGGGCTGGTGCGAACCGCCGACGGTGCAGATGAGGACGGTGGAGGTCATTGGCCCTCCAGCCAGCGTTGCACCAGCAGGGTATTCTGGTGCTCCTTGTCCTTGTCCGGCCGTTTGGCCTGGCTCGTCTCCTTCCACTGGCCCTTGGCCGCCTGCATCCGGGCCTTGAGCCATCCGGCGACCGCGACCTTGTCCTCGCCCTGCCACTTGCCCTGCTTAACGGCGCCGATGACGGCCGAGATCTCCGGCTGATTCTTGTCGGGGCGGTGATCGAGGAATTCCTCGATCTCGCGCTCCATGGGGTCGAGGGCGGCCAGTTCCGCTTCACGCCGGGCCTGCCGCTCGTCCTCCTCACGCTGGAGGGCCAATGCGGCCTCCCGCTCGGCCCGGGCCTTCTCGGCGCGAACCTCCGCTTCCGGATCTTGTGCCATCGCCCCGTAACCGACGGTGGTTTTGGCGCCAAAGCCGCACCAGGTGAAGGCGTGCTCGAAGGCGGCCCGCAGCAGGGTTTTCCAGCGTTCGTCACCGGCTAAGTCGGATGCAAACAGCCGGAGCCTTGCGAGATCACAGGTGACGTGGAAGGTAAAACCCGAGCCCGGCGGCACGGTAAGAAAGCTGATGGGTTTGGGCTGGCCGGAGTCGTGGGGATGGGTGCTGCCCGCATGTGGACTCTTCTGGTAGTAGTGCGCCTGATGCGGCGTCATGATCTCGACCATGAGGCGATTGTCCTCGACCCGGGGAATGACGTCCCAGAAACCAAGGGCGCCACGCTGGTGCTCGTTCTCGCCGTCTTTGCCTTCTTTGCCGAACAGGACCTCCACTGCCGTATCGTTCCAGCCGTGGGTTTTGCCCCATTCGCCGGATGCCAGATCCCGCGCCGCTTGGCGTAACACCCCCTTGATGCCGCTGCCGGGCAGGTACGGCAGGCCGTAGGGGTTGAGAAAGGCGAAACCGTTCTCCAGTGGGTGTTCGTTACCGAGGCCGGTGGTGAACGGGGCAATAGCCTTGCCGTGGAGAGTCAGCACGCACTCGGCAGAGACCACAAGGGCCAGGGCGGACTGGCGTTGGTTGAGTTCGCCCATGACTCGCTTGTCGGCTTCCGTTAGGGAGGTGGCCTGGCGAAGGGCAGATCCCTTGTTGTCGTCCTCGTACATGCGTTCCTGTTGATCACGCCCAGCCACCCGGTAGTTGATATCGCTGGTGGTCCAGAGCCGCTCACCCGTGCGGTTGTTGACACCCCAAATCCGCAAATACATCCCGAACCGCATGCCCGGCGAGGACTGAGAGAGATCCTGCTTCAGCAGGTAGCCCGGTACGGCGGCAATCGGCATCTCAAGCCTCCTCTTGATTCACGGCGGCTGCCATCTGCCGCAGCCACTTGAGCCACGCGAAGGCCTCGGCGGTGATCCGCTGGAACTCGTGCGGCTTGGCCTCAAGCAAGTGCTCCATGAACGCCGCGAACTCCCTCGGCGTACCGCACTGTTGATGGAGCCAGTCGCGCAAGTGCCCGCCAAGGGCGTCATGCCGCCCCCCTTTGCCCCGCAAGAAGGCCATCACCTGCATCAGGCCGCTATTCATGATCAGGGCGGGCAACCCCTTGGCGGTATTCACATACTCCTTCTTATGTCCCTGGACGCCCGCCCGCGCCTTCTCCCAAGCATGGGCCGCACGCTTCTGTTCGGTTGTCTGTGCCATCTCCCTCAACCTCCCGTCACCCTGGCCACCACCATGCCGCGCCCGGTGGTGGCATCGCCGCCGATTTGCAGCAGTTTCCCGTCGATCACCATCTTGATCCGTTCCATGACGACCTCGGCGGGGAGTTCATCGCCCACGCCGACGCGGGTCCGGCTCACAAAGAGCGGTGCGATCATGATCGTCTCCGGCGGCAGATTCTCGGTGTAGAAGAGCCCCCCGGGGTGGGCGGTGCCGGTCTCGTCGTTGATGCGCACGTGGGGCTCCACCAGCATCGCGTTCTCCGCGAAATAGGCGAAGTCGGTGTCGGAGAGGACCACGAGGTCGGTCTTGAGCTTGTCGCGAAAGAACAGATAGGCCGGGTCCTCCGGCACGGCCCTGGCCGCGAGATCATCGGCGACGTGTTTTACACCGGCGTCTCCCCCCGGTTCCACGGCCTCGTATTCAAAGGCCTCCAGATACAGCTTGCCGCCGCTGAGCAGCGCCGGGTTGCCGATCAGGCACTGGCCGTCACCCACCGTCAACGGCGGCCAGTCGACGGTGACGCCGGTGAGCGTGAGTAGCCGCAGTGCCCGGGAGATGGCATGTGGGCATGTGGCGTAGACGTACCCCCCCTTGAGGGAGCGCACCGGCAGGACGACGAGTTGGGCGTCACCAAAGCTGACGGCGCCGGCGTACAGGTTGTCACTCCGTGACGCGGGTCCGAAAAGGGTGTCGGCAATGGCCGTGTCCCCGCCGAGTGCCGCAAACCCGTGCCGCACCGCCCCTTTGATACCCGAGCCGGCGAAGCTCGGGTGGTTGGTGTGGCGCTCGCGCTGGATGGGGTTGTCGATGAGCCCCGTGGCCGTTCCCGCCCCCATGTGCACGGGGCTGACGGCGTAGAGAAAGAGTGTTGCCCGCTGCTCAAACATGACCTAAACTCCCTATTACTTGGTCAGATACTAGGTCCTATTATGGAAACTCCTGTCAATATTCACGAGATCAAGGCGCATCTTGCCGAATACCTCAAGGCAGTGGAGGCGGGGGAGACCGTGGTCATCGCCCGCCGCAACAAACCGGTTGCCAAGCTGGTGCCGGTGACGCCGGAGGAGGTGCGGAAATCGCCCCGCCCATTGGGGTTGGCGAAGGGGAAAGTGACCATCGACCCGGCCTGCTTCGAGCCCATGGACGAGGCGGAGATGGCCATCTGGGAGACGCCGGCGCTGCACACCGGCGACCCACGCCACCCCGAGCATACGCCCGCCCCCCGCAAGCGGGAGGCGCGGTAATGGGATTGCTGCTCGACACCTGCGTTTTCCTGTGGCTCATCGCCTTGCCCGAGCGCCTGCCACCGGCTGTGCGTGACCGCCTCGGCCGCGGCGGGACCGATGCGGCCGTAAGCACGGCCTCTCTGTGGGAGATTCTCATCAAACACGGCAAGGGGCAGATCGGCCTGGAGACGGGGGAAGACTCCGCCCTGCGTTTCCTCGTCCGGCAGTGCGAAGCCCACCGGCTCGATCTCCTCCCCATCTCGCCGCCCACGCTCGAAGCGCTGGAGCGCCTGCCGGCGGTTCACCACGACCCCTTCGACCGGTTGCTGGTCTGTCAGGCCATCGAACGTGGGTTGACGCTGGTCACCCCCGACCCCCTGATCCGGCGCTATCCCATCAAGACATTCTGGTAGGCGTTTCACGACTCCCCCCATGCGGCGAAAGCGATGCGGTTGAATCCTTCGGCCCGGCGCTGGACATCGTAGCCCTCCTCCGGCCAGAGGCCGGATTCGGCAAGCTTGCGCAGCGCCTCCGGGGTGGCATCCAGGTCTTCCAGCCACCAGACGCTTCCCGTCGGGGCGACACGCTCGGCGGGCTTGGGCTCACCCTTTGCCAGATCCCACCCGGAGACCACCTCGGCACGGGGGACGGCCGCGCAGACCAGGTGGCCACGGACTCCGTGCAGCGCGAACCGGCCCTCGCCGTCCACCCCGGGCGGGCGCCAGCCGCCCGGAAAGACACCGGGCGCGGTGAGCACGAGCCGGCAACGACCGTCCCGGGCGATGGCCCCGTAATCCGGTTCCGGAGGGTCGTATTCCACCGCCCGTACCGCTGCCGCCCGGCCGTCGCCGCCGAGGCGCAGCGTCCCGTCCGCCGGTGGTTCCGCCCCTTCGATCGCCGCGAGAAAACCGACATCCCGCCCCATCACCACCGCCTGGACGGTGAACAGTTGCCCGTCGCCCGCCCGGCGCCGGTCCGGGTCGAGCCCGACACCGATGCGCGACTCCATCTTCCACAGGTCCTTACTCTCCACCACCGCCTCCGGCCGCGGTTGACCGCCTTGGAGATAGTCTTGCCAGCCCCCCTGGGTGAGCCAGAGGCCGCCCTCCGGCTTCTCCCGGGAGTCCGTGGCCAGGGCCGGAAGCCGTGGCAGCGTGGCGGAGCCGGCGAGCCCCGGCGCGGGGGTCACGGGCCGCAGCCACTGGAGCCGCCGCTCCCCGTTGCACCCGGTGGCGACGAGATCGGCCGGCAAGGGGTGGAGAGTCTCGGCGCGGCCGCCTCGCCACCGGGCAAGGTGGAAGCCGGTGAGGCGAAACGCGCCCGGCTCCTGAGGGGTGCCTAGGGCCGGATGCGACACTCCGCCCCGGGCGAAGGCGGCGAAATCGATCCCGTCCACGGCGAGGAGGTGGGAGCGGATGGCCCCCGCCGCCACCGATGGCCACGGCGGGACCAGCGCTTCGCCGTAGCTCCCCGGATCGCCGAAGAGCTTGTTGCCGCGCAGAAAGAGCACGTCCAGCGGTTCAAGAAAGCGGTAGGCGGTCATGCGTGGGCCTCCCTGGCAATCTGCTCGTTCGTTCCGGTGGCTCCGCGGGTCTCCCGGGCGAGGAACTCGGCCACGGAGAGGAAGTTTTCGATCCAGCCGAGCCGCTCGCCGAAAGGCGCCTGGCCGAGTGCCGCCTGCACGATCCCCCGGGCCAGGCCGGGCAGGTCGTAGTGGTCCCGGTTCACCTTGCGACCCGCCTGGCGGCGGAGTTGGTAGGCGAGCAGGTGGGCGGCCATTCCGCCCTCCCCATCCGGTTCCGGCAAGTCCCGCAGCCATGCCACGCTGTTGTAGGCGGCGCGCCGGGAGACCTCCGGCTCGGCAAGAAAGGCGCGCAGGCGCGCCAGATGGCGCAGCGCCTCCCCCCACCGGGCGGTGAGACGCAACGTACCACCGGAGCGCTTGACGATGGTGAGGCTGAAGGCGTTCCTGCCACCCTCCTCCTTGGCCCGCCTCTCCGCCGCCCGCAGTTCGCGCAGCACCGCGCCGAGCGGCGCCTGGTGGTGAGCGACGACCGCGCCGCAGGAGGCGGTGGCTTGCTCCCCCATCACCCGCATGAGGCGCCCACGGTGCCGGACGAAGCCGCTGCCCTGGCGTTGGAAACCGGCATCCCCATCCGCCAGCCCCATCTCCCACGGCTCGACCCCGGCGTAGGCGGCCCGCAGCGCGGCCATGACCGGCAGCAACTCCGCCACCGGCGCCATGGCCATGAGGTCGTCGCCGCCGGCGTAGAGCACACGACCGTAGTGACGTTCCACCACGGTTGGGGCGAGGGTCAGGGCGAAGTGGTTGAGCGCCTCGGAGATCGCCATGTGGCGGGAGGGGCTGGGCGGGCGCGGCTCCCCGGCGTAGGTGGTGAACGCCGAGTCGCCCCCCAGCGCCTGGAGTCCGGCACGGATCTGCGGATGGTAGCTCTCCTGGTGGGGCCGGGTCAGATCCCCCTCCGCCGAGAGCCAGGCGCCCATCTTGTCGCCGTCCATCAGCAGCAGGCCGTAGTAGGCCTCGGGTTTGTGGCGAAGGTACTTCTCGACCAGCCTTTCCGCCCGCCGGCTTTCCACCTCGTCGTCGCTCTCGGCCACGGCGCCGAGCCACGCGGGCAGGCGTTTGAGCCACTTCCGGTACGGGTGGTCCCGAAGGGTTTCTTCCGCCAGCTTGCGCGGCAGTGCGGCGGCGCCGGCGCTGGACCGCTCCAGCGCCTGGACGAGGCCGTCCGGAAGCACTCGGTTTTGCCCGATCGCCTCGACCAAGCTGGGGGCCAGGGCCATGGTGTGCGTCGAGACCACAAACCGGTCCAGCCGCTCCAGCCCCAGCGCGTCGGCCACCTCCCGCGCAAACAGATCCGGCCAGAGCCGCTTGAGGGCGCCCAGCGCCGAGAGGTGCTCACGCTTCTTCGCCCATGCGGGGCGATTCCCGGCAACCAGCGCCCAGAGGGTGTCGTCCCGCCGGCCGGGCGGCAGCCGCAGATCTTCCTGCCGGTGGGTGAGCCACTCCGCCTCGCCGCTGAGGGAGTCACGCCAGCCGTGCTGACGGGTCTGAGCAAACGGCCGCACCGCCTTGTTGGCGGCCAAGTGGCGCTCCAACATCTCATGGAGCGCGGGATAGAGGGCTCCGGGGTTGGGCTTCCAGAACCACCCGTCCTCCAGGTCGACGCCGCCACCGAGCAACCGCCACGCTTGGGAGCCAAGATAACCGGGCGGGTCGCCGGAAAAATAGGGCCGCATCGCCTCGGCCAACCGCCGATCTCCCGCCGCCACCTTCCCCTCGCCGTCGGTGCCCACCAGCGACCAGGGAACCGCCGCCCAGTGGACCTCGGGGAAACCGGCGAGCTGCTCGCGGATCTGGCGGTAACCGTGCAGATCCGGCGCGTCGGGAATCGGTGCAACCTTCAACAATCCGCGAAAGGCCTCATCGGCGCGTTCGATCACCCACTGGCGGACTCGTTCGGTGATCTTTTCGGCCAGTTCACGCGCCTGTCCGGCCGGGACCAGGGCGGTGAAGCGGTTGGGCAGGGCGGCGGCGAAGAGCGGATTGGCGTCGGTGGCCCGGTCGGCCCACGCGCACGCCTCGAACAGCGCGGGATCCAGTTGCTCGCTTTGGCGCAGCCACAGATCGACCTGCGGCACACCCCGCAGGCGGGGAAAGAGGATCGCCTCCGGTCCCAACTCTTCGCAGACCACCCGCATCGCCTCCCACGACAAGCGGGAGAGCAGGTGGGAACCGGCCCACAGGTCCGATGTGGTGCGCGCCGCGGCGATGAAATCCTGCACCGGCCCCAGGCTCACCGCCAACAGGGCCGGCCCCTCCTCCGGATCAAGGGCGAAGCAGCCGGCCAGGGCGGCGGTCAGATCCAGGTGATCGAAGATGGTGTGGTCGGGGACACGGGTGTCCGCGGGCAGCAGCGGCCAGAGGTTTTTGACCTCTGGATCGGAGATCTCCGGCCCGAAGCGCCAGAAGGCCAATGCCGATTTCCGCAAGTCACCGTCGTGGATCAGTCCGGAAAAGTGGCGATAGGACATCGCCTCGGCCTGTTGCGGCGTGAGGTCGCGCAGCTCTCCCAGGTCGAAATCCTTGCCGGTGAGTGGGTGGATGATCACCGGCCTTTCATCGAACCGCACCCGCTGCCAGGCGGGGTACCGCCCGTCGCGGTCGCGATTGGGGAAGGCGGCGCGATCGGCGGCGGAAGCCCAATGATCCGCCCGCCGGACCGCCTCGACCACGGCCGCGGGCGGCTCGACCAACCCCAGTCTTTCCCGCAATCTCCGCGAGGTACCAAACTCGTGGCCCTGGGCGGTGCGCATCAGGATGAGCGCCTTCTCCGCCGGGTCGTGCAGCCGGGCAGCGAGCTTGGTTTGCCAAAGTCGTTCTTCCTGCTCCTTCATCCGTCTCCCTCCATTGCGATGGGCGGTGGCAGCCAGGCCGACGTTCTAAGCCCGTTGTCCGGAACCTATTGATCTACTCTGGAATCCTTTTCAGGTTCTGCGCAGGCTCATCCAGAAACGCATGAACTCGCTGCCATACGTCTTCGATGGCGGGGGAATCCGGGGTAAACCCCTCGGGTGGACGGCAGGGAACGTGATAAATCACGCCGCGCAATTTCGTTGGGGCACCATCCGGGCGAACCTTGAAACGTAGGCTGTTGGGAAGTCGTGCATCCCGTTTCCACACTCTTGTGGCGTGACGGGTCACCGGATACGCCAACCAATGCCGATCCTCGATATCGTGATGGGGAGGCTTACTGTTCGGGAAAGCAAACTGCGTACGAAATCCGATTTTGATCTCCGCCAACCGGTGCATAAGGGCCTTCCAGTCATCGAAGGGATCGGTCTGCCAAATCAGGGGGCCGCGGCCGTCTTTACCGATGGCGTGGGGCCAGTCGAGTGACAACGCCTCACGCCACGGGCGCAATGGAAGTGGGTGGTCGCTCTTCCCGTCCTCCTCTCCGTCCACCGGGGAGAGGGAGAGCGACCCCCATCCGTTGCGGCTGCGGCCACCGAGGGCGCCGTAGCGGTCGATG
>SLMS01000019.1 GCA_007133495.1 Candidatus Sumerlaeota bacterium | reverse complement strand
CTGAAGGTGATCGCGTCCGAGGACGTCATGCCATCGCTGTCCGTGCCGGTCAGCGTGAGTTCGTATATCCCGGCGGGGAGGTCCTCCAGCAGCACCATGCTTCCCGTGCCCACCTCGCCGGTGCCGCTGAGTTCCCAGACAAGGGACTCGCCCAGCAGCGGCCCGTCCTCGGGGTCGTAGGCGTCCCCGCGCACGAGGATGGCTTCGCCGGGGGCGAAGGTGGTGCCGTCCTCCGGCCGGTGAATGGTGGCCACCGGCTCACGCGGAGTGACGGTGAAGGGCTCGGAGACCGCCTCGGTGGAGTTGAACCCGTCGTTGACGGTGACGCGAATGCGCGCCTCGCCGAGGGAGCCGGGGAGCAGACCGGCTTCGAGCAGGTACGGTTCATTGGGGGCGTTGACCGCCAGCGTCGTCCAGTTTTCTCCGTTGTCGGTGCTGTACTGGATGAGCGCCTGCAGGATTTCCCCGCCGGGGTGGCTCGCTTCCCAGTCCACGATGAGGAAATCGTCCATAATATCTCCCGAGGCCGGCAGAATGAGTTCGACTTCCGGGCTGTCCTCGGGCCGGGTGGCACTCTCCACGATGCCGTCTGTTTCATGAGTGAGCCTGAGCCCTTCCACACCGTCAGGCAGGGGAATGAGTGTACTGATGATATACTCGGGGGGATCAGTATCCTCCACCATGTCGGCGTTGACGGCGACGCCGAGGATGACCGCCCCGGCGGCGTCCACCAGTTCGACGGACCAAGGGGAATCCTCCTCCTCGGCGCGTTGCTGCTCCGCAGCCATTTCGACCTGGCGTTCCTCCGGGACAGCGGCGGAGGCGAGCTGTATGATGTCCTCCAGCAGCGCCGTTCCCTCCGTGTCGATGGAGAAATTGACGAGCAACAGGGTATCGTCGGCACCTTTCCAGGTGTCTATCCAGGCGAGGAGTGCTTCACGCGATGCGGAGCCGTCACCTTCCTTGAAGTTGATTTCCAGGTTACCGCGGATACCGTTCCATGTATAGTCGCTGGTCCACGCGTCGCTTGCGTAGGACATCAGGTCGCCGAGGGTACGGCCACCGTCCGTCGGAGCCGGCCGCGGAGGGATGACGATCGGGTTCATCGGGTCCATAAGGTCTGTGCCGAAGAAAGCATCCTGGCCGAGAGGCCCAAGCTGACACGGCGGGTGTGGGAAGAAGCTCAACGCGCCGGGAGGCCCGCCGCAATCCACATGGGCACGGCGGTAGGTGTGCCCGATTTCGTGCGCCATGGTCCTGCCACCGCGGGGAACATTATAGTCCGGCCAATTGGTGCTGTTGTTGATCCGAAGTGCGAACACGCCAGTGATCCAGCCATGACCGGCGAAATTGGTATTGGTCTGTGTGGAGAGATTGTCTTCCGCGACCACCCCGACGTGGCGGACTGCGGCACCGTGCTGCCGGCAGGCATATGGGTCGGAACTGGTCAGTTTGTGAGTAGAAAGCGTCGTCATAAGCCGCGTGGTGTTGGTGCTGCCGCCCGGATCGAGCTCGTAAGGCCCCCAAGCCGTCGGGGGAATAAGTCCACCGCTGGAGACCACTTTTTCCACCGTATTACCGCTGCTCACCTGGATAATTCCCGGGATGGGGAGCATCGCGGCCGCCCGGTCGATGTGATTCTCAGGGATGGTGAACGGGCCGTAAGTCTCTCCCCCGCCCATACGCAGGCTGCGGACGCTGTGGGTTACAAGACAAATGGGCGCGATGGTGTCGAACTGAAGCTCGCGCGTATAGACGCTGTTCTCCCGGTTTGTCTCCCCGAGAATGTTGTTGGGATCGAGGACAATTTCCATTTTAAGCGGCCTCTGGTCCCGCGGGTCCAAGAGATCCGGAGGAAGGAGAAAATTGATCGAGGTGTCGTAGTCCTCGCGGTCCCATGAGCCGGGGCCAAGCGTGAAGCAGTTTTCAAAGGGTTCGACCGGGCGGTTGAAGAATCTCTGCGAAAAGTCCGGGTTGGTATCCTCCGTCAGGTACATGACCGCCTGCACGTTGTCTACCGGGACGTTGCTTTCCGCATAGACGCGGATGAGCGTGGGCTTGCCCGCGATCAGGCCGATGCTGTGGTCCCGGTCCTGCAGCCCCTGCGTTACCTCCACCCAGGCGATGGAAAGATCAAGGTTGGCTGGGGTCTCGTCTATAACCTGAATGGTCATGGCGTCGCTGCTGCGGTCCGAATCGGTGAGCCGCACGTCGCTGGAGGCGGACGCTCTCAGCAGCACGTTTGTCTGAAACAACGGCACAAATTCAAGCTCGAGTTCACCCGCCGTGCCCGCGTCCATGTCGCCGACAAAAACGGTTAGCATATTCGAAAAGTCGTCAATGGAGTGTTCATAACCCTCCGGGGGAAGCCACTCGATTGGGTCCCACGAGCGGAATTCGAGCACGGTATCTGGCGAATCCCCGGGCCCGAAGTTCGAGTAGCTGACCGGAACCGTCACCGGCATGCCAACCGGCGTGCCACAGGCCAACAGATCCGCCGCGGCGAACTCCACGCCCACGTTGGCGGGTTCGGTCTCGAAAGCGAACACCCGCCCCAGCCCCCCGCCGAAGACCCCAAGACTCTGGGCGAACACATAGCCGTCCCGAGCAGCAACCGCACCCACCATCATGCCAAGTTCGGGTTTGCCCCAGACCTGGACGATTCCGCCCGTATGGATATTGTAAACACGGGTCTGCAGCCCGGTCGTACCGCCAAGAACAACGTGATCGCGGTAGAAATGATCCCCGCTGATCAGGGCCGGTATGGGCCCCTGGAACCACGGTGCAGGGATGTTCCACACAGTATCTCCCGTCTCCGGATTGAGACCGTAGAACCTGCCTGGGTGCTCCGTCTCGCCGCCCTCTCCGAAGCGCACCGTATTGCACACCCCCGTCACCACCAGCATATCCGGATGAAGGGAAATCCACGCCTCGTCGCTGCACGACTCACCCTCCGGCATGAGTTCGCGAATCCAGCGCACGTTTCCATTCCGGTCGAGTGACGTCACCCGGTACTCGTCCCTCTGGATAAAATAAACATTTCCATCGCTGGAGACCATGTGCATGACGCCTTCGTAAGCCCCGCTGTTCTCCCGGCTGCCGTCCGGAGGCCAGGTCCAGAGGTGCGCCAGACTCGACGCATCGTAGGCGGCCAGCCCGCTTTCTCCAAAAAGGTATGCAATGCCACCGCTCGTGACGATGCTGCGGTGGGAGGAACTGAAAAGCGGCTCTTCGATTTCGACGAGCGCCTCCGGTTCCGTGCGGCCCGGAACGATTCGCATCAGCCGGCCCGGCAAGTCGTCCCAGAACGGCCCGGTCACAACCTCCGGGTCCACCCAGCGCATCAGAATCGAATTTCCCGTGCGGGCCATGGCGGGACGTTCCATGCCGCCGATGCCGTGGCGCCAGACCTCCTCGCCGGTTGCCATGGCGAGACCCACCAGCTCGGTCGAGGCGATCTCGAAAATGTCTCCCGTCTCCTCAACAAGAACAAGCATCTGGTGCATGGGAACGATGACCGCGTCCGCCGGATAGAAACCGCGGCCGGTGAAGATGCTGTCCTCATCGGGTTGTTCCACCTCGTAGCGCCAGCGGACGTCCGTCACCTCAAACGCCTCGTCTCCGGCCGTCTCCTCCACCCGGTCAAGGGCGAGGATTCTGGTGGCGCTCAGCAGGAAAATGCTGTCGTCCGTCACAATGGTGGGAGGAACCTCGGCAGGGAAGTTCTCCTCAATGAGGTACTGGCCACGCACCGAGACCGGCGGTGCCGCTCCGCCCGTGGCATCGTGGAAAGTGCGCCCCGGGCCGCCCCAAGGCGTGTCCCAACTTGCCGGAACGTTCCCGGGCAGACTCAGCAGGAGGGTGGCAATCACCACAAAAGCGGGGTGAAGCGGAGTCCGTCGCGTCGAAAAGCAGAAAAGCACCATGGAGCTGTCCCATCAGACCGGAGGATAGTAGCATAAGAAAAGACTGTCTCCGGCCAAAACCATACGGCTGTCAACAGAAACCGGCGAACGAAGACAGGCGACCACGAGGTCGGGATCGGTGGCGAATACAGAAAATTACACGGGGAGACAGCGTACCTTCGGAAAGCCCCTCACGGTGCTTCCCGCAGGACCATGACACGCTGGATGGGAAAGCGCAGGCCGAAGCTGCCGGGCGCGGTGCCGAGCGCCTCCACGTATATCCACGGGTCGCGGTTTGGTACCGGCAGGGCAATCCATGTATATTGTGGAAGAGTGCGCGGCTGGTTCATGTATAGATCGCGTGCGGCGACAAGCCGGCCCTCGCAGTCCCGCACACCGGCACGGCCACACCACGGCCCGAAGCCGAATTGAATGGCGATATACCGCGCGCCGCGGAGCGATTCGTGCTCGATGCGGACGCGCTCGCCCACGTTCCCCGCAGGGAGGAGAAACGAAAACGAGGGCCGCAGGCCGTGCTCACGCCTGGGCGGGTCCGCAATGCGCCAGTGCATCAGCCCGGCGGTGACGTTCTCCAGCAGTTCCGCCTGCCGGAATTCCGGCGCAATGTGGGTGCGCGGCACGGCGACCTCCCGGTGCATGGCCCGGCGCAGCTCCACCCCCTCCAGTATCTTCGTCGCGGGGGGAAGCTCGAAGGTGCCCGGCCGCGGCTCGAAGTACGGAAGATTCCCGCTCCAGCCCTGCAGTTCGGGCATGGGTGGCTGCCTGTATAGACGAACGCGGTGGACTTCCGCCGCGCCGGGGGCAACGCCCGGCCAGAAGAAACGCAACTCGCGGACGGGGCTCAGCCAGCTACGGTCCCGCCCCACCGGAAGCGAGGCCCAGTGCCGCCGGCCGTCCATCAGCGAGCGGCCCCTCGACAGGCCGTCCTCCACCTCCCCCAGCAGGGGCAGCACCTCATGGTACAGCGGCTCCTCCTCGTTCGAATACTCCACCGGGGAGAAACGCACTGCCGCCTGCGTTTCCGCAGGGCCGGTGTGCTCCCGCACCGTCGCCTCGACGGCCAGGCTGTCCCCCGGACGTGTCTCGAAACCGGCCGGGAGTTCAAGAAGATAGACACCGTCCCCTTCCGCGACAAGCTGCTCCCCGTCCCATTCATGAGCCGGTTCGCCCCGCGGCTCCGCAATGAACCGGGTATGGCGGGTGACCGTTTCCGACGTGCCGTCCGGCATATGAACATGGGCGCGAAGCTGGACCACGTGATACCCCGCGGAAAGATTCTCAGGCGGGCGGGCGCTCCAGGAGAACTCGTACAGACCGGGCTCCGGATCGTCCCACACGATGGGCGGCCAGCCGATGTCGTACACTTCCACCGGCTCGCCGTGCGCGGGGTGCAACTCGCCCGTCCAGCCATAAGGGAGGTCGAGCATCACGGCGAAAATTTCCGCGCCGTCCGGATTCAGTTGGAACCGGGCCGTGCCTTCGAACGCTTCCTCTCCTGCCTGGAACCACTCCTCAAAGGGGCGCGTGCCGCCTTCCGCCATGGGAAGCTGCTCGGTATAGACGGGCAGCCCGGCCGCGTCCGTCCCCACTGTTTCGCGGGCGCCGGTGGGGAGTCCCGTCCGGCCGTACGCAGCCCGGCGTGGCGGAGCGCTTTCCTGCGGAGGCCCGAAGGACTGGCCGAAGAGCAGCAGCTCATACCGCGTCGGCGGCGCGTCCCCGTAGGGACCGGACTGCAATTCGAAGCGCAGCGAATCCGCGAACGTCACGCCAAACGGCCACCATGTGGCCCGCGCAACAAGGTCCAGCAGCCCCCGTTCCTGAAGCGGTGAGCCCGCCATGGCGGTGGCGAACGTTCCGTTCATGAAATACCAGGCGGAATCGAACAGGTCCTCCGTGCCGGTGCCCCGTATGGACGGATCCTCTTCACCCTCCAGGTGGATATACTCATCGCCCTCGATATACAGGGCCGATCCGGTCGCGGCAATGCGCGTGGCCACAAGCAGAAGCCGCCCATCCGCGTTCAGTGAAGGCGGGGCAACGGCCCGGCCCGTGCCGGCTTCCTGACGGTGCCAGACGGCGAGCGGGTCCGGCAACTGCTCGTCCTCGCCCGCCGGCCGGCCGCGCAGTTCCACGTCCCCGGCAAACTCGCCCTCCGCGTCCTCCGCCCAGGAGAAGACAAGCTCCGACCCCGCCCGCAGGACGAACGGCACCCGGAGGTAGCTCCGCTGCCCGCTCCGGCCCTGCAACAGCGAGGGTGAATCCCCCTCCGCCTCCCACAGCCCCACCAGGGCAGCCCAGGGCACCAAGTCCAGGACGGCCTCACCTTCTGCATCCCGTATAGACATCTCCACCCCGCGAGGCAGCGGCCCGGCGGGTGCCTGCACCAGCGCGATTTCCGTCAACAGGACGTCGCGCTCCGGACGGTACACCCACGGATCGAGGCCCGGCCCGGCGTACAGCTCTTCCGCGGCAAGCTGCTCCCCGGGCACCGCGGCATCTGCCGGCCGCTCCCACGCCTCCGCTGCCTGCGTATGGACACGCTCCGCCTCCGCACCCAGCCCGCGCGCAGGATACCACGTCTCCACTTCCGTCCCCGGCGGAAAATACTGGTAGTTCGCCTGCCAGTGGCACCATGTCTGGCCGGTGAGGGTCACCTTCAGCGATTCGGCGAACGGCAACGGAAAGCGCATCGTACAGCCGCCACCGGCCGAGGTGACAAATGGCTCGGTGAGCCACGGTACCTCGCCCCGCTGAAGATCAGTCCAGGAAACGCTGATTTGCGGCTCCTCCGCCCCGTCAAAATAGAACCGCAGCACGCCCATGGGCTCCGCGGTCCACAGGCGCGTGAGCACGCCCGGCCCGCGCACGTCCACAAGCACGTGCTCCAGGCCCTCCACGCGGAGGAAGTTCCCCTGGTCGAAATTGCCGCCGTTCGGGTCGTTGCTGGAAAATTGCCCGAACCGGCGTGGCGGGTCAGCGCGATGCTGAAGGAGTTCGAGGTCGTGGAACTCCCGCAGGGTATCCGTTATCGTATAGACGCTGGAATCGGCCCGGGAAACCGCGGGAAGGAATACCGCGAGAACAACCAGCACGACTGGAGGGAGAAATGCCGCCCGGAGCCGTTCACCCATGGATCAGCGGCGGCCGCGTTCTTGCCGCAGGGCTTCGCGGCCGGGCTCGCGCAGGCCGTAGTGGTCCTCGAATTCGCGCCATTCGCGCGTACTGAAGGAGAACCGGTAGGGGATGTTCCGGATGCGGTCGCGCGTGATGGTGCGCAGGCCGGAACGGATGCTCACCGTATAGTCCGTGCCCGGTTCGGCAAACCCCGCGATAAAGAGCACCGACCAGCCTGTCTGCGGGTCGCGCCGCAGATAGACGTTGGGGCTGCCGGGCAGCTCCGGCCGGAAGGAGATGTCCTCCGGCCGCACCGATTCGGGGTCGATCGGAGCGTTGAAAAACACCCGGATCGGCCGGTCGAAAAAGACACTCACGTTGCTCGCGCCGTCCTCCGGCACCGTTGCGATGATTTCCGGATAGCTCGTCGTGAAGCGGATATTGTGATCATTGCGCATGGCGACCCCTTCGAGGCTCTCCGCGCGCGTCCCCACGGTCAGCGTATAGCGCGTGCCAAACCGCAGCACCCCGCCGTCGTTGTTGCCGTAGGCAACGCCGGCCAGCTCAATGCGAAACACGTCCTGCGCCCCGCGGCCGGGAGTCCCTTCCGCCACGACGCGCATGGAAGCCTCCGGCGAGATGGAAATCGCGTCGCGCACAGAAGCGATGTCCATGTTCGTATTGAACTGAATCGTGAAGACCGTCGGGTGTTCGATGGTCACATCCCGCGCCCCGTCGCCGGGAGACGCATAGACAATGCGCGGCACGACGACGTCGCGCTCGAGTTCCAACTCACCGACGTCCGTCTCCCGGTCCGCCAGCACCTCCACCCCGGTGAAGCGCCCATCGTGGTAGCCGGTGAAACTGGCGAGGAGGTCGTAGGTTCCGGGCTCCACGTCGAGGAACTCGAACTCTCCCTGGGAGTCGGTGAACGCCAGCCTGTCGGTTCCCGCCACGGAGACCTGGACGCCCGAATGGACATTGTCGGGCGCGTCCTCCAGCACGACCCGCCCGGCGATGGTTCCGTGGCGCTCGATGCGCGTGGTGTCCTCCACCAGCAGCAGGTCCACTTCCGCGGCGGGCATCGCTTCGAGGTTCACCTCGTAGCGGCGTTCGAGCAAATAGTTCGTGGCGGAGGCACTGACGACGTAGGTCTGCGCGGGGAGATTGGTGAACTGAAAGCGCCCTTCCGAATCGGGGATGGCGGTGAAATTCGTCCCCTCAAGGTTCACGCGCACGAAACTGTAATCGCTCGGGACAGACCCGTCGCCGGTGAGGACTTCCACCTGGCCGTAGATCGTGCGGGTCGCGCGGGGGGCTTCATCGCGGCGGTCAGCCACTTCTGAGGGCGGGGTGCCTTCCAACGTCAGCGGATCGAGATCGACCTCCTGACCGGCCTGCACCTCAACCTCCGTGCGCTGGGTGGAAAATCCCTGGCGCGCGGCGACCAATTCGTAGGTACCCGGCTCCACGTTGATGAGTTCGAAGAACCCGTCGTCATACGACACCGTACGGTAGCGTGTTCCCTGCAGATAGACAGTGACGCTCCCCTCGTTGCCGGGAGGATCGGTCTCGATCGTGCCGGACAGGGACCCGAGACGCGCCACCTCCCGCCGTGCCGGATCGTCTTCGGCCTCGCGCTGGGCCACCGCCACAGCGTCGAGCCGCGCGAACGGCTGTTCCTCCGCGGTGTCCTCCTCCGTGATGGTCACCTCGCCAAGGACCGTCGTTTCCAGGTCGCTACGCGTGGCGCGCAACCGGTAGGTGCCCGGCCGCAGATTGCCCAGTTCGAAACGCCCCTCCCCGTCGGTGAGCGCCATGTGCGAGGTGCCCTCCGCAAAGACCATCACCGCGGAGGCGTCGAGACCTTCCGCCACTTCCACCTGGCCGGCGATGCTGGCCACGGCGTTCTCCCGCTCCCCGCGTGCCGCGTCCCGATCGCGCCTCTCGCAGGCGGCAAGGAACATCCCGGCGCAAAGCAGGACCAATACAGCAAGGGGGGAGAGCGATCTGAGACTCATTCGGGATACACCAGATACCGTTCTCTGAGATCGAGGTGGACCCTGAAGGCCGACGTGCCCACCCAGCGCCTGCGGGCCTGCTGGGGATTCAACCCCCGCGTAAGCGCTTCGAAAGCGACTCCGGTGCCGAACACGCCGTGCCCTTCGGGCGGCTCCTGCGTGCGGATGCTGGGCACTGCCGCGGTACGGAGCCGGAGCCCCGCCTCGTACGGATCGATGTCCCGGTCCCCCTCGACGGTCAGGACAACCGCCGCCGGCTCTTCGTCCCCGCCCGGCGAATGCACCGAGACGGCAAGGCCGCGCGGAGGATTGCCCTCCAACCTTTCCATCATGGCCACGACGGGAACTTCCCGCGGTACCAGATGGAGCGCCGGCCGGCCCTCCTCGTTCAGGTCAAGCCGCGTCGATTCCCAGACGTCCTCCCCGGAAATGGCCGGAAGGGCGCGCAATTCTTCAAACCCGCGGACAGCCACGCCCGCGCCACGCAGCGACCGGAAGACCTCCCGGCCCTCGCTCCCAACATAAAGCGGGGGGGGATTGCGCATCCACTCGTTGCCGTCGGACCGCTGCCAATTTCGCATGTGAACCACCCGGAGGTCCGCCTGAATCGAATACTGCTCGTTGAAGAACGCGGCCAACTCCCCCGGCGTCATGCCGGGGTAGAGCAGCGTCGGGAAGAAGGCCTGAATCGAGCCAAGATAACCCACTTCCGCGAGCGGCCCTTCGACGTAAGAGTTGTTCCCCAGCAGCGGCCTGTCAAAGAGAACGAACCGCACCCGGGCCAAAGAAGCCTGCTCAAGGACAGCCCCCAGGGCGGCAGTCTCCAGCTCGAACCGCCCGCCGGGCAGCGGAACGTCCCACGCCACGGTGTTCACGTCCCGCAGATCGCTGCGCTCGGGCACAAAGGAGTCGGGTGTGAGCGCCACGACGGGCAGGTCCCGCTCGCGGGCCTCCTCCAGCAGGTCAAACCACCAGGAGGGCGGCGGCCGGTCCGGCCATTCCAGGTGAAAAATGCGGACAAGGGTGAAGCCCTCCGCATCCAGGAACCGCCGAAGGGTCGGCACGCCGCGGGAGTCCACCGCGGCCGGGTGCACTACGGCGGCCACGCGCCGGCGGGCGAGCTGCGGGTAGCCCTCGTCCACTTCCCGGTCGATGCCGAGTTGAAAGCTCTGCGAGGGATCGAGCAGCGCCAGCGCCTCGCTGTCCAGCGTCAGGGCGGGTCCGGACTCGCTATCGGCCGGTGGCTGTGCCGCAAGCGGGCCTCCTCCAGCAAAGAGATATAACGCGGCAGCAAACAGCGCGGCAGGGACAAGGGGGGAAACTCGGGTCATGGAGATGGCGGAGACTGCTCCAACGGGCTCTTTTGCGATGCCATCGTGAAATGCACCGGCGGTGGGGCAACACCAAGCGCACGGGCGGAGATACTCTTCAGTCCGGCGCCCCCATGTTGCCGTCTTCTCCCGATAGGACCTCCGTTGCCACGGCCACAGTTTGCGCATGAAGCGCCACCGTTTCACGCAAATCGTACGAATACCCCCCCGCCGTTACAGTAACGAACGGGATGCCCAGACGATGGACCGCCTCCAGCACCATCCGGTCACGTTCGCGCATGGCGGCCATGCTCAGGCCAAGGCTGCCGAGCTGGTCGTTTTCGAACGGGTCCACCCCCGCCACGTAGATGACCAATTCGGGGCGGAATTCCTCCACCGAGGCGCGGATGCCCTTGGCCAGCTCGCGCAGGTAGGTCTGCTCGCCCGGCTGGGCCGGCAGCCCGATGTCCAAGTCGCTGCGCACCACTTTCGGGAAGGGGTAGAGCAGTTCCTGATGAATGGAGAAGGTGAAGACCTCCGGCACTCCCCGGAAGATGCACGCGGTGCCGTTGCCCTGATGCACGTCGGTATCAACCACGGCAATGCGGCGGGCGGCACCCTCGCGCCGGAGCACCTCCGCCGCCACGGCCACGTCGTTGATGTAGCAAAAGCCCTCCCCATGGTCGCCAAAGCCGTGATGGAACCCGCCGCCGATATGGCAGGCGCCCCCCACTTCCAGGGCGCGGCGGGCTGCCAGAATCGACCCCCCTGCCGAATGGGTCACCCCGCGGACGATCTCCTCCGAGATGGGCAGCTCCGCCCCGTAGGTGCGCGTGGTGTGCGTGACGCCACGGAGGTCCGCCAGGTATTCGGGCTCCAGCACCGTCAGCAGCTCCTCCTCCGTCGCGGGGGGCGGTTCCAGCACCTCCTCGCGCCGGACGAGGCCCTGCTTCACCAGCAAATCCAGCGTCAGGCGGAACTTCTCCGTCGGAAACACGTGCACCCCGATGTCCATCTCGTAATGCGGGCTCCACACGATCGCTGGACGGGGCATGGGGGAACTCCGGGGTCAGGGGGTGGATACCGCCGCTTCAACAAAAGCGGCAGGGAGAGCAAGATTCAACTTGCCGGTGTGCGGCGGGGAAAGGACGAACAGGTACGGGAATGCCAATCCTGCACCTTTGGGAGCCACGCCACTGCGTACCGTCTGCGTCATTCCGGCAAGATACGGGAGCGAACGGCTCCCCGCGAAACCGCTGCGCGAGCTGCGCGGCCGGCCGCTGGTTGAGTGGGTCGTCCGCGCCGCACGCCGGGTGGACCTGTTCGACGAGGTGCTGGTCGCCACCGACCACGAGAAGATCGCCAGCGTGGCCGAGCGCGCCGGCGTCGAGGCGGTCCTGACCGATCCGGATCTCCCCTCCGGCACCGACCGCGTGCACGCCGCCCTGGAGACCCGCCCCGCCGACATCGTCGTCAACTGGCAGGGTGACGAGCCGGGCATGCCGGCCGAGGCCGTGCGCTCCGCCCATGCCAGCCTGCTCCAGGCCGCGGCCGACGTCGCCACCGCCTGCGTCCCCATCAAGGACCCGGAGGAGTTCGAAAATCCCGCCGTCGTGAAGGTTGTGCGGGACACGCGCGGATGTGCCCTGTACTTCAGCCGGTCCCCCATCCCGTCGCTGGTGCGCCGCGACCCGCGCGAGGTGGGCCGGTCCGGGTATATCTTCGGCTACAAGCACCTTGGCCTGTATATCTACCGGCGCGACGCGTTGACCCTCTTCTGCGGCCTGCCCGAGTCCTCGCTCGAACACATGGAAAAACTTGAGCAGCTCCGCCTGCTCGAAAACGGCCTCCGCCTTGTCTGCGTGGAGACCGAGCGCGACAGCGTCGGCGTGGACACCGAGGAGGACGTCGCCCGCGCCGAAGAGTTCCTGGCATCACTGGAGGGCTGACCCCTGTCCGTTCTGAGTCCCGTCTTCCTGCTCCAGTCCGCAGCGCTCCCCTACCGCCGGCGCGGCCGCGTTCTGGAGGTCTGCCTTGTCACCTCCGCCCGCAAGAAGCACTGGATTCTACCGAAGGGAAACCTTGTCCCCTATCACACGCCGCACGAATCCGCCGCACGCGAGGCCTACGAGGAGGCCGGCCTGATCGGCACCCCGTCGCCCATCGCAACCGGTTGGTGGCACACGAGCAAACGCGGCGTCCCCACACGGGTCGAAGTCTTCCCGATGGAAGTGAATCGCGAACTCCCCCGCTGGCCGGAATACCGGATGCGCGAACGGCAATGGCTCCCGCACGAACAGGCGGCCAGTTGCGTCCATGACGGCGGCCTGCGCCGCATCGTGCTCGGGCTTGAGGATTACCTTGCCGTCCGCGGGACCACCACCGCGGCGGCCCGTTAGAACGCGCCCTCCACCCTCGCCTCGCCTTCCCCCAGCAGTTCCTGCCGGTAGGCCGCGTAGTCTTCATGCAGCCGCACCGCGTCCGGCTTTGGCGATTCGCGGCTCATGTAGTGGGCATAGTCGAAGGTGATCAGCCGTTCCCCATGCCGGGCGGCAACCTCCAGCGAGGCGGCCAGCTCCTCCATCGACATGGGCCGGTAATCCCCGGCGGTCATGTGGGCGTTCTCCACGTCGGTCCAGTACTGCTTGCCGTGCTCGTGCGCCAGCTCGCGGGCCCAGCGCTGGGCCATGTCCGTGTGCTCCAGGTTGGAGAGCGTCGTCCCAACGCCATCAATGACCATCCAGACATCCACGGCGTCGAGTTGCTCAACCCACGGGCGCCAGAACGCGTCCAGGTATTCCTCACTGGCGGGCGAGAGCGCACCGTTCGTGGGTTCAAGATAGAGACCGATGCACTTCACAATGCCGAGGTCCGGCTTTGCTTCGAGGACCACCTCGATGGTCTCCGCGGTGGCGTCTATCATGAGCTGGGGGTCGGCCCCGGCGCCGTAAAGGTTCGCCGGGTTCGGCTCGTTGGGCGTGTACCACCCCACGAAGGCCGGGGAGTCCTTGAAACGCTCGATGACGGCGCGCCGGTAGTCCATCGCCTCCTCCGAGGTCCAGACGGCGATATTTTCCTCGTAGTTCTCGTGCCGGGGAAGCGGCATGAGCAGCCCGCCCAGGATGACGCGCACGCCGTGCTCCTCCGCCGCTTCCATGATGGCGCCGATGGGGTCCTTCCGCGCCAGGGCCGGGTGCAGGGGCAGGTTCGTGCCGGACACGTAGGCGTAATACGTCCCGGCGTCGTGGTCGTACTGGGAGGCAATATATTGGACGATGATGATGTCCATGCCGAGTTCGGTCATGTGGGCGACCTCGGCGGCGTGCCGTTCGTCGGTGAGCTGGCCGGAGAGGCCGGGACCCACCTGCCAGAAGCCGCCGTCGAGGAGCGGCAGCCGTTCCTCCTTCGGGAGCGGCGCGGGAAACTGCGCCGGAAGCCCGGCAGCGCAGGCGAGAAGCACGAGGGCTGGCAGGAGACGGGTCATGGCGGCGCTCCTTCGGGCGCGGAGATTGTCGTCATTCGGGCACCCTGCCCCCGGAAGCGAAAGCGGCGCAACCCGCTCCGGGGCCGCGCCGCTTTGGTGCCGGCTGATTTGCAGGTCTGGCCGCTTAGTTGAAGAGCGTCCAGTCGCTGACCGAGGTCACCGCGTCCTCGTCAATAAAGACGTACAGGGAACCGTCGTTGTTGGTGGTGGAAACGTAGAGCCGGTCGCCGATGACGACGGCATCGCGCGGGCTTTCGAGCGGGAAGGGCTGGCCGGCGCCGTCGGCGTCCGGCGTGTCAGCGTCAACGGCCTGGGCAAGCGTGAGGGTCGTACCGTCGCCGGACACGTCCCAAATCCGGGTCTGCCGCACGCCGGTGTCGTTGTCCTGCGTGTCGGCGCTGATCAACCGGCCGGAGACGGTGTCGAAGAAACCGTGCTGGGTAGCACCGCCGAACTGGCTGTCAACCGCTCCGTCGGAAATCATCTCGTCTGCGGTGAACCCGAAACCGCCCAGGTCCGTGGCCGAGCCCCCGGAGAAGTACCCGCGCACCATGACGGCACTGTCGGCGCCATTGGAGAACGGATAGAAAACCTCGTCTGCCGGGTTGTAGGCGACCGAACGCTGGAAATTCGGGGCGCCGCTGGCAGTTTCAAGCAGGCTGCCGTCCTCCGTGTCGATAAACAAGAGGCTCCCGAACGCGACCGCCACGATGATGTCGTCGTTCATGAGAGTCACGCCACCAATGCGGGTGCCTATGCCGGAGGCGTCAAAGTCCGTGATTTCGTCGAAATCGGGAGCGGGGCTGAGCTTGACAATGAAGGTACCTGCACCATCATCACCGGAGACGTACACGTTGCCGGTGCTGTCCACCGCGACGCCCATCAGGCCCCGGCCCGAGGGCCAGCCATCCACGTCAAAGACTTCAACACCGGATGGATCGTCGGGGAAGTCACCGCTCGTGTCTATCTCCGAGATGGGGTCCTCGATATAGATGAGGCTGCCACCGGTCGCGCCTGTGACGAAGGTGACGGCGTAAAGATTTCCCGCTGCATCACCCGCAAGGGCGAGCGGACCGGTGGTGTCCAGGTCGATGAGCCCTTCGTACACGTAGGTCTGGGCGGGCGCCACGAGCGGGGCAGCGGCGATCGCTGCCACCGCGGCTAGTGAGGCAAATGTGGGTTTCATGGGGTGGTCTCCTTTGGCGGTGATTTGCCTTCGGCACATTCAGGAAGGCAGTTTATTTACTCAGTGTGAAAATTGGAGCGTTGAGTGCACCCGAGGTCAACGCTTTTCGCCTCCGCCCGGCCGGATTGGGTGTATCTTGGAACTGTTACTCATGTGGCAGGATCGAGGGCGCTCCGCCGGAATGGCGCCGCTCATGGAGTGCGAAGGCTTGCCTTCGCCCTCGGGGCGGGAGCTTGCTGCCGTCCCATGCCTGTTGGCCAGCCAGAGCGCGCGCGGGCAAGCCCGCGGTGTGAAGGCGGCGGCAAGCCGCGCGCACTCCAAGGGTACGCGGCAATCCCGGCGGCAAGGGCCAGTAATAACGCTGAGGGGGGCGCGGCCGGATTGGGTATGACCCGCGATCTGGACGGATGGGGCGCTGGCCTGCCGGGCTGCGACCCGCTGAAAACTGGGGGACCCGCCCTCCCCGGAAGGGCCCAAAAAGGGAGGCGCGGCCCGCCATGGAGCCGCGCCTCGTTGAAGCTTGCCGGTTTGGCCGTGTGGCCGGGCGATCAGTGAAGGATCGTCCAGTCCTCGACGGAGGTCGGAAGCTCCTTGCGGTAGACCACAATCGCAGTTCCGAACTGGGAAACGAACAGCAGGTCGTACTGCGTTCCGTTATCGGGGTCCTCGACAGCGTGGATAGCAGCAACGCCGGCAGCCTGATTCAGGTTCTGGGGCGTGTCTCCCCATTGCTCAAGAGTCTGCACGATTTCGTCCTCGACCGGGTCATATACGACAACCGCAGCCTCGTCGTCGTTGACATTGCTGAAAATCACCGTGTCGTCCGCAGGGAAGTGAATCACGCTGGGACGAACACTGAAGCCTTGCGGATTGCTCAGGGGCAGACCGGGTGTAAGGTTCACAGAGTCGGTGTACCCGCTCAGGTCGGTGGCCGAACCACCCGTGATCCGCCATAGCTGGCTGGTGACGTTGCCGTATATCTCGTCGTCGCCACCGTCGACCGGGCGGACCGCTATGTCGCGCAGGAATGTTCCGGTGTCGGGGTCCGCTTCGGTAACAATCTCGTCACCGGTGACTGGATCCACGCTGAAGATGGCATCTCCGAAGACTGAGGCAATAACAAGGAAGCCCTCGTCACTGGTGAGTGCGGCGCCAACAGGGCGAAGCGCATCGGGCACGGCCAGCACTCCGTTATCACCGAAGTCTGTAACCGGGTCGCCGTTGACATCGAACTTGAGGACCTCACCAGGGTTGGAACCATCCCAATCGCCCACAACGAACAGGTTGTCGGAGGAGTCCACAACAAGTCCTTGAAACCCGTTGGCGATGTCGTTGTTCTGGTAAAGAACCGTCGCAGTGGGTGGATCATCCGCGAAGAGGGCTGGAATTACGTCCGTGGACTTGTAAATGATCTTGTCCGTGCCACCGGAATGGGACAGGTAGAGGGTCCCTTGGGAGTCAATGGCCAAGCGGATGATTGCGGAACTGTCCTCGGGTGAGCCGAAGCTCTTCCAGAATTCCCACTCCCCGTTCTGGGCGTGGGTGGTGGCGGGCAGCGCCAGGGCAACGGCGGCGGCTGCCGATGCGGCAACTAGTGCGAAACGGGCTTTCACGGGGGGAATCCTCCTCGGAGGAGCGATGATCGCCTGCGGCCCCACTCGTTTGCAGGCTTTTACTTAACGGATAAAATTAATGGCAGAACTCCTCCCGGAGTCAACGCCATTCGACCACCCCGTGCCGATTTTTTTCCGGGTCCCAGCGGCCGGACAGCACCAAACGCAGAAGCGGCGCAGCCCACTTTGGAGCCGCGCCGCTTCCGGAGAGGAGGGGAGGGAGGTAGAGAGCTTAGTGAAGCACGTCCCAGTCAGGCACGCTGACTTCGAGCGCCTTGCGGTAAACGGCCAGTGCGGTGCCGTTCTGCGAGACGAACAGCAGGTCGTAGAGCGTCCCGTCGTCCGGGTCCTCGACGGCATGAAGCGCTGTCACGCCAGTCGCCTCATTCAGGGGCGTACCGGTGCCGAATTCGGTGATGGTCTGGACGATCTCGCCCTCCACCGGGTCGTACACATGCACGCCGCTGTCAATGTTGCTGAAGATGATGACATCGTCCGCGGCAAAGTAGCTGACGCTATACCGAATGGCCCAAGGCGGATCTCCCTCGGCAATCCCCGGCGTAAGGAGTTCCCCTTGGTCGTACCCGGCAATGTCCGTGGCGGAGCCGCCTGTCACCCGGTGAAGCTGGCCGCTGCGGTTCATGTACAGTTCATCATCACCACCGTCCACGGGACGCACGGCGATATCGCGGGTGACGCCACCGATCCCCGTGTCCACTTCTTCGACGAGTTCCGCGCCGGTTGCCGCGTCCACCGAGTAGAGCAAGCCGGCTGTGCCGTGGATTATGAGGGTGGCTTCGTCGGTGGTCAGGGCGGCGCCGACCAAGCGCACGTCGAGCCCACCGGCCAGAAGCCCATTATCGCCGAAATCAGTGACCAAGTCGCCATCGGCGTCAAACTTGGCGACAACGGCCTCGTTACCTTCGGTCCCGTCACCATCCGCAACGGCGTACACGATGTCCGAGTCGTCCACGGCGAGACCCATCATGCCGTTGATGGCGTCCTCGTCTGTGAAAAGGATATCGAAGGTGGGCTCGCCACCGGCGAACAGCTCGTCAACGGCGTCCACGGACTTGTACAGGCGTGAAGGGCCCGAACGGGTCAGGTACATGTTGTTTTGGGAGTCGAAGGCCATGCGGAGGACGCCCGCTGATTCTTCAGGCGTGGTGAAGCTTGTCCAGAATTCCCACTCCCCGTTCTGGGCGTGGGTGGTTGCGGGGACACTCAGGGCCACGGCGACGGCGGCTGCTGCCGCCAGGCCTGCAAACTGTCTCTTCATGATGGGTCCTCCATCCGATGGAAAGTTGTCGCCCGCGCATTTTTGCAGGCATTTTCTTTATGCTCGAAATAATAAGTGGCCCGCCGGGGCCACCGGTCAATGCTTTTCGGTCCAACCGGGCACTTTTTTTACTCCCCCTCTTCCTGAGAGCCCCGCAGCACCTCCCGGCCCGCCTTTTTTCCGGTTGGCTTTCGGCGCCCCGCGCCCTCAAAACCTCCTTCCCGGAGGCTTCCGCACCGCTGCCGGGAGAGAGATTCGCCGTCCGCACCGGTCCCCCACGCCCGGACCAACGGACGAGGAAAGGCCCCAGCACCCTTGAGTTCCACCGCCACCACCGCCTTCCCCTTCAGCCAGAAGGCCCAGCGCACGGGCGATTCGCCCATCGCCTGGCTCATGCGCAAGACGATCGAGGACCCGGAGATTCTCTCCCTCGCCGCGGGCTTCGTCGATACCGGGACCCTGCCGAACGACCTTGTGGAGGCCGCCGTTCACAAGGTCTTCGCCGAGGCCGGCCCCGGACGCGACGCCCTGCAGTACGGCACCACCCCGGGCTACCTCCCCCTGCGCCAGACAGTCGCCAGCCGGCTCGAGGAGCAGGGGCTTTCCAACGTGGACCCCGACTGCATCGCCATCACCAACGGCGGCCAGCAGGGGCTCTACACAGTCACCGAGGCGTTCGTGGACCCGGGGGACATCGTGCTGGTGGAGGACCCCACCTACTTCGTCTATATGGACGTGCTGAAGTCGGTCGGCGCGCGGGTCCTCGGCGTGAGCACCGACGAGGAGGGGATGACCCCGGAAGGCCTGCGGGACCGCCTGCGCGAGCTGCACGAGAGCGGCCAGCGCGGCCGCCTGCGCATCCTCTACCTGATGAGCTACTACTCAAACCCCAAGGGCTCGAACATGTCGGCACGGCGCCGGCGCGAGCTGTACGACATCTATCTGGAGGAAATCACCAAGGGGCCCATCTTCCTCCCCATCGAGGATGCCTGCTACCGCGACCTGACGCTCGAAGGCGAACCCGAGCCCTACATGAAGGAGTTCGACAAGGGGAACGAGCACATCTTCGCCACCGGCACCTTCAGCAAGGCCCTGGCGCCCGGCCTGCGGCTCGGCTGGAGCTACATGCCGCCGGAGGTCCACACGGCACTCTGCCGGCAGAAGGCAAACCAGGACTTCGGCTCCTCCAACATGAACCAGCGCATCCTGCTGGAGATGCTGCGCATGGGAAGCTACGAAACGGCAGCCGCCCGCTTCCGCGAGCGCTACCGGGTGAAGCGCGACGCCCTGGTGCAGGCGCTCCGGGATCACTGGCCCGCAGAGACGGAAATCCTCCACCCCAAGGGCGGTCTATACGTCTGGGTGCGCCTGCCCGGCGTGGACAACGACCCCGGCTCGCCGTTCTTCAACGCGGTGCTCGAGGAGAAGGTGCTCTACGTGCCCGGGTACTACTGCTTCTGCGAGGAGACACAGGAGCCCAAGCCAAAGGACCAGATGCGGCTGTGCTACGGGGTGATTGACCTTGAACCCATGACCGAAGCCGTGCGCCGAATGGGGCGGGTGGCTGCGCAGTTCCTGAAGGGAGGCTGACCTCCGGGGAGGAGAGTAACACTCCGCTGCCCCGGGAGCCCGAATGGACCGGCTTATCTCCGTTTTCCAGACCCTGACCAGCCGGGACCTTGTGGACATCCTCGGGGTGTCGCTGGTCTTTTACGCCGTCTTCACGCTGCTGCGCGAATCGCGCTCGTTCACGGCGTTGCGCGGGCTGGTGGCCCTGCTGGTCTTCGGAGTCCTCGTGTGGGTGTTTGCCCGCGTCGGCGGCCTGATCGCAACGACCCGCCTGCTCGAAGAGTCGATGACCCTGATCGTCATCGTCTTCGTGATCCTCTTCCAGAACGAACTCAAGAAGGCGCTGACCGACTTCGGCCAGACCTCGATCTTCCGGCCCTTCCTCCAGCCCGAGCGGTTCGAGCTCGAGGAAATCATCAAGGCCGTCGTCCGCATGTCCGAACGGCGCATCGGCGCACTGATCGCCATCGAACGGCGCAACAGCCTGCGGCCGTATATCGAGGTCGGCACTCCCGTGGACGCCGCCGTCTCCGCCGAACTGCTGCGCACCATCTTCGCCCTGCAGACGCCGCTGCACGACGGCGCCGTGATCATCCGCCACAACCGCATTGCCGCCGCCGGGTGTCTGCTCCCGCTCAGCGAAAACCCCAAACTCCCCAAGGACCTCGGCACCCGCCACCGCGCCGCCATCGGCCTCAGTGAGGAAACCGACGCCGTGGCCATCGTCTGCTCGGAGGAAACCGGCATCGTCTCCCTGGCGCACGATGGCCTTATCGAACGCAATGAGACGGCGGAGTCCCTCCGCATCAAACTGAAGAAACTTCTCCAGTACGATCTGGAGGACGAGGACTAGACGGCCATGGCACAGCGAACGGTGGTCTCCCAGGCAGTCATGGTCTTCGCCGCCCTCCTGTGCGGAACGGGCGTGTGGCTCGTCGTCCAGCTCACCGAAACGAGCGAAGTCACGCTCGGCGTGGACGTCGTCCCCGTCGGTGTGGACCGCGAGGTGGTCCTCCACTACGAGCCGCAGCAGGTGCAGGTGCGCTTCTCCTACCCGGCGTCCGAGACGCTCAAAATGCGATCGGACAACTTCTTCGTCGAAGTCGATTTCTCCGACCTCAAGCAGCGCATCGGCCGGCGTCTGGAGGATACCGGGGACAGGACGCTTTCCCGCGAAATGGTCCGCGACACCGTGGACGGAAGGGCCCTCAACATACAGCCGGTGGACCTGATCACCCCGCAGGTGAGCTGGGAAGCGCGCCTGCGCAACGCCCCGGCGATGATCCGCCCCATCGTCACAGGCGAGCCGGCCTCCGGCTATACCTACGACCCCGATGCAGCAGTCATCGACGGCGAGGAGGAAATCACCGTCCTCCTGACCGAAGAGCGCGAGGAGGAGTACCTCGACTCGGGCGAGCACTACTTCACGCTGGAGACAGAGCCGCTCGACGTGAGCGGCCAGTCCGGCCTCGTGCGCGAGACGGTTGAGGTGATCTTCCCCGAAGGCGTCAGCCCGCTCCCCGGCGAGGAGGAAAACCGCACGCGCACCGTCGTGGTGGATATCGTGGAGGAGACAATCACGCGGACGATTTCCGCCGTGCCGGTGCAGTACGAGTTCGTCTATGCAGACGAGGGGCTCCGTGCCGAGCTAACCCCGGCGGAGGTGGACGTGATCGTCACCGGCCGCGCCAGCGCCGTCCAGCGCCTCACCCACGGCGACATCGCCTTCAGCCTCTACGGCGTTTCCGAGCAGCCGGGCGAAAGCCGCGAAGTGGCCCTGGAGACCAGAATCCTCGATGCCGGGTTGCGCCCCCAGATAGACCGGGTAGAAACAGACCCGCAGACGGTGCTGGTCCGCATCCTCTCCGAGAACGGCCAGGAGCCCGAAACGGATGGGGAAGACGACGCGCCCGAGGAAGACTAGACGTACAGACGGCAGCCAGCCGCCCACTTCAAACCCCGAAGGCGGGAGACAGATGGTAAACCTCTGCGTGAACATCGATCACGTGGCCACGATCCGCAACGCACGCGGCGAGACGGAACCCGATCCGCTCCATGCCGCCGTGGTCTGCGAGCTGGCGGGCGCCCACGGCATCACTTTCCACCTGCGTGAGGACCGCCGGCATATCCGCGACGAGGACGCCCTCGCCCTCCGCCGCATCGTCAAGGGCCTCCTGAACATGGAAATGGCCGACACCCCGGAAATGGTGAAGATCGCCCAGCGGGTGCGGCCCGACCAGGTAACCCTCGTCCCCGAAAAACGCGAGGAGCTTACCACCGAGGGCGGCCTTGACGTCGCCGCGCACAAGGACTCACTCACCAAGACCACCCGCAAGCTCCGCCGTGCCGGCATCGCCGTCAGCATGTTCATCGATCCGGAGGAGGAGCAGGTCATCGCCTCGCGCGCCTGCGGCGCCACCCACATCGAGCTGCACACCGGCCAGTATGCACGCCACTACGACCGGGAGCGCGAGCTGGCCTTCCACGAACTCGACCGGCTGGAGGCCGCGGCCCTGCTCGCCCACGGCCAGGGCCTGGTCGTCAACGCCGGCCACGGGCTCAACTACCGCAACACGGCACACGTGGCGCGGCTGCCGTTCCTCAACGAGTTGAACACCGGACATGCGATCATCGGCCGCGCGGTCTTCTCCGGTCTGGACCTGGCCGTGCGCGACATGATCGCCGCCATTCGCGAAGCCGAACAGGTACTCGAGCACGAAGAATAAAGGGAAGGCCCACCTCCGGCAGGTATCCATGCGCATTCTCTACATCTGCGGGGACCATGGCATCCCCGCCTTCGGCCGCAAGGGCGCCTCCACCCACATGCGCGAGATGATCGCGAGCTTCCGCAAGCTCGGCCACGAGGTGATGCTCGCCAGCGCCGACCCGGGCGGCGACCGCCGGCCAGACGAGCAGGACATCCCCACCGTCAAACTCCCCGCGCCCACCTCCCGCCTGCTCGGGTTCGACGGCCGCTACCTGCTCGCCAACCGGCTCGCACGCGGAACGCTCCGCCGCGCCGCACACTCCTTCCGCCCCGACGCAATATACGAACGCTTCGCCCTCTATTTCGCCGCAGGCGATTGGCTCGCACGCAAATACGCCATCCCCCGCATCCTGGAGGTCAACGCCCTCCTCTCGGAGGAACAACGCGACCGGCTCCACTATCCGCAGTGGGCGCTCAAGACCGAACTCAACGTCATCCGCCGTGCCGAAGCCATCGCCTCCATCTCCCGCTACATGATCGAGGAACTGGCCCGCCGCGGGATCGACACCTCGAACGCCCGGCCGTTTTCCATGGCAGTCAATCCGGACCGGTTCCTCCCTGCGCCCGACCCGGAAGTCCGCCGCGAACAACTCGGCTGGACCGGCGGCGAAATCGTCCTCGGTTACGTCGGCTCCATGAACGTCTATCATCAGGCGGACTGGTTCATGGACCTGGCGGAAAAGATGCTCCGCCGCGGCGAGGACCGAGTGCGCTTCCTCATCGTCGGGGGCAGCGCCACCAAGGTCGAAAAGCACCGCGGCCGGCTTGTCCGCTGGGTGGACCAGGGGCGGGTGCACTTTACCGGCAGCGTCCCCCAGTCGGAACTCGGCGGCTGGATTTCCGCCATGGATGCGGTGCTCATTCCGGGGGCTTCGCCCCAATCGACCCCGACGAAAATCTTCGAATCCGCCGCCGTCGGCCGGCCGATCATCCTCCCTGCCACCGAACCGATTCGCGAAATCTGCGGCGGGGACGCGCCCTACCTCTTCCCCCCGCAGGACTTCAGCGCCTTCGAGGCGCGTGTGCGCAACTTCCTCTCCGCCCCGGAAAGCTTCCACCAACCGGCCCGGCGCCTCCAGCAGAGGGTCCTCTCCGACTATACGTGGGACCGCCATGCAGCCCAGTTGGCCGAGTGGCTCCAGGCGTTGAAGCAGGCCCGGCAGCGAGGATAGCCCCATGGCCTCCGGCGGCGCGCCGAATCCCTCCCGGCGGAAACGCGAAGCCGTCTATCTCGCTATACAAATAGTGGGCGGACTCGGCACGGCCGCCCTCATGGGCTACCTCCTTTACGGGGGAACGATGGAAAGCCGGCTGACGTATCTGTTGGCATTTGGCCTCGGCTTCATCAACCCCCTGTGGGCCTTCTACGCACTGGCGCTGCTCGGGCCGCTCTGCCTCCTCGACCAGGGGAAGGGCCACATCCTGGCGGTCATGGAGGTTCTCCCCCTTGGCATGATCGCGGGCGAACTGTGGCGGCTTCGCCGGGGCAGGCCTCCGCTCGGAGACGGCCTGGAAGACACCAGGAGACTCGGCAACGTCCCTCCGCTGCGGGCAGGCCCCTGGCCGGGATTGCTTGCGGGTCTGTTTCTCATCCTGCTCGCCTCCTCGATCGTGGGATGGCAGTTGGTCATCTTCCAGCAATACGGCACACCACCGTCGGTGCCCGGATGGAGGGAGCGCCTTTCCACCGCGATATACCTTTCAGCCACACACCCCGAATGGTCCATCAAGTCGCTCTGGAACTGGGGAAGCGGCATCGCCGTGGCGCTCATCCTGGCCCGCCGTGCGACCCCAGTGGCGATCGCACGATTCCTCAAGCTCGGCGCGGTGGGACTCGCCGTTGCCTGCGTATTCGGACTGCTGGACCACTTCGGCGCCATCGCCCTCACCCATGTGCGCATGGAGAATCCGGACCCGCTCCAGCTCGGCCGCATGCAGGGCCTGGCGGGCCATCCGGGCTGGTTCGCGCAGTGGATCGTCCTCTTTTGGCCGGGCATCTTCCTTTGGTGGGAGGACGGAAGGCGCAAGCGCAACGCCATCCTGCTCGCCGTGGCGGCAGTCGTGGCAGTCTCGCTGGTGCTGGCTGCCGCCCGCGCGGCATGGCTCGCCGTGGGATTCACCGCGGCGGCCGCGATCGTCTATACAGTACGGCGGGACCCGTCCAAGCGCCGGCCCATCATGATTGCGGGGGCAGCAGCGGCAGCCGTTTGCCTCGTTGTGGGCATCGCGGCGGGCGAGGCGATCATCGACCGCATGGGGCACCTGCTCCGCGCCCAGGACCGGGCAAACTACTACATCAGCACGCTCTTCCTCCTCCGCGAGTACCCCCTCGGCGTGGGGCTCGGCCTCCATTCCACCTTCTACGACTGGATCATCACGCCGTTCTACCGCTGGGCACAGCACGACCACGTGACGGCACACTCGCTCTGGCTGCACACGCTGGCCGAGAACGGGCCCGTGGTGCCGCTGGTGCTCGCGGGTGTGGCGTTGCTGGCGGCCCTGGATATACGGCGCGGCTGGAAGCGCGCCGCGCGGCAGGACAGGCGGATTCTCCTGGCGGCCGTCCTGGCGCTCCTCGGCATCCTGATCGTCTCCGCTGCGCAGTACATCTTGTATATACGCGTCGTGGAACTCACGGTCTGGGGGCTCGCCGGCTGCACGATCGCATGGGCAAGGCGCGTGGGCTTCCGCCGCGAGGACGATCCCGGCGCCTGGTGGTCCCCCCGGCTGCTGCTCGCCCTTGGCCTCGCGGCTGTCTTTGCCGCGTCATTCCAGTCCCGCCGAATCTATACGCACACCTTCCCCCCGTACATGGAGCGCAACTGGGAGGACCGGACCCTGCAGTTCTGGACCGGTGGCGAGTGGTGGACACCCGTCAACCCCGACATTGACACGATCCG
>SLMS01000217.1 GCA_007133495.1 Candidatus Sumerlaeota bacterium | reverse complement strand
GACCTGGAAGCCATGCTCGAGGAGGAATGATGGGCATCGAGGATGCCAACGATTGATGATGTTCCGCCAGGTCGTCAAACAATGGTTCTGGGATGCGTACGACCACCTTGGCCGGCTGTTTCTCTGGAATTTCCTCCTCTTCATTTTCTACTCACTGACTCTTCTGCCGCTCATGGGTTTTCTGGCGGTCCTTGGGCAGGAGCTGCCCCCCACCACACTCGTTCTTGTGGCCTTCGCAGTCTGGACGCTTGCAGGCCCCCTGCTTCTTCTTCCGTGGGTGGCGCCTCTGGCGCATTTCGGAAGGCTTATTTCGGACGAGAAGGACCCACCGTTCCTTCAGCTCATTTCCGGCTTCCGGACGAAGGCGGCGCGGAGTTGGAAGATCCTCCAACTGCTGTGCGGTGTTACCGGGCTGCTCGTCCTTAATATATGGTTCTATACATCGTCCCCCGCCTTTCCGGAGGAGTACCGCCTTGGCGGCTTCGTTCTGGCCGGTCTTTGCTTTTGGATAGGTGTTTTCTTCCTTGCAGCAATGCTACCCACACTCCCGCACTATCTGAGGAAGGACGCATCCCTGGCGGCCTCCCTGAAGTTCGGTCTGTTTGCAGCCCTGAAGTATCCTGGCACTGTATTCGGGCTTCTAATCTTCATCGTCTCCCTGTGGATTATAGCGGTCGCGCTTCGATTTGTCGGCATCCTCCTGTTCGGCTTCGTGGGGACCTATCTCTTCATGAACAGTCTGTACGACGTCATCTCCGAGAGAGAGTGGAAGGCCATTGAGAAGCAGGAAGAGGAGGCAGAGCCGCAGCGCCCTGCAAGCTGGAAGGAGATAAAGGCGGAGGATAAGAAAAAGGAAAAAGAGAGAATGGACAAATCCCGCTACGAGAGGACCTTCCGCGACATCATTCGCCCCTGGGAGTCATAAACCACAGCAACTGCCTATTCCCACCCGAACAGCTTCGCCACCGCATGGTTTCCCTCACCCCCGAGCCCTTCCCGCTCCATGCGCTCGTATAGACGGCTCATCAGTTTCGTCACGGGCAGTTCCGCGTCTGCGGACTGGGCCGCCTCCTGGACCAGCCGCAAGTCCTTCGCTTGCAGCCGGGCCGCAAACCCGGGCTGGTAGTTGCCCTTGAGCAATCGCGGGCCATAGTTGTCCAGACTCCAGCTTCCGGCGGCGCCACCCTTGAGCACATCCAGAACGCGTTCGGGTTCGATTCCAAGCCGGCGCGCGAAAACGAGCGCTTCGGACATCGCGGCAATCGAGCCCACCACCGCAACCTGGTTGACCAGTTTTGTCATTTGGCCGGAGCCGGATTCACCCATATAATTGATGGACTTGCCGACGTACTCGAAAATCGGCTCTGCGCGGTTGAAGGCTTCCCGGGTTCCTCCCGCCATGATTGTTAATGCCGCATTGCGTGCACCAGCGTCGCCGCCTGAGAGTGGAGCATCCACCCAATCCACGTCCTTTTCTCGAAAGTCCACGGCAAGCTGGCGCGTCGTGTTCGCGGAGATTGTAGAGAAATCTATAACAAGTGACCCGGGCGAAACCCCTTCCGCGATGCCATCCGTGCCGACAGCCACCTGTTCAACATCGGGCGTGTCGGATACACAAATGCATATCACTGAGCATTGACGCGCCAGTTGCGCTGGTGACTCGGCGAGTTGTGCGCCCGCTTCAGCCAGTGACTTCGCCTTTTCCGGAGTCCTGTTCCAAACGCAGAGGCTGCCGGATTTTTTGAGCACGTGGCCGGCCATCGGGAGTCCCATCACGCCGAGTCCAATCCAACCGATCCGCTCGGTCATGATTGCAGCACCTCGATGCCTTCGAGTGCTTCTTTCTGCATTTCGATGACTCTTGCGATTCCATCACGACCGAGCACGAGCATCTCGTCGAGAGCGCTCTGCGGGAACGCGCCTTTCTCCGCGGTGCCCTGTAGTTCCACGAACTGACCGTTGCCGGTCATGACAACATTCATGTCGGTATCCGCAGTGGAGTCCTCCAGATAATTGAGGTCAAGCACCGGCCGGCCCTCAACGATGCCGACACTGACAGCAGCGATATAGTCCCTGATCAACGACGCTTTTTTGGAGACCTGTTCATCCTGCCGGAGGCGGTTTACAGCGAGCGCGAGCGCCACAAACGCGCCCGTAATACAGGCAGTGCGCGTGCCTCCATCGGCCTCGACCACGTCGCAATCTATAAGAATGGTGCGTTCGCCGAGGGCCTCCAGATCGACAACCGCGCGTAGCGCCCTGCCGATAAGCCTTTGAATTTCAAGTGCGCGGCCATTGGGTTTGCCGCGCGTAGAGTCGCGGGGAACTCTCACCTTCGAGGAGCGCGGGAGCATCGCGTACTCGGCAGTCACCCAGCCCTGGCCGGTCCCGACAAGGTAGGTGGGCACTCGCGTCTCGACCGTCGCCGCGCAGATGATCCTGTTCTTCCCCCAATCAAGGAGAACGCTCCCTTCGGCATAGCGCAGATAGCCGGGCGTAATGGTAATCGGGCGTATTTCATCCTGCTTCCGGCCATCGAGGCGCATGGAAACACTTCCTCTTCGTGGTATGGATCACAGCAGTTTCGCCTTTGTGACTCTGTCTATTTTATAGACGGCGAAAGCATTGTCGCGGGACCTGCAACGCCCAAGCAGCCTGTCGCGTTCGACGCCTTCAGGGAACACGATCTCGCTGACCTGCTGGCGATTGTTTTTGACGTACTCGATCTCGACTTCAAACTCGTTCTCCACGGCAAAATCAAGCATCTGCTCGATGTCGTCCTCATCCGTGGCCGGGTTGGGGCCGGAGAAGTTGTGCTTCGAGAGCCCCCGTGGGACGGTGCTGGACACAATTTGTGTGAGCTGCGACTGATAGCGCGACTTCACCTCGTCAAGCTGCCGCTCCATGGACTGGTTGAGCGCCTTCTTCCACGTCTTGAGCAACGGGTCCGCCAGGTTGTTGAGCGAGCCGAAGGTCCGCGGGTCGGTCTTCAAGCGCTCAAGCAGCGGCGAGAGGCGCTCCTCGGCCACCGGCACCCCGCGTGCGTCGCGGGTTTCCATGGCAAACCGGACACAGGCAATAAGCGTATAGAAGTCTTCTTTGGATAGCGTCAGGTGGAACGTCTCCTGATCGCCCGTGCGGACGTGTTCGCTTTCGAGCCGCGGCATGAACCCGATCCGCTGGAGTTCGCGGCCCATCCGCCGGAGGTCCGTGTCGGGTTGGAGCACCACCAGCCCCCCGTCAAATGTGCGTTTTACGAAAGGAGCGGTGCGCTTGTTGGACTTCACCTGTTGCAACATTGCCGGGTCTTCTATATGAATGAAGCCACCGGCGTAGCCCATGTTGACCTCGCCGTGCTTGCCGCTGCACTCTTTCACAAGGTGGGTGAGTGAATCGGGAACAGGCGTCTGGGAATGCGTCTGGAGGAAATCGAGGATATCCTCTGCCCGCAGTCCGCGATCGAGTCCGCCCTGAAGGCTCTCCTTCGAGACAGCCAGGATCGACATGATATCGATGGAGCGGATGGAGCCAAACTCGGTCAGGGCAAAGAAGGTGCGCAGCTTGAGGTCCGGCGGTACCATGATTTCGTGGTTCGGTTGGACGATGAAGCTCTCCGAATCGAAGCGTAGGGGAAACACCCCCCCATGCTCCGGCCTGCGGCACATTTCCGGCCAGTGTTCGGGGTGATTCTCGAAAACAAACCGCCCGAGGTCGGTGAAGCGGAAGGTAAAATCGACGTGCGGTTGCTTGCGTGGCCTTCCGCGCTGGCCACGTGGAGGCTTTATCGTTTTCCCGTCACCGATTCGCGTGCCGATAATTTCGGCGTCCTTCTCATTCCTGACGCCGATGGCCAGAACACCCAGCCAATAGAGCGCCTCCGCCACAATGGACTCGATGACGAGATGGTTTGCCCGCGTGTGCTTGTCGTAGGAAAGGGGGGCTCCCCGCCCGGGTATTTCCTGTTCGACCAGCGGGATCGCCTCCTCCAGGAAACCATCGAAAACCAGCCATCTGTCGCGGGGCATTTCGTTGAGCGCCTCGAGCGTTGTCCGCCGGAACGACACGATGGACGTCAACCCCGAGGGTGCAGGATCGACATGGACAGTGTTCCCGTCCACAAATTCCTCGTTCCACTCGGTGGACTTGAGCCACCAGCCCACGATTTCGGCGTAGCCGTTGGCGGGGTCTTCAAGCCACTCCAGGAAATGATGTGAGACGCGATAGTGGTCACCAGTCGAAACAAGGAAGCGCTTCTGGATGGCGATAAGGGAAAGGAACTCCGCGTACTTCGGCGATTTGTGCCGGCTCAGAATCGGGAGCACCTTCTTGAGGTCATTCTTTCCGATCCCCCCGGTCGCCAGCACCCGCATGGGATGGCGGTCCACGAAGCTGCAGAAACCCACGAGGTCACGCATGAAGGTGACGCTGTTGTCCAGCACCACCGAGGGCGCCTCCTCCTTGCGCACGACAGAGACGAAATCCAGCTCACCGAACGAACGATTGTCCGGTTTGTAATGGTTGCTGATAACATAATAGACGTCGCGCGGCACCATCAGCAGATTGTTGTATTTGTTGCCGCCGAGTGCCGCCGTATAGAGCAGGCCGCTGGTGTTGAGCAGCCACTGGATGCTGTCGCCGCGCGAGTGATCGTAGCGCTTCTGCACGTTCAGTTCGAGCAGATCGCGGTACACGCAGACCCCCTTGCGGTCCAGCACCATTTCCAGGACGCCTCTCGGGCCCGCGGGAAGCTTCGACTGATAGCGCCGCAGGAACGCCGGGTCCAGCAGGTGCTTGCGGATCAGCCAGATCAGGTAGTTCTTGTTTGCGCACTCCACCTCCACACGCAGGCCCTGCGTGGCGATGTGCTTCAGTTCGTTGCTCGACTTCTCCTTCAGAAAATACCCGAGATAGCCTTCCCAAAAAGAAGGCAATTCGATATAGCGGAGGAACGGTTCAGGGACACCGGCGAGAACCAGCTTGCTCCTCAGACCGGGGACCTCGTCGTAAAGGACAACCCCTTTCTTGGAGAGGGCGGCCACCATTTTGTCGAGCCGTTTTCCGTCGCCCTTGGCAAACCTTGCAGTAAGCTCTTCGCGATCCATGTCCCCGCCGTGGATGGCGAGAAAGTGGACGAGCGATTTCTGGTCGTCGGTCAGGTCTGCGAAGACGTTCTCCCAGAGGGGCCGGCTCTGGAGCCGCTGGTAGAGGTAGTTGACCAGGAATTCCTGCTCCTCTTCGGAATCGCGGCGGCCCTTGGTGGGCGACTCCGGCGGAGCGGGAATTCCCCAGGTTTTTCGGATACCCTGGAGTTCGGAGACCGAAAGCGTCTTGAGGATGCTCTTGAGTTTCATCGCTGGCTGTCCGGCGATCCTTGGTTCTGAATTGTCCTGCGTGGCGCGGGGATGCCCGGCCGGGGCGCAGGAGCCCATCTTCCATCCGGCCTTGCCGGACAGTGCGGAATTACCCTTGGAGGACCACAACTCGCGGGCGCTGCCAGGGTGGCCGTCCGCTCCGGCCTACTTCGTCGTGGCCGCGGGTTCTTCATACTCCGACTCTATCTCCGCTTCGGAGCGTTTCTCCCGCAACCGCTTCATGCGCTCCCATACTTCCTCGGCTCGTTTCTCGTCCTCTTCGCCGAGGTCATCGAATTCTATATTGTAGCCGTAGCCCTGTTCGGTAAGGAATCGCTGACGTTTGTTCGCGAAGTCCTGCTCGGAGGTGTCCCTCGTGGTGATTGAGTAAAAGTGCGCGATGTTCTCCAAACCTTCGCCTTTCGGGCGCAGGACCCTCCCGAGCCGCTGCGCCTCTTCCTGGCGGGAACCAAAGGTGCCACTCACCTGGATCGCCACGTTGGCGTCCGGCAGATCGATCGCGAAGTTTGCCACCTTCGAGACGATGATCACCTTGTAGTCCTTGCGCTTGAACGCGGCGTAGATTTCCTGGCGCTCCTTGCTCGGAGTTTTCCCCGTGATGATGGGGGCGCCAAACTGCTCGGAGAGCAGATCGAGCTGGTCGAGATACTGCCCGATCACCAGGACGTTATCGTCCGCGTGCCGGCGGATCAAGCGTTCGGTGATGGCGATTTTTGCCGGGTTCTCCGAGGACATGCGGAACTGTTCGCGCTGGTCCGCCGTGGCGTGCTCCATCTTCATGCACCGTGGCAGCGGGATGCGGATTTCGATACAGTTGGCCTTGGCGATCCACCCCTGCGATTCGAGCGATTTCCACGGCACGTCAAATTTCTTCGGGCCGATCAGGGAGAAGACGTCCTCCTCCAACCCGTCCTCGCGCACCAGCGTCGCCGTCAGGCCGAGCCGGCGGCGGGCCTGGATGTTCGCCACCGTGCGGAAAACCGGAGCCGGCAGCATGTGCACCTCGTCGTAAATCACGAGCCCCCAGTTCTCCGCGTTGAAGATGTCCATGTGGGCGAAGTCGTCCGTCTTTTTCTTGCGGTAGGTCATGAGCTGATAGGTCGTCAGCGTGACCGGGCGGATTTCCTTCACCTCGCCGGAGTACTCGCCGATCTCCTCGGGCTTGAGCGTCGTCTTGTCAAGCAGCTCGTCGCGCCACTGTCGCAGGGCGGTGATGTTCGTGGTCAGGATGAGCGTGCGCTGCTTGACGGTGGCCATGGTGGCGATGCCGATGATGGTCTTGCCGGCGCCGCACGGGAGGACCAGCACTCCGCTGCCGCCGCGGGCGCCGCCGGCCGCGTAGTATATCTCCGCCGCGTCGGTCTGGTAGTCGCGCAGGCGGAAGGGTTTGCCCGAGACAGTCTCCTCGCGCATCTCGACGTCCAGCGGCGCCCCGTCGGTGTACCCCGCAAGGTCCTCGACCGGGTACTCCACGCGGATGAGCGCCTGCTTGAGCGCCCCGCGGTCCTCATCGCGGATGAGGAAGCGCGTGTCGTCGAGCGGCGTTTGCAGGTAGGGCTTCACCCTTCGGAAGCGCTGAACCTGCACCATCGTCGGCTTGTCCGGCCCCTCCAGAACCAGGTTGCCGTTCTTGCGCACAAGCCGCAGCTTGCCGTACCGGCTGGCCTGGTCGCGCACGCGCACCAGGACGTTCTCCGGAACGGGGTACTTGGCGAACTTGAGCAGCGCCTCGCAGATTTCGTCCGCCGTCATGCCGGCCGCGGCCGCGTTCCAAAGGCTGATCGCCGTCAGCCGGTAGGTATGCACGTAATCCGGGCTTTTCTCAAGCTCGGCAAACCGGGCGAGCGAATCCCTCGCCTCAACGTAAAGTGGATTGTTCGTCTCAAGGAGGACAGTCATGTCCCCCTGGACGATCATCGGATTGTCTGGGTTGAAACCCGTCATGGCGTGAATCTTCAGCCTTCCCAAAGCGGGAGTTGTGGTCGTGGACCGGTTCTCAGGGAACCAACAGCTTTGTCTCTTGGTCCTGAGCCGCCCTTACAAACCAAAGGTGGGTTCGAGGTTCAAGAGCAAACCCGCCCCACCTGATCATCGCTGCCCATAGTAGGGGGGACTGTGGGCGAATGCCAGAAAAATCTTCGCCCCCGGCGCTTTTGGGGCGCTTTTTTTGCCAGACTTGCCGCTTGACGCTCGCTCCGCCGGGGCGAACCCTCCTACATCCCCGCAATCATATTACTGGTGTTTCATCCCATGACAAGATCGCTCTTTCCATCCCTCCTGCCCATTTTTCCGGGTATTCTGCTGGTTTCCATGTTCCTTGCCGGTTGTGCTCCCCGCGGGGCTCCTGCCTCTGCTGATCCGCGCCAGGCCGCCATCGCCGAGCATGAGGAGGCCATGAAAGCCGCCGTGGATGCGGTGAAGCCGGCACTCGTGCGCATCCGTGTCGTCAGCCCCTACTACCGCGACGGGCGCGAACAGAAGTCCGTCTCCTTCGGCAGCGGTGCCATTATCAGCCCGGACGGGTACGTCATCACCAACCACCACGTTGCAGGCGATGCCGTGCAACTCGTCTGCACCCTCACCAGCCGGGAGGAGGTCCCGGCCGTCCTCATTGGCACCGACCCGGCCACCGACATCGCCGTCATCAAGCTAACCCCGGACGAACCGCGGACTTTCCCTTACGCGGAGTTCGGCGATTCGGACACCCT
>SLMS01000245.1 GCA_007133495.1 Candidatus Sumerlaeota bacterium | reverse complement strand
GGTTCCGCGTCGAAGGCGACGAAATCACCATGTGGGCCTGGGACGACAACAACGAACTGCTGGACACGGCCGTGCTCACGCCACGCAGCCCGGAGGACACGGGGCCGGAAATCAACTTCACGAAGCGCCTCCCCGGTGAAGACATGACGGAAGGGGAAGCGTATATCGTGGAGAGCCGCGACTCCGACGGCAACCTGACCCCACGGCCACTCTACGTCGAGCACAGCAGCATGAGCGACAGTTCGGTGAAGAGCACCGCCCCGGGACTCCAGGGCCAGGGCACCCGGTACGCAGGCGCGGCACGCGCCGGAACGCGCGTCACCTTCCAGCCGCCCATCGAAGAGGAGGGCACCTACCTCCTCAGCGTCACCACCCCAAGCGCGGGCAGCGTCGCCGCGCCGAACAGCCTCTTCGAGGTCACCCAGGGCGGCGGCGATCTCATCCGTGGCGAGGTACCGCTCGTCAACACCGAAACCGGCAACACGTGGTACGATATCGGCCTCTTCGAACTCGTTCCGGGCGACACCGTCACGTTCATCCAGGTGGACTTCGAACCGGACCGCTTCTACGCCGACGCCATCAAGGTGACGCAGTACCACGAGGAGGATTGAGCGCGATCCCATCCACCCCCGCCCTCACCATGGCGAAATCGTAGCGGCAGGGATCGGAGGGGCTGAGGCGCCGGAAGCGTGCCGTCAGCCCCTCTGCCGTTTTAAGGTCCGGCTGCGGCCGGCGCGTGAGGCGCAGTTTCCGGCAGATTCGCAGCACGTGAACGTCCACGGGGAGCACCAGCCGCGCCGGGTCCGTGTGGGCCGTCCAGAGCCCCAGGTCAATGCCGTCCGCCGGGCGGACCATCCAGCGCAGAAAGAGGTTCATGCGCTTGCACGCCGACCCGCCGGCCGGGTGTGTGAGCAGTATGGATACGGCCGGAGGGAGGACCGACACCGTGCCGTCCGGCCGGGACCGCTCGCGGGTGCGGGGGGCGAGCGGGGCGACGCGCTCTGAGAGGATGGCCTCCACGAAGCGGCCCAGCACGGGGAGGACGGTGGGTTCCTCCGCGGGCCGCGCGTCGCACTTGCGCCAGAGCGCGCTCAGGCTGCCGTGGCGCCTGAGTGTTCCGCCCAGCAGTGCGGCGAAGACCTCCAGGTCCGCAGGCCGCACCCAGCGGTGCCCGAGACTCCCGAATGCGCCACAAAGCTCCCCCGGCTGCCGCTCGGCAAGCCAGTCTGCCGGGCGCGGACCCAGCACACCAAGAAAGCCCTCCAGGAAACGCTGGATGGACGTGATGTTTCCGGAGGCGAAGGCCGCGGCAGTGAGGGCGGCCACCTCGGCGTCACGCGGCTCGCTGTACCGGTGAGCGAACAGGAGCGGATCGCCCGGGAGAAATGCGGGCCGATGGTAGGTGGCGTGCAGGTCTTCGAAGAGGCGCTGGAGGGCGGTTTCGCGCGGGCTGAGGGGCCTCACCGGCCGCTCAGATGTCGTCGTCGGCCAGCTCGCGGTCTTCCTCGTCCGGCTGGTCCTCGCCGAAAAGGTACCCGCCGAAGGTGGCACCGAGGAGTGCGCCGACAAGGTTCCCGCCGTTGACCGGCACCAGAACCGCCACAAGCGTGAAGGCGATGCTGGTCAGAAGGCTGAGTATCCAGAAGATCGGGGTGTCGAAGAAGGCGTAGAGCATGGGGGTCCGGGGTTTGGGGTTCAGGGTCTGGGGTCTAGGGTTTTGGGTTTAGGGAGGAGGGCGGGGGCGGTCAAACGAGAAATGGGCGCCGGAGCCGGCGGGGCAGGACGTTTCCGTTCTCGACTATCCCCATCCCCTGGCTCGATGCCCACGGACTTAGGTGCTATCCGCAGATTCCGCAGATTCTCGCAGATTCAACTTCACTCCACCCACGGGGCCGGGCGGCAGCCCTCATCGGCGTGAATCGGTGAAATCGGCGGATGATTCCCTACGGCCGCAGCCCGCCACGCGGTCGAACAGCAGACGGGAACCGCCCTGAACCGCAGCACTCTCCTGGGATCGCCAAACTCCCGTTTGGCGCTTTTCCTCCGCCAATGACCGCAGCACAGAAAGCCTCCATTCCATTCGGGTTGATCTTTCAGAGGCAGGCCTGTCCTCCCGCTCCGAGGACCCCGGCAGGGGGTCGCAGGCAATTGGACGACCGGAATTGGAGAACGGAAATGTCTTGCGGGTGAAGGGTGCCGGCTGATGACTGGTGTTGACCCAACCTTTGTGTTCCGGCTTTGTGAGGATGCATGTACCCTACCCCACATTCACCCGAATGAGGTGCGCCATGAAATCCATCGTTGAGCACTCCGCCCGTCAGGCGTTCGCCCTGCCCGGCCTCGAACACCGCACCACGGCAGGCCGTGCGGACGGCCTCAGCTCGCTCGAAGTCTGGGTGCAGACGGTCGATGCCGGCGCGGAGACTCCCGTCCATTCCCACGATTGCGACGAGGCGGTTGTCATCCTTGAAGGCTCGGGCAGGCTGATCGCCGACGGGGAAACGGCCCACTTCGCCGCGGACCAGACGCTCTGTGTTCCGGCCGGGGTGGTGCATCAGATCATCAACGACGGGACCGGGCCGATACGCCTGATCGGGGCCCTTTCCGCCACACCGCCGGGGACCTTCGCGGCAGACGGCTCGCCCATGGAACTGCCCTGGGACCAGAAATAGCCGCCCCCGCCTACTCCCCCGCTGCGGCGGTGGGCGAAGGTAACCGGGACGCAGGTGCCCACGACCCCGCCAGGGGGTCGCACCCAATTGGACGACCGGAATTGGAGAACGGAAATATCCTGGCCCAGAGGTAAACGGACAGGCAATCCTCCTTGACAGTGGCTTCCTGCCTGCCAACCGTTGCATCAAAGTTTCCCAGGGCAACGGAGGGCCGAACGATGTTCTCTATCAGGCTGCCGCTGGCGGGGGCACTGATGCTCTCCTTTGCGGCCGTGTTTGCCACCGAGTCTGAAGTGGTGGAGCAACTGCAGGCGCAGCGCGCGGAAGTGGAGTCCTCGATCGAGGAGCTTTTCTCGGAGTGCGTTTACGTGCAGTTTGACTCCACAACTCTTACTTATTACCGCGCGGATGACCCCTACGTGGAGATTCTTTCGGACGAAGATGATGTGATCACTTTTGAATACCGCGCACCCGGCGAGCCCCAATTTCAGTTCGAGGGGGAGTATTATTACCACCAACGGACCGGAAAGGTCATCGTGGACAACGATGGGACGCCGCTGATTGAGATGGAGTCCATCGGCAGAAGACGGGGCTGGATTTGCGGAAGGGACTTTTTGATGGAACATGAATCGTTCCATCCGCCTGGGCCGGCCGATGATCCAAGGCTCAGGGGGGATCCCCCCCCACCGGGACGCTGGCATGTCAGACTCCGTGTCGGAGAGCGAAACGGTCACAGGGAAGCCCACCGATACCCCTCGCCGGCTTGGCCTGCCCGGATTACGGTGGGAGAACGAGCCCCGCGAATTCCGCAGGTGCTGTACTTCCGGCCGTGGGTTTACCTGGGAAGCGTCCGGGACGTGTATGCCTCGCTGGATGGAGAAGGGCAGCACGAAATATCCTCCATTGAAACAACGGAAAAGGGTTTGCTTATCAAGCGACTGGACCGGGCCTTGGTGCTCCGCTCTGAAGTGACAGAGGGCGGCGCCGTCATGCATCGTGGCTGGGGGAACCTGGAACGGGGCCAGAGCGCCCAGTACCTGGGGGAGCAGGAATTCATGGGATTCCAATTTCCGACAAGAATCGAGAGGGCCACCCGCGGCATGGAGGACGGGAGGCTGGTGCTGAAACAGATGATCGAGAACATCGAGATGTCCATCATCTCCGAGCAAGTCCTCCACGAAAAGCTGGACGAGTTCTTCACGGAGGAGTAGGGCCAGCGGCGTCAGGGACCAAGGTGGCCGCAATTCGCGACCACCTTCGAAGAGTTCAGGAAATCGATTGTATATCCGAGGCCGGTTGGTTCGCCCCCGCCTACTCCCCCGCCGCGGCCGTGGGCGAAAGCGGGTGGGGGCGCATTTCCAGCACCTCGCCGGTCAGGCGGTCGTAGCTGTGGATGGTGGTGTGGCTGTTGTCCGGTTCCTGCTCGTCCAGAACACGGACGACGAGGACGCCGGTGCGGACGTCGTCGTGGGTCTTGATGCGAAGCCACGGATCGCCTTCGCGCTCGACGGCAAGGTTGCGCACGAAATCGCCCGCGGTACCGGGCACGATGGCGTAGGAGGTGCCATCGGGCGCTTCGATGTCTAGTCCGCCGTCCTCGCGGATGGTGGTGGTGAGGACGAGTTCCCCCTCGTCGTCGTACATGGGGCCGGGGTCGCCCGCGCGGAGCTGCTGGCGGCCCTCGCCGGTGACGTCCATGCCGTTGTAGAACGTCTCCCCGTCGGAATTGATCCAGTAGTGCGGCAGGTAGGTCGGCGCGGCCCAGGTGCTGCCGGCGATGTAGGCCAGGTGCCAGTGCGGCGGATTGTCGGTATGCAGCGTGTTGTTGGTCTCGAAGCCCATGATCGCCCAGAAGTGCCCCTTTTCGGCGGCAGCCTCGATGGCACCGGCGTCGCGCAGGATGGCTTCGGAAGCGACCAGGTAATGGACCGTGGCTCGGACCTGTCCGGCGGGCCACTCGACGTCCGTCCACGGCCCGGCGGCGCGGTCCGGGTCGTTGTGCTCGATCCTGTAGCGAAGGCCCGGTTCGTTGTAGTGACTCCAGACCTGGATCGTGGACTGGTCGGCGCCGGGCGACGACGCCCGGACAGGCAGGTGGAAGGTCACCGCCTCGGGGTCCTCCGGACCGCGTTCCAGCTCAAGCCGGCGGTTGGAACCGATCACGGCGCGGATGTCCTCACCAGGCCAGCGGACGGTGACAGGCACGCCATCGGGGTTTTCCGGCCCCTCGACGAAGGCGTAGAACTCGGCGCGGCTGGGCACCTGGTGGCGCTCGCCGGAGACGAGTTCGTACCCGTCCGGCAGGACGATTTCGGGCTGGCTGGGCTCGCCGGGCACCGCCTTCACGACGCGGAAGGCGGCAAACCGCCCGTCCTCCTCATCCGCCCATGCGGAACCGCCCCCCGCGGCAAGCACCGCCGCGGCAAGGATGCTCGAAATGACAGAAAACCTCATCGGGTGCCTCTCCCCTCTGATTTGGAACGTCCCGACGGCTTTAGGCCCGGAGCGAGAGGGGGTCAAGCGCCGGTGCGATTCCGGCCCGGTTCCCGCTTGACGGGGGGCTGGGACATCAGGGTATTCTGATGCCCTGATGTAACGCGAAAGCGCCAACCCACCTCCAAGGACCACAACCACACCATGAGCGTCGCCCAATCTTCCGCCCTCAAGACACCCGCCAACAAGGTGGCCGACATCTCCCTCGCGGACTTCGGCCGGCGGGAAATCGCCATCGCGGAACACGAAATGCCCGGCCTGATGGCCTGCCGCGAAGAGTACGCCGCAAAGAAGCCGCTGACCGGATGCCGCGTCACCGGCTCGCTCCACATGACCGTCCAGACGGCCGTGCTGATCGAAACGCTGCTCGAGCTGGGCGCGGACGTGCGCTGGGCGAGCTGCAACATCTTCTCCACCCAGGACCACGCCGCCGCCGCCATCGCAAAGCGGGGCGTCCCGGTCTTCGCCTGGAAGGGCATGAGCCTGGCCGAGTATTGGGAATGCACCAAGTGGGCGCTGGCCTTCCCCGAAGGCGGCCCGACGACCATCGTGGACGACGGCGGCGACGCCACGCTGCTCATCCACCGCGGCCGTCAACGCGAGGCGGAATTCAAGAAGACCGGCAAAAAGCCCGAAGTCTGCCGCGACAACGAGGAAGTCGAGGCCGTGGATACACTGCTGAACAAGACGCTCGACGAGGACCCCGAGCTGTGGACCCGCATGGCGGAGGGCATCGTGGGCGTCTCCGAGGAGACCACCACGGGCGTGCACCGTCTCTACGAAATGTCGAAAAAGGGCGAGCTGCTCTTCCCCGCCATCAACGTGAACGACTCGGTGACGAAGTCCAAGTTCGATAACCTCTACGGCTGCCGGGAATCGCTCGTGGACGGCATCAAGCGCGCCACGGACGTCATGGTGGCCGGCAAGAAGGCAGTTGTCTGTGGGTACGGCGACGTCGGGAAAGGCTGCGTGCAGGCGCTCAAGGGCCTCGGCGCCACCATATACGTTACGGAAATCGACCCCATCAACGCGCTACAGGCCGCCATGGAGGGCTATCAGGTCGTCACCATGGAGGAAGCCTGCGAGTGGGGGGATATCTTCGTCACCGCGACGGGCAACGTGGACGTCATCACCCGCCAGCACATGGACCGCATGAAGCACAACGCGATCGTCTGCAATATCGGCCACTTCGACAGCGAAATCCACGTGGCGGGGCTTGCGGACCTCCAGTGGGAGGAAATCAAGCCGCAGGTGGACCACGTTATCTGGCCGGACGGAAAGCGCATCATCATGCTGGCGAAGGGCCGGCTCGTGAACCTCGGCTGCGCCACCGGCCACCCGAGCTTCGTCATGAGCGCCAGCTTCACCAATCAGACCATCGCGCAGGTGGACCTCTGGCAGGCGCGCAACGAAGGGAAGTACGAGCGCGGCCAGGTCTATACGCTCACGAAGCTGCTGGACGAAAAGGTGGCGCGGCTGCACCTGCCGCAACTCGGCGCCCGGCTCACGAAGATGACCGAAAAGCAGTCCGAATACATCAACGTCCCGGCCGACGGCCCCTACAAGCCGGAGTGGTACCGCTACTAACCCGCACCCACCGCGCGGCACCCGGCAACAGCAACTACGACGCAGGGAGGAACCGCAATGGTTCCTCCCTGCGCCGTTTTCGTGAGCAGTGCCCGCCCGGAGCGGCGCTCCATCGCACGGCTGCGTGCCCTCCGCCGTCTCGTCTCGCGCTACGCCGCCACGGCTCTGGGGGAACTCCCGTGATGGTTCACACTTACGACTGAGGACAGGTCAAAGGCCCCGGCTATTGACATCAGCTGGCGCAGGCGCTGTCTCGACGTCGCGCCGTTGCGTGATTCCCCTTGCTACCACAGCGGCTGGAGGCAGCTTTTCTTGAAGCATTCGGCGTTGGCGGGTGTTTCTTATGCCTCAAGGAGTGCGAATCGTGAGTCCGATTGCTTTGCTTGCGGTGATTTTGGTGCTGCTCTTCCTGGCGGGCGGACTGGCTGGCTATCGTAGCGGGAACCGGGGTCTTGCCGGAGGGAGTTTGGCGGGTTTGATTATCGTGGTTGTCCTTGGGGTTCTGCTAATCGGCTGAACAGGCCTCCCGGGATCCTATTCCAGCTCGCCGCCGTCTCCCCCGAAACGGTGGTGCTTTCTTAGAGTCTCTATCAAAAGAGGCCTTCACAACAAAGGCACAGAGGCGCACTTCTTAGCTCCTGCAAACCCTCTCGCAACGGGCAGTTCCAGGCATTTCGACGAGCAGCACGCCATCCCATTTCATAGAACCGCTGTGGTTCACTTTGTGTTCGGTTCCTGGGTGCGTATCCTTGAATCTGTGTCTATCCTCTCCATCAGTGGCACGAAGAAGGCCACCGATGAAAGGAATGGACACCGATGGAGCGGCGCCCCGGCGCTCACAAGCGGCGGAGGGGCTGTCTCCGTGCCCTTCGCGACTCAGTGTGTCATCTTGTGCTTCGCTCTAAGCCCATGCGGGGCTTGATGCCGAGCAGCCGGGCCCTGTCGGACGTGGCGCCACACGACAAGCCAAACGCCGGTTGAGCCAAACAGGCCTCCACCCCCCAGCCACTGCGGCAGGCTGTCGCGGTGAATGGGGCTCCCGTGGGGCGATGGGCCATTAAAACGGCGCGGCAACGAGCGGTTCCGGCCGGCAGTGAACTTGGGAACGGTTCTGGCTTGGGTTGCGGACGGACGGGTCCGTCCGCTGGGACGCCCGCCCCAAAAGCATCAGGAGATGGAGGATGAGCAAACTCAAGCACCCGCCGGGCAGGCCAAAGGGCGAGGAGCTGGTGGCAAGACGGCAGGAGGAAATCCTCGCGGCCGCCAGCCGCGTCTTCGCCGAGCAGGGCTACCGTCAGACGGACGTGCAGGTAGTGGCCGACCGTGTGGGCGTGGGGAAGGGGACGGTGTACCGGTACT
>SLMS01000329.1 GCA_007133495.1 Candidatus Sumerlaeota bacterium | reverse complement strand
CCGGCCAAATCAGGTTGACCGCTTTCCGCCCAGCTTCACCTTCTTGGCATCGACGGCGGGACACCCCCGGACCACGGACAGAAGCACCCCAAAACGCGCCAATCGCGGCAGGCAGGAAGGCGACCCGGCAAGACCTACGGATGGGCCAACTTCTCGAAATTTCCTGGTGGTTCGCCAACTTCGGCGGCCTGTGGCGCTGGCTCCTGGTCTGCCTTGTCCTGACGGCGGTGGCATGGCCGCTGACACTGCGGATGTTCCGCGGCCTCTCGGACAGGGGAGCCAGCCTGGCGCCCGGGGTGGGCATCCTGCTGACCGCGCTGCTGTCCTGGCTCCTCGCCCAAGGCTGGTTCACCGCCGGGATCGTCCCCGCGGCGGTGCGGCTGGCGCTGCTCTGCGTGGCGTTTCTGCTGCTGTCGGTGTCGATACTGTGGACGTCGCGCCGGGAGCTGGAAGGCCCCAAGGCATGGCGCTTTCACTACCCCGCAGGGGTGCTCTTCCTTCTGGCCATCGTGCCGCTGCCGCACAACTTCCTGGGCATTTTTGTGGCCATGCTGCTCGTTGCGGGTGCATCGGTGGCGTGCTGGCTTGGCCGGCGCGAGGAGCTTTTGCGCACGACGCGCCTCGTGGCCGTGCCGGGGATCGTGTCCCTGGTGCTTTTCATCCTCGCCTTTGTGTTCTTCGCGAACGTGCGTTCGTACCTCCCCTGGGCCACCTACGAGCTGAGCCTATGGCAGGCGGAAAAGTGGGGCAACTATACGCACCTGCACGGTGCCATGCAGGACCGGTGGATGCCCGTGCAGGACCTGTGGTTCGACGGCTGGCCCGTCAATTACTACTACCTCGGGCACCTGACGACGGCGACGCTGGCCAAGCTGAGCGCCACCGGCGTGCACGAGGCCTTCAACCTCGGGCTGGCAACGACATTCGCCCTGACCATCTCCCTGGCCTTCGGCTTCACGCTCTCGCTCGTCCATCTCGTCACCCGGCGCACGGCCATCCGCTGGCGCGGGCGCGGACGCCTGATGTGGCACTCCGGTATGGCGTGGGGGCTTTTCGGTGCGGCGGCCATCGGGCTTTTCGGCAACCTCGACGCATGGCGGCAGTGGTTCACCCGCGATGCGGACTGGAGCATCCGCCAGCGCTGGGAATGGAACCAACGCAGCCACCAGGAGGAGTGGAAACTCGATACCGGCGTGCCCGCCGCGACGGCCTTGCGTGCAGCCGCGGCCGCTGCCGGAACAACCCCTGCCGCGGCATACGAAGCAGCCATCGCAGAGCTTGAGCGCGGCGCGGAAGAAAGCCGCGAGGTTCCGCAAGTGCTCTCCTCCCTCCTCGAGCAGGCCCGCGCCGTTCCCGAGGACGTGGATGGAGCGGGTGCGCGCCTTATGCAGCTCCTCCAATCCGGCCAGTATCAGCAAGCGCTTCGCCGGCAGACGGTTCGCAACTACGAGGTCTTCCTCGAAGAGATGGACCGGATTGCCTGGCAGGACCGCATCCCGGAGATGATCGCCGAGCTGGAGGCGCTCGTCGAGGAGCAGGACGACCCCGTCGCACCCATCGAGCGCACCATCGAGGCGCTCGAGCAGGCCCGCGAGGCCGGCGAGCCCACCGCCCACCAGGTACTGCTGCGGCAGTGGGCCAGCATCCCGCCGACCTTCCCCGCAAGCCCCACGGCGGACGACCTGTGGCGGACCTGGGAGAACTTTTCCTTCGTCCGGTTCTGGGACTCCAGCCGCGTGGTGAAGGGCACACCTCCGCACGTGGACCACGCGGGCACGATCACCGAGTTCCCCTACTTCAGCGCCATCCTCGGCGACCACCACCCCCATCACCTGGCGATCCCGTGGACGCTGCTGGCTCTCAGCGCCTGCGTGTCGTTCCTGCGCAAGGGCACCCGCCTTGTGCGCGACGGCGCGTCGCTCCTGCGACGAACCTGGCCCGACGCGGCGGCGATGGCCCTGTTCATCGGGGGCGTGTTCTGCGTGAACAGTTGGGATGCAATAGTGATCGGCCCGCTGTACGGGCTTGTGCTGTTGGTGGGCTGGATATCCGTGAAGGAACCGGAGCGGGCCTGGAGGTGGATAGGGTTCGCCGGCGTGCTGCTCGCGGCGGCGCTGGCGACGGCGCTGGTGTGGAATTCCCTGCCGGCGAGGGTGCCGCTCTTCGGGAGCCCGCTGTTCCTGTTCGGCGCGGTGGCAATTCTCACCGCGGGGCTGCCACTGGGAGGGCACTTATTCCCGCAATACTCCTGGAACGTGCGGTTTGCAGCACTGGGAGCAGCGGCCCTTCTGATCATGGTAGTGGGGGTGTTGTTCGCTCCGAGAGAAGGCTTCCAGGACGTGGCCATCCTCCGGATCGTGCTGCGGGACGTCCTGGTTTTCGCCGTTCTGGCGATTCTGGCCGGGCTGTGGACCCTGCGGAATCCGCGGCCGTGGCAACTTCGTCTATACGGATGGGGGACGCTGTACGGGCTGACGGGAGGCGCCAGCCTGTTTGTCGCCCTCCCGTTCCTCTCGTACTTTCAGTCCCCGCTTCACACCACCCGCCGCATGCTCGAAAGCACGCTGCCTCCGGTGCTCTCGCCGGACATCACGATGGACGGCGTGGGATTCTGGACGGCGTTCTGGGAGGCATCCCCCATCAACCCGACCCTCCCCGCCGTCAGGACGGTGATGGGGGATTTCTTCATGCACTGGGGGATATTCCTCGTCCCGGTGCTCGTGTTTATCCTCTGGCGGATTGCCCGTCCGGCAGGAGAACGCCCCTACGGGGTGAGTTTCGCCATTGCGATGGGAGCGCTGCTCATCACCGCCCTCGCCCGCAATTATCTCGGCTACTGGGTGGGTGCGATCTGCCTCGGTGCATTGACGTTCTGCCTTGTCAACGCCGTCGAGGCGCGCCGCCGCGCAGAAGGGCCCGTGTGGATATTCCTGACGTTGGCCTTCTTCTGGACGTGGTTCGTGGAAGCTTTGAAATTCGACGACGACATGTCCGGCAATTACGAACGCTACAACTCGCTGTTCAAAATATACTATGTCATCTGGCCGATGTTTGCCGGCGGGATGGTGGTCGCGATACGCGAACTGGCCGGCCGTGGGAAACTGGCTTTCCACCGCCCGAGCCAGTTGCTCTTCACTCCCGGCTGGTGGGGACTGCTGCTTGGCGGCGGCGTGCTCGTGCCGTGGACGCTTGGGCAGTTCCTCCCCACGGGCATTGCGCAGGCGTGGTTTCTGTTGTTCTGGATACCGGCGGGCGCCGTACTGGCCGTGGGCATCGTGAAGTGGATCGAAGGCCCCGCCCTCCGGGAGGGGGAGTACCTTGGCCGTGCCGCGTCGCGGGTATTGTGCCGCTGGCCGGCAGGGGTGGCCGCGGGGTTGCTGCTTATCGCGGGGCTCTATTATCCGCTCGCCTCGACCGTAACACGGACACGGGAGTTCGGCACCTGGCCGCTCGCCACAACGGGGGACGGACGCGTGGAGTACGCCAATATCTATCGCGAGCAAACCCTCGATGCGCTCGCGCACCTTCGGCACTTCTCGCGCAACCACCACGATTATCATGCAATAAACTGGCTGGAGGAGAATGCTCCGCGCGGAACCGGGCTGCTCGAAGCCCCCGGCGACCACGCCTATGGCAACCAGGGCCGGCTGTCCACCGGAGCGGGCCTGCGCACGATCATCTCCTGGAAGCACCACCAATCGCAATGGCGCGGCCGCGCCAAGCCGCCTCCGCTTCCCATCAAGGCGGCGTATTACGACGACGTGGAGGAGGCGCTCCGCGACCTCACGAACGTCTTCCGCGAGTTGGTGCCGGAGCTGGAGTCCATCGGACCGGAATTGCAGCGCTCGCTCCGCCTGTCGGGAGACCGCTACCGCCTCCGGACCCTGGCCTCCGTCTTCCCCAACCTCGGCCGGATGGAGCTTCTCCGCCTGCGCCGCGAAGTGGAACGCCACGACGTCACAATGATGCAGGTTACTGATGCAATGATGCGGGACGCGGAGGATATCTATACCCACCCGGACGAGATGCTCGTCCGCCGGCTGATCGGACGGTATGCCATCGGTCTCGTGGCGGTCGGAGAACTCGAGCAGACGGCCTTCGGCACGGGCCTCGCCGAGCGCTTCGAAAACTGGGACTTCGAGATGGTTTACGATTCCCGCGAAGATACCACCCGCGAGGCGCAACGGCCGAGCACCCGTATATACGCTGTGCCCGAGGACTTTCCCCTCCCCTGGCAACGGGAGGACGAGCCGTGAACGAGACGCCGCTCGTCAGACACGAACCGAACGAGTTCCACGACCAGCCATTCGCCAAGGGCTATCGTTGGGTCGTTTTCGGCGTCCTGTTCCTGCTTTGTGCCTTCCTCCGGCTTTGGGACCTCGGGTGGAAGTCGATGATGCATGACGAACTGCTGTTCGTGTATTATGCTCACGCCCAGCTTTTCCTCGAATGGCGATATCAGTACTTGCCGATCCTGCACGGCCCCCTGATGCTGCACCTGCAGAACCTGATATTCCACACTTTCGGTGTATCGGACTACACAGTGCGGCTCGGGACGGGCCTGCTCGGCGTGGGCGGCTTCTTCTTTGTCTGGAAACTGCGCTACTGGCTGGGCGAGTGGGGCACGTGGTTCGCCCTGCTTTTCTACGCTCTTTCGCCGGGAATTGCGTTCTTCAATCGTTTCCTGCACATGGACGCGCTCTTCCTTTTCAATACGCTCTGGATCGTGGCGAGCTTCGCGAACTGGTGGCGGACCGGAAAAGCCGTGTGGGGCGTTTCCGCCATCATAGCCGTGACGGCCCTTTTCAACACAAAGGCGAGTGCCGTCTTCGTCTATTTTTCCATCCTCACGTTCCTCCTGTTTGTTATCATCCATGATCTTGTGGCATGGTTTTTCGAAGGGAAGAACTCCCGCTTCCGCACCTTCCTCAAGCACATCCCCGCGTTCCCCAGCCCGTGGTGGTTCGCAGCCGTTTTCGGCCTCACCGTGGTCCTCATTATTACACAGGTGTTCGAAGGCATCCGCTTCGACCGCGACGTTGTGCAGGCGATCGGGCATGACTGGGCGCTGCGGGACGTGCGGTCGATTCCACTCGCACTCGGATGGATGGAGTTGACACAGGAGACGGCCCCGGACGCGGGGGGCATGAGAGAAGGCGCCTTCTGGCGGCGTGCCTATCTCCTGTTGTTCGCGGGGCTTCTCGTCACGGGCGTGCTCCTCAAGATGGCGGCCGACCGGCGCATCGGCCACCGCGAGTTCATCCCCGACCTCTGGCGTCTCCTCCATGCCCGGCGCTGGCATCTGCTTGGAGCGATCGCGTTCTCGGTAGTCTTCTACCTCGCCATCTATACGACCTTCTTCAAGCATCGGATTGGCGTTTTCGAAATATACCAGAAGACGTGGGCATACTGGGGCGGCCAGCACGAGTGGGGCCGCATCTCCGGGCCATTTTACCAGCACATGCTGGACATGTTGGTGTACGAACTGCCCTCTGTGCTGATCGTCCTCGGTGCCTGGGTTGGCGGGCTGTTCGTCACGAGGTGGTCCCGCACGATCGGTTTCGCGTACTTCCTGATGGCCGTGGCCGCGGCGGGGTTCCACGTCTTCATGTTCCGCGGGCTGGAGTTCCAGCCCGCCGGCGCCGCGGAACCGGTGCCACTTGATATCCCGTTCCTGCGAAGGCTGACAGTTCTTGCGCTTGTCACGGGTGTGCTATTGCTGGCGCTCCCGAAGCTGTCCCGGATTGTGGTGCCGGTGTCGCTCGCCGGGCTGACCATCTATTCGATGGCATTTTTCAGCAGCGATTTCTGGCAGGAGCGGTTCCGCGCCGCACTGTACGAGGACGGGCAGCCGCTCATGGCCGGAGGGATGGCGAACGTCCCCCTTACGCTCCAGCGCCATCTCAACACCGGCTTCAACTTCGACGGCGGCTATACGCTCGCGCTTGTGCTCATCCTTGTGTTTTTCGCCACTGTCTATACGTGGCAGGCCATCTCGCGCGGCTACCGTTTCCATGCCTTCCTTGTCTGGTGGTTCGTGACGGCACTCGGCGCAGCGAGCTATGCCCGCGAGGCCGTCCCCCAGGTGGGCATCCACGCGATGCTGCCGCTGATCCTGCTGGCGGGAAGCTACGTCCAGCAGGCCTTCGAACGCCGCGACCTCCTCCGGCCCACCCCCGCCGTGCTCGCCCTCATGCTATTCGTAGGAGTTGGCGCCCTCTGGAACACCAAGGCCACGTTCAACCTCAACCTGTACAACGCCGACGACCAGCGCGAACGCATGGCCTACGGGCCCACGAGCCCAGACCTCAAAGCCCACATGGACATGATCCAGGAGTACCACCGTATCGCCACGCTCGACCGCGACGAGACGGTGAACCGCTGGGCGTTCATTCCCCACTACAACGACCCGCAACGGCACAAGGAAGTGCGCGTTTTCAGCAAGCCGCTCACCGCCGTCGTCTGGGCGTCGCGCTGGTACCTCCGCGACATCGGATTCGTGGAGGGACAGGACGCGCAACGCGCCATCGACGAGGGATGGGAGTTCCTCTTCCTCCGCGAGCAAGACCTTCATCGATACCCGGACCTGGAGGAAGAATACAACGTTGTGGCCGGCCGCGGTATGAGTTTCTGGACACCGGACCCCATCCCGCCCACCGAGCTGCTGGACGTCTGGAAGGTCTGGATACCCGGTCACTACGCACGGGGTACCGACCATGAGGAGGACGCCCGCCGCGCACGCGACCACTGGGACAGGCTCTGGCGCTACATGATGCACAGGGAAGTTTTCGACGGGCCCGGCCGCACGCAGCCCTCGATCAGCAGCCGCGAAATCCATCTATTCTGCTGGAGGAAAGATCTGTTTTGACTGCCAAGCTCGAAGTTCACAGCATACCCGTTGGCCCGCTTCAGGCCAACTGCCATATACTCCGCGACCCCGAATCGGGGAAGATAACCGTCGTCGATCCGGGAGACGACCCGGAAGAACTGCTGGCCTTCCTCGAAAGGCTCGGCGGCGAGGTGGAAGCCATCTGGAACACCCACGCCCACATCGACCACATAAACGCCAACGCCCCCCTGGCCGAGGCCACCGGCGCCTCCATCTCCATCCACGGGATCGAGGCTCCTTTCCTGTCCGATCCCGTGCTTTCCGGCTCCACCTGGACCGGTATCGAGCTGCGGCCCTCCCACGCCACGCACGAGTGGGAGGACAAGCAGGAGATCAGAGGCCTCGGCCGCAACTGGACGATCCACCTCTCCCCGGGCCATTCGCCGGGAAGCTGCGCCATCGTCTGCGAAGAAGAGGAGCTTGTGCTCGGAGGAGACCTGCTTTTCCAAGGCTCCATCGGCCGGACCGATCTCCCCGGGGGCTCCCCCGCCGCCATGGCCCGTTCGCTCCGCCGCATGGCCGAGGAGTGGGGGCGCGACAGCTACCGTGTGCTGACGGGCCACGGACCGGAGACGACCCTCGGGCACGAGCAGGCCACCAACCAGTTCCTTCTCTACCTTCGGGAGAACGGCTGGGTACTTCCCGGGTGATCGGCGCGGGCGCGCCTTCACCCTTGCCCATGGAGGGTTTCTGGCAAAGAATTTGCCCGTAACCCTGACACCGAAGGGAGCAGGAACGGCAGCACAGGAGGAGGAATTCACGGCACACAAGGATGGGGTACATGTTCTCTTTCAGACATAAACCGGAGGGGTCCGGCGGCCATGACAAGGAGGATAAACATCTTTCCCGTGATGCTGAGGATTACATAAAGAAACTCGCTGATTCGGTCATCAAGAAAGCCCGGCCCCAGAACGGCGAACCGGACGAAAGCACTTCCTGGAGCGAAATCGAGGAGAAGGCCCCCAAACCACCCGCCGCCAACCGCCGGCCGGCAGCGAAGCGCTCCGCCAAACCAGCCACCGAACCCGGCAGGAAGCCGGCCCCGAAGAAAGCCCAGGCGGAAAAGCCCGCTCTCGAACCCGCCACCGGGGAAGGCGCCGGCCGCGAGGAGCTGCGCGAGGAGGCCGCCAAACGCGGCGAATCTCCCGAGGAACTCTACTACGACGAGAAGGGACTGCTCCTCGAAGGCACCATCATCGCCTTCGAGGAAGGCGGCATGGGTATCTTCCACAAGACGCTCCCCCAGAAGGATTACGACGTCGTCTATATGCTGGATGAGGACGGGACCGCCAAACCCCAGGGCATGCCGCTCTACAACTACGACATCCTGCCCGTCGGGCGAATGAACCGCCGGCACCTCGG
>SLMS01000026.1 GCA_007133495.1 Candidatus Sumerlaeota bacterium | reverse complement strand
GAGCCAGCGCACCAGCCTCTACATGGAGCACCTCGAGCGGCTCCGCTCCGAGGGGAAGGTCTATCCCGCCTTCGAGACGAAGGAGGAACTCGACCGGATGCGCGAGCAGGCCATGGCCGAAAAGCGCAATCCCATCTACAACCGCGCGGCGCTGCGCCTCTCTCCCGAAGAGGTCCAGGAGCGCATGGACTCCGGCCAGTCGTTCGTCTGGCGCTTCAAGGTGCCGGACGAGGGGCACACCACCGTACCGGAGACGCTCATGAGCGGCGAGTCCGAGTGCCGGTTCGAGAGCGCCGCCATCGGCGACTTTATCATCACCCGGCCGGGCACCATCGAAAATCCCGGCACGCCGCTGTACAATTTCGTCTGCGCGGTGGACGACGCGCTCATGGGAATCACCCACGTCATCCGCGGAGCCGATCACCTAAGCAATGCCGCCAAGCAGGTGCTCCTCCTCCAGGCAATGGGGTATGACGTGCCCGTCTATACGCACCTCCCCCTCATCACCCGCGGCGGCAAGAAGATGAGCAAGCGCGACGAGGACGCTGATCCGCGCTACCCCGTAAGTGTCTCCGCCCGCCGCGACCTGGGCTACCTCCGCGAGGCGACCGTCAACTTCCTCGCCCTCCTCGGCTGGAGCCACCCCAGCGGCGAGGAGATATTCCCCCTCGAGGATCTCATCCGCGAGTTCGGCCTCGAGCGCCTCGGCAAGGCCAACGCCAACTTCGACGAGGACAAGTATCTATACCAGAACGGCTGGTATATACGCAACCTGCCGGCGGAGGAGATCGTCCGCCGCACGATACCCTTCCTCGAAAATGCCGGCCTCAATGCCGCCGGCCGGCCGGAGGGATGGCTCGCCGAGGTCATCGGGCTGGAGATCGAGCGCTGCAAGCTCCTCTCCGAGTTCCCTCCCGCGCTCGCCTACTTCTTTGAGCCCCCCGGGACCTACGAGCCCAAGGGAGCCCGCAAGTTCTTCAAGTCCCCCGAGGCCGCGGACCTTCTCGCCGCCGCTGCCGGAGTCATCGAAACAGCCGAGCCCTTCACCGGTGAAGTGCTGGAGCCTGCCCTGCGCAAACTCGCCGAAGAGCGCCAGCTCGGGTTCGGCAAGGTGGCCCAGCCCATCCGGCTTGCGGTGACCGGCCGCACGGCGAGCCCGGGCCTGTTCGACGTGCTGCGGCTCCTCGGCCGCGGGGAAACTGCCCGCCGCCTGCACACTGCCGCCGAGGCCATCCGCTCGGGGGCGGTGGCCGCCAACCCACAGGACTGAAGCAGGAGCGCCGGCTGACTGTCGCTCTTCCCACCCCGGATTTCGAGGAACTGGAAAGAACTGCAAAATAGGACTTGCCCGCTGCTTGGACCGCTGCACTCATTAGCATGCCTCAGCAATCCCAACTGGTGGGCCTCACAGGCCCCAAACCCCATTCGAGGAAGGGAGAAGTCCATGCGACACGCAGCATTGTTGGCAGCAGCCGCGCTGATCGGCTTTGGAGCCGCCAGCGCACAAGCCCAGCCGGACTACTACCTGTACGTAGCCGGCGGCGCCACCACCGATGGAGACATGGCAGAGACTCCTGAAGGGGTGGACAACGACCTGGACGGCCGCGACAACCTAGCCCTCGGCAGTGTTCTCGTGGCAGACGTGGACACCGATGCCAAAACCGTGACCAACTGGCGCCGCGCCGGCAACCTCCTGCCGGATGAGCACCCCGACACCGGACAGTACCTGCACTGGGGGTACCTGTTCAACAGTGTAAACTACTACAATGGCCGCCTTTATGTCGGCCCCGCCACACGGTTCTCCGCCTCGGACCACGACACTGTGAGCCCCACGATGATTGCTTGGGCCGACGTGAACCCCGACGGATCACTCGGCGAATTCCAGCTCTCCGATCCTTTCCCCGAACCGCCCTCGACCCAGCGCATCGGCGGCACAGCCTTTCTGGAGGTCAACGGCTCCGCATACGTTTACATACTCGGCGGCGCACAGGATGAACCCGGCTACACCGACCGCATTCTCTACGCCCCGATAGACGCCACTACTGGTGAAATCGGCCCTTGGGACACCGCTGGCATGACCATCCCCACCACCGACTGGTTCAACCCTGCCATCGGGATTGACGGGACACTCGTCCACTTCAGTGGCAACCAGCCTGATGTCCCGGCTGATGACCGCAGCATGCGCGTGGACCTCATCACTCCGGAGGCGAACGGCGACCTCACCGGCGCCTGGGTCAGCGAAACCTACAGCACCGATTACTCGAGGCGGTGGGAGCAGGCCGTCATGACGGCGACTGATCCAGTGGGGGATACCTTCCTCTACCTTATCGCCGGTAGCGGCGCACCACGCGATTTGGTGTACTACACCAAGTTCGAGTTCGGGCTGACTTCGGTGTGGGAGAACGGCACTCCGCTTCCCGAGGAGCGGGGCCGCCCCGCTGGCGCCGCGGCCAACGACATGATTGTCATGCCGGGCGGCTCGAGCACCACCGGAGCTTCGGCCGGCGTAACCACGGTCTTCATTGGAACGGTCGCCGAAGGCGGGCAAGTGACCTGGGAAGAATCCCCCGAGCCTATGATGCAGGCCCGGAGTTATGCGGGCGCCGCGATGGCTCCAGTAGAAGACGCCGTCAGCGTACCCGAGTGGATGCTTTACTAACCACAAACACCAATGGCCGGCAGCCCCGGCCTTCCCCTGCGCAGTAGCGCTGACTCCCCCCGGTCCCAGTGGCCGGGGGGAGTGCTTGGTGGGCCTGCACGCCGCCGCCGAGGCCATCCGCTCGGGCGGGCTGGACAGCACGAACAAGCCAGCTTCCTGACCGGTCTGGCCCGAAGGTGGACGTAAGTCTGTCCACTTTTGCTCCAGACCGGTCAGATTCGAGTCCACCCCACCCCTCTCCGGCACCCGGCACGCTCCCTGCCCATCCGGTCCGGGCAGGGCCGAAAATGCCCTCAACGCCGGACACCCTCCCCGGAAAGGCGCCCTCCGATGCGACTCGCCGCCGTGGTCCTTACAGTAACTCTCGCCGCCTTCGCCTCCACCGGCTGCACCCGCGTGCCCCGCGGCGTCGAGCCCGTCACGGGCTTCGAGGTGGAGCGCTACCTCGGCACCTGGTACGAGATCGCCCGCCTCGACCATCGGTTCGAGCGCGGCCTCTCTCACGTCACGGCCGAATACACGCTACGCGAGGACGGGCGGATCGACGTGGTCAACCGCGGGTACAACGCAGAGAAGGGTGAGTGGAAAGAGGCGGAAGGCGTGGCGCGATTCCGTGGCGACGAGACCACCGGCAGCCTGAGCGTCACCTTCCAGTGGCCGTTCCGCGGCGGCTACCACATCATCGCGCTGGACAAGGAGGACTACCGCTGGGCAATGGTGAGCGGTCCCACCCGGAGTTATCTGTGGATTCTGGCGCGCGAGCGCACCCTGGACAGCGCCATCACCGAACGCCTGACCGAACAGGCCCGCGAGGCGGGCTACCCCGTGGACGATTTGATCTGGGTCGAACAGGTCCCCCCTGTGGAGGAACCCGCAGGCGGCTGATTCTGCAGAGGGGCGAGGCGCCTGGCCGAACGGGTGTCCGGCCCAGCGGAGTCAGGAGCGCCGCGCCGAGACCGCCTCGGCATCGGCTTCGGCCAGATGGCTTTCCCAGTCCACCTCCACGGCGTCGCCCCAAAGCCGCTCGAGCCGGTAGAAGCTCCGGGCCTCCTCGCTCATGATGTGGACCACCACGTCCCCGTAATCGAGCACCGCCCAGTTACCGTTGCGGCGCCCCTCATCCACAGGATTTTTCATGCGCAATTGCTTGAAGCCTCTCTGAATGCCGTCGCTGATGGCGTTCAGTTGAACGCGGTTGGTGCCGGTGCACAGGACAAAAACGTCTGCAAAGTTGCACAGTCCTTGCACGTCCAGCACCACGATGTCCTGAGCCTTCTTGTCGGCAGCGAAACTTGCGGCCAGCGCCGCTCTGCGCATGGTATCCATGACTGGCAAGTGGGAGTTCCTTTCTCTCAGTCAGCGGAAAGTGTGTCGCGGAGCCACTGCTCCATCGCAATGGTCCGCCCGTGGGCCTTGCGGCCCCGGTTCGCTATATGCCGGAGCTTTCTCCGTGCCACAGCGAGCGCGGCCCGCCGCGGAGGGAGCGGGAGGACTTCGCGGCGCAGCTCCGAGACGTCCGCAAAGCTCCGTGTGGGTTCCAGGTAATCCGCCACGTAGAGCACGAGTCCAAGCGTCCCGACCCCCGGATTCCCTGTGGTGTGGTAGGCGACCGCTTCGAGCACTTCCCGGTCCTGAATACCGTACTCCTGCACGGCGAGCGACGTGGCCGCCGGGCCGTGCCAGAGCTGGGCATGAGCAAGGTCCTCCTCCCCCGCCGTGAAGACGGGCGAGTCCATCATGAGGGCCTTCTGTTCGGAATCGGGAAGGGTCTTGGCGGCGTCGTGAAGGAGCGCGGCGAGCATCGCCTTTTCTGCCGAAGCGCCCCACTGGCCGGCCAGGTGGACCGCAAGGCCTTCGACGCCGAGAACATGGTACAGCCGCCGGGGCGGCAACTCCTCCGCCAGCTTGCTGCGAAGCCGGCCTGCAAGGGAGGGGGTCGAGTGGTTGTTTACGCCGATGATCGAGTGCCTTTCACGAAGTACCTGCACACGCGGAAAACGTGACCCCGCCGGTGCCATCAAAGCAAGCGGATTCCTTCCCTCCCGCGATGCTGGGGAAGTTCCCTTTGACATGGCCCCGGACGGCATTGCTTGTCCCGCCAGACTGAGAATGCACGGCTTCCACCGCCAGCAATGCGGCGGAAAGCGATTCCACCCAGCAGATGGACATGGCCAAGGATCAGGACAAGCGGGAGGGAGCAGGTGAGGGCGCGGCGCTCGTGCGGGAGGACAAGCCTGCGGCCCACACCGCCGGACCCGACCCGGCAAAGCCCACCCGGCCGGTCTCCCGCGTCGAACCGCGGGCGAAGGAACCCGGCGGGGCTCCCCCGGCACCCTCGTGGCTCTCCCCCCGCAACCGCACAATCCTGTTCTGGGCAGGTGCCGGCCTCTGTGTCCTGCTCGTCTCCATGCGGCTGCTTCACCTCGGCGGAGACTTTCCGGCGTTCAAGGACCTGCTCGGTGACGGCGTGCTCTACAGCGACGAGGGCTGGTACGCTGCCAACGCCATCTACTACTGGCAGAGCGGCGAGTGGCACCGGCCCGGCGGGCTGAACTTCGCCGTCAACCTGCCGGTGCTCCAGCTCATGCACCTGGCGTCCTTTGCCATCTTCGGCATGAACATCATCGCCGCGCGGCTCACCATTTTCTTCTCCTACGTTGGCACGATGGTGCTGATGTACCTGCTGCTCCGGCGGTTCGAGGACCGCTGGACCGGCCTGTTCGCCGTCGGTATCGTGTCCGTGAACTTTCTCTTCCTGATATACAGCCGCATTGCCCTGGCCGAGATACCCATGACGTTCTGGATCATGGTGTCAATCTATCTGGCGGTACATACGCACGGCAGCAAGGGATGGGTGCTGTCAGGGCTCGCGGGACTCGCGTACGGGCTGGCGTTCTATACAAAGACGAGCGCCGCGTTCGCCTTGCCAGTCCTCATGATGGCGCTTTTTCTGACCAACTGGGGGAGCCGGGAGAAATGGCTGAAGCCGCTCCCCGCCCTTGGTGTCTTCGTCATCATCGTGGTGGCACATTTTCTCCTCCTCGCGCGCCGATATCCGGAGGATTTCGCCTATTTTCATACCCTGAACGTGGGGCTGCAGGCGTCACTCGATCCAAACGTGCTTATGGAGTACGGTAAGCGCCTGATCGACCGGGTGCAGATCGTTGACCGTGTCTATTACCGGGTGATGCGTATTCTCGTGCCGCTGCTGATTCTGTTCGACTCGCGCTTCCGCAGGAACCCTCTCGTGTGGTTCTCCATCGCCTGGATCGTGCTCTATATCGGGATGTACACGTTCTATGTGAACCTGCGGCCGCGCTACTGGCCGCCGCTTATGGTGCCGTACGGAATCCTTTCTGCGCTCATCCTGAAGCACCTCTACCTGCAGGCCACGCGGCACCTGCTCGGAAAGATTCTCCTCGTTGGGTTCATCGGGCTGACGGCCCTCGGCGTCGCCCGTCAAGCACGGCAGGTGCACTGGTATCTCACCAACGTGGAGTACTCCTTCCAGGAGTTCGCCGGGGACATTCACGAGATCATGAGCGCCGACCCGGAATGGAACAACGTCCTCCTCGGCCACTTCGCCCCCACCGTGAGTCTATACAAAGAGGACATTATTCCCGTCACCGACCGGTTCCGCTCCGGCAAGCTGGAGGAGCAGATCGAGGCGTTCCGGCCGCGCTACATCATCACCGAGGACCACATCGACAAGGTGGATTTCGTGGACGAGCACGGCCGGACCCACACGATGGAGCACCTCCCCGGCAGTTACCCCGAGCGGCTCGAAACCCTCTCCACCTACTACGACATCCACCTGGTGGACAGGTTCGACGTGTACCGTAACTACATGGATTGGCAGATTTGGCTTTACCGTCTTGAGCCGAAACCGGCACTGGGCTGGTAGCAGTCCGGTCCGCGGACCCCGGGAGCAACCGAACGATGAACCCGATGGCCAGAGCGAAAGGAAAGCTGCCCTGCTGCGTGCTGCTCGCCGGCGCGCTGGCGCTCCTGCCCGTCCTCCTTTTCGGGGCATTTTCCATCGCCCGGGACATCCAGCTTTACGGCTCCATCCCCGACGCGTATTTCGACATGGACGTCAGCCGGGTGGTGGATGACTGGACCTCCTGGGACCGGTCCGACCGCGCCCGTGCCCACCCGCTCTATAAGTTCATCGCCTTCATCGGCGTCCCGGTCCATGAGCTTTTCTTCGGCGGGGAGGACCGCGATTCCGCCGCGAAGATCCTGTCGGTGGGGATGATGGTCCTTGCCGGCGTACTCGCCGGATGGCTGGCATGGCTGGTCACCGGCGGAAGCCGGCGGGCTGCTGTCTTCGCCATGGGGCTTTTCGGCGCGTCGTACAGCACGCTCCTGCTCGCCTCGTTCCCGGACAGCGCATCGGCCTCCGCCTTCACCTCGCTGCTCCCCTACGTGTTCCTTTTTCACCGGGTGGGACGGGGCTTCCGGGGCTGGGAGGGCGTCGCCTGGCTCGCCATCGGAGCCGTCTGTTTCGGGATCACGGTCACCCAGGTGGGGCACTGGTTTCTGGCCCTGAGCTATCGTCTATACGGTGTGTTTCACGAGGAGGAGGACAGGGCGCGGCCACTGAAGGTGCTGAAGGCCCTCGCTGCGCTGGCGGCCCTGACGCTCATGCTCTGGGGAGCCGCCTATGTCGCCATGACCGCAAAGGAAACGATCTTCAAGGGCGCGGAAAAACACTACCGTATAGACCGCATCATCGAAAGAGAGCTGCGCTTCGTCGAGATCGAGGAGGTCATGGAGCACCCGGTTCACCGGCTGTCGGTCGTGAGCCGGCACTTCCTTCTATACAACTTTGCCGCCCCGGAACCAACCATCGTCGAATGGCACCACCGCGGCCGGCCCGACCGCCTGTTCACCTCCCTCAGCATCGCGGAGGAGGACCTGCACAACTGGCCGCCGTGGGCCATGCCGCTGCTCGCCTCGCACCTGCTGCTGCTCATCCTGCTCGTGCGCTGGCACCGCGTCACGGCCCCGATCATGTTGCTCTGGCTTGCCGTCCTCTTCCAGTTCTTCATGCACTATCTATACGGGCGGGAGTTCATCATCTACTCCCCGAACTGGCACACGCTGCTGGTGGTGATCGTGGCGGCGCTGCTCGCGCCAAAGCTCTCGGGCGGAAGCGCGCTCTTCAAGGGCTGGCTGGCCGTCCACTTGGCAGCCCTGCTGCTCTTCAATCTATACAGCCTGAACCGCGCCATCGAGGTATTCGAGACCGACTACCCCAAACAGGAAGTCATGGAAAGGGAGGAGAGGTACCGCCAGTTGGGCTTTTACTGATACCGCCGCCCGGATGCAATGGGCATCTCTATGGCTCGATTCCAACGAGAACGAGCGGGACGGCAGGGACCCCACGCCCCTGACGGACTACATTATACAGTTCGGCTTCATAGTATGGAACTCCGGAGCTCATCTCCCTCTGCAGCGACTTCATCGGAAGGACCTCGACCCCCACATCTATAAGGTCTCCTACATAGAAGGTAAGATGCTTGACAAAGAGGTCATACGCAACGAACGAATACTTGGCAAATTGAATTTCGACCGCCACCCGGTCCTTTACGAAGTCTGT
>SLMS01000244.1 GCA_007133495.1 Candidatus Sumerlaeota bacterium | reverse complement strand
TGGGCGAGGGGGAGTTCGTCCTGCCCCTGGGCGGGCGCGGAGGCGGCGGCCTGCCCGTTGGCGGCGTCGCGGGCGAGGCGGCGCGCGGCGATGTGGGAGATCTGGGCCCTCCCCTCGGGGAGGGAAAGGTCCAGCCCAGGCTCCTCGCCGAAGCGCTCCAGCAGGCTGCCGCGGAAGTGCGACCCGCGGACGGCGCTGAAGGGCTCGCCGCGGACGAGTTCTTCCACGGCCTCCTCGGGCTCGTTCGGCAGGATGACGTCCAGCTCCGGGTGGTCGCGCAGGACGGAGATGGCGTTGACGACGAGCGTCTCGCCCTTGGCGGCGGTGACGATGTCCGCGAGGTGTTCGCGGGCGATGTGGCAGGTCTGGAGGTCGCCCTGGAGCGTGGCGGTGGTGGAGTTGAGGACGAGCAGGTCCGGCTGGAACTCACGCAAGTCGTGAAGGAACGCCTCCCAGCCGCGCCCCTCCGCCGGGTAATCGGCGATGCGGCATTCGGCCCCGGCGCGCTCGGCGCAGGCCGCCGACATGGCAAGGTCCATCGGAGGGAAGACGACCTGGACGGTCTGGTCCTCAACGGTGCACTGGCAGCGGTCGTCCCGCCGGTAGAGCCCGGTGGGGGGATTGATGAGGAGTATTTTGCGGAAGCGGGGGGTTGTCATGCGCGAGTGCTTGGCGGGCCCTTATGCGGGAGTGAGCCGTGCAAGGCTCCAACTGTAGTGGGTTATGCCTTGCTCATGCCAAAGGAATTTGGCGGTCGGGTCAGTCCTCATTCCCACAGGGTTTCAGCGCCGTACCCGTTAATTGTCGGATCGGGAGTGATGAGCGTCAGACCCTCCGCGAGCGCCTGAGCGACGAGAAGCCGATCGAATGGGTCACGGTGCACCCATGGAAGTGCTGCAAGCCGATACAGGTGTGGGAGTTCGATTGGGAGGAGGGTGATGATCCCCCGCTTTTCGTAGGCCTCGATGATTTCCGGAAGCTCTGTGGTCAGGCTTAGCTTTCCCAAGGACGTCTTTATCGCGAGCTCCCATATGGTTGCATGACTCAGGAAGCGGGTGGTGGAGGATTTTGCCAAGGCCACCCGTGCTGCGGGACCAAGCCGCTCTGGCGATGCGTCAAGCCAGAGGAAGGTGCAGGTATCGAGAAGGACCTTCAACCCGTGTAAGCCTGCCACTCGGGACCGAGTTCCTTGAAATCAGGGGGCGGCGGAGTGGCAAGGCCGAGCGAGAGAACCTTACCGGACTCATCACGGAGAGGTTCGCGCTGCTGAGGGTCGGCAGTTGAGGGAGCGGCGGGCTGTTGCTTCGGATCCGGGCACTGCAACACCTGCAGTTCCACCTCGGTTTCCTCGGGCAGGTCCACTCGGCAGAGTGGCTTGAAGACTCCGTTGCGGTAAACGGCTTTGACTGACATCTGAGCGGGTCCTCCCTTGGCGCCCCGTTATCTGAGACGATCATGCCGGGCTGCGTTCGGTCAAGCAGCTTGCAGTCGTCCCTGGCGGGTCAGTCCTCGTCCGGCGGGATGTAGTAGAGCCCGCCCTCACCGTAGAGGCGCTTGTCGAGTTCGATGGTGCGCCGGATGTCGTCCACGACCCACTCCCAGACCATTTCCACGCCAGCCGCCAGTTCGGGGTCGGGTGCCCATTCCTCCTGCGGCGTGCCGGGCAGCCGCTGGATGGCTTCGAGCACCGTCGTGTCCAGCCCGCCCACCGGGTAATGAATCCGGCTGATGAAGCGGACGAGTTCGTGGTCGTCGTTGAGCACAATGATGGCGTGGGTCTCGGGCCAGCCCACCGCCAGCAGCCCCGGCCGCTGGTAATGCGGGATGATCGACATGATGCGGTAGAGCCGCTGCGTGCCCTCCTCCTCGTCCTCCAGGTGATAGACCATGGGGCGCTCGACCGCCGTCAGGTCCTCTATCCCTTCGTCGTCCACGCGGTCCTGCCGCACCGAATCCGCCGTGACGGAGAAGAACTGACGCATCACGTTGTTGAGGTTCGTGATCGGCACGCCAATGCGTGGGAGAGGGTACTTGATCAGGTCCTCCGGCTCGATGCCGGGGAGCAGTTCCACCTTTTCAACCGTGGGTTCGCCGTCCAGTTCCGCCTCGCGGAACCGGAAGCCGACCAGATGGACTTCGCCCATTGCCGGTGCGGGAATGCGCCAGACGCCGTCGCGCAGTTCGGGCTCCGTGGAGCCCGTCCACCCGGTGTCCACGTACATGTGAATGGGCGGGGTGCCGGAGGCGAAGAACTCCTCCCACTCTTCCTCAGTCAGGCTGCCGGAGGCGACCACCGGCCCTTCGTGGTCCCCGGCGGCTTCTGTCAGCCGCTCGCGGATTTCCTCCCATTGTTCGGGGTTGAGGAGTGCCATGCGGTCGGAGAGCCCCTGCGCCCGGCTCATGGAGTGCAGGCTTTGGAAGATCACCGCCTGACCGGCGGCGTTCTCCGTGCGCCGGTGCGAGGGAAGGTCCAGCGGGCGCGGATTGGTCGTATGAATGTTCGTCACGATGCGGTCCATGATCGAATCCGGGGCGTAATGGAGCCCGCTCGTGCCGATCGTCGTCAGCGAGGCATCCCGCGCGCTCAGGTGCACCGCCGAGTAGTCCATCTGGTCAACGAAGTTGAGGTTTCGGGAGCGGTAGGCCGTTTCCAGGACGGCGCCAAAGGAGGCGAACTCGCCCGCCTCGACGAAGAACGCGTCCGGGTGCTCTTCGCGCAGTTCGCGCACGCCTTCCTCGAACTGGCCGGTGGGGTCCTCCACGGGCGGCTCATCGGTCAGGATTGGATAGAGCGGATGGTTGTTGGCCGTGATGGCAAGGAGGTACTCATCCGATGACTGGGCCGGAGCGGCGGCGGACACCAGAAGGAGGCACGCCGCAAGGAATGCCAGCGGCCATCCTGCGGGCCGCCGGGGAGTAAGGGACCTCACTTCCATTGTTCTCGGCATCGCGCCAATCCGTCCATGAAGTTGATGGGGCGCCAGCCGAGCGATCGGAGGGCGCCGCAGGTGAGCGATACGTCCGCCAGACGCGGAACCGGGCCGGCGGCGGCGGACCTCTTGACGGGCCGGATGGAGTCCCCGGGCAAGCCGAAAACCCGGCAGAACACCCGCCCCATCTCCACGCGGGAGAGCCGCTCCGGCCCTCCGGCGTGGAAGACGCGCCGGTCCGGGCGCGTCAGCAAAATCTGCACTGCCTCGATCAGGTCATCCACGAAAACCGGTGTCCGCCATTCGTCCGTGAAGAGGGTCAACTCCCGCCCGGCTGTCAGGGCTTCGTGCATCCAGCTCAGAAACGAGCCCCGGAACCGTCCGGGCGACCCGTACACAAGGGCGGAGCGCAGCACCGTGCCGCCCGCGAGACCGAGCGCCACCTGCTCCGCTGCGCACTTCAGACTGCCGTAAAGATGGACCGGTTTGGGGGGCGCGTCCTCGGCAAACGGGGGCGATTCGCCGTCGAAGACCTGATCGGTGGAGAAAAGGAGCAGCGGCGTTTCGGGGGCGTGGGTTTCGATCGCGGCGCGGAGGTTTTCCGTCGAGCCGAGAATCGCGGCGCGCGCCTCCTCCGGGTGCTGTTCGCACTGCCCGACGCTGGTCATTGCGGCGGCGTGGACAATGGCGCGGGGGCGCATGTCGCGCAGCAGCCGGCCGGCGGCGCGCGCGTCGGTCAGGTCCACCGGCACGGTGTCCACGCCATCGATGGCGATAGGATTGCTCAGGTAGGTGCCGGCGACCGTGGCGCCGGCGGCGGCAAGGCGGCGGGCCAGCCGTTCACCGATATACCCGCTTGCACCGGTGACCAGCAAGTAACGGTTGTCCGCAGAGAGGAAACCTGTTTCCATTCAAAGGTCTTTCATCGAAGCGTGCACCGGAAGGCGGGCGCTTCCCCAACGGGATGCGCCATCCCCAAGGTGCCACGAGGTTTGCTGTCCCGGGAGGAGTACGCTCGAAAGGATGAAGTCGATATGGTTCCCACCCAAGCGACAATCAGAGTCCATGGCATGTCGTGCGACAACTGCGCGCGGACCGTCCGCGAGGCGCTGGAGAAGACCGAAGGGGTCTTCTCCGCGGACGTGGCGCTCGAGGAAGGCCGGGCCATCGTGACCTACGATGCCTCGGTGGTGCCGGGACACGCGCTGCTGTCCGCGCTTGACGCCGCCGGCTACAAGGGAGAGCTGCCGGACGAGGCGCCTCCCGCTCATTGACGGTAGAGCCCCCGCCCGGCGATATAGCGGCGGACCTCGAACCCCAACAGTCCCTCCGCCGGCTGCCCGCCCGCCAGCGCCTCACGCACCCGCGTGCTGCTGACGTCCGGCAGATAGACGCCCTCCGCCGCAGACGCACCTCCCGGGCGGGGAAGCTCCAGCACCGGCGCAAGCTCCAGCAATTCGGGTCCGTTCTTCCACTTCGGCAGATCGTCCACGATGTCCGACCCCGTCAGGAGCCGGAAGCTCGAGCCAGGCCGCGCCGCCAGCAGTTCGGTGATCGTGCGGTGCGTATAGCTGACCCCGCCCAGCCGGCCCTCAATGTCCGAGACCTCCACGTCCGGCTCCAGCCGGCGGAAGGCGAGCCGGCACATCTCCAACCGGTCCTCCCACGACGCGCCGCACTCCTTGCCGAAGGGATGCCGGGCCGCCGGAACCACCAGCACCCGGTCCACCTCCCCGGTCTCCAGCGCCCAGAGCGCCGCGAGCGTGTGCGCAAGATGCGGAGGATCGAAGCTGCCGCCGAAAAAGCCGAAACGGACCGGAGTGCTCAACCTTCCGCGCCCCCCGACTCCCGCACCGAGATGGCGTGTTCAAGCGAGGAGATCACCTCTTCGAGCAGTTCCGTCTCCTCGGGGTCGAGGTGGCCGCTGGTTTTCTCCCGCAGGATACCGAGCAGTTCGAGTTCGAAGCGCGCCCGTGCGGTGTCCACCGGCGCCGGTTGCCCCGACTGCGGGTCCGGCAGCAGGCCAAGGTGCAACATCGCCTGAATCTGATGGAGTTGGATGATGGCGAGGAAGGAGGGTTCGGGCAACTCCGTTGGCATGGCACGTTTCCCCTTGAGGGCCCTGCCGGGCCCCGGACGATAAGCAAACAATGGGATCGAATACGGGCGCCCCGGGCGGGGTCAAACATCTGTTGGGAGCGGCCGGCATTCTGTTGCTGGGGCTGATGGTCTGGCACGGGCCGCTGCTCTTCGGCATCCAGGCGCTCTGCGGGGGCGACCTGGTCAACCAGCTCTATCCCATGCGCCACGGCCAGCTCGAGCATGGCTGGTTCTCCGGATGGGCTCCGGACACCTTCTCCGGCCGGCCCGGGCTGGACGACATCCAGACGGGCGCCTTCTACCCCCCCAACTGGCTCCACCTGGTCCATGGTCCGCTCGAGCGGACGTTCACGCTCCTCGCCCTCGCTCATTTTTTCTTCGGTGGCTTCGGGTTCTTTCTCCTCTGCCGGCAGCGGCTCGGTTTCGCGGCGGCGATGGTGGCCGCATTCGTCTGGACGTTCGGCGGCTATCAGATGCTCCGGCTGACCGATGGCGTGCAGGTCTTTGTCTATACGTTTGCCTGGATTCCGTGGATGTGGCTGGCGGCGGAGCGCCAATTGCTCGAACGCGGCCCGCGCCTGCGGTGGACGTTGGCACTGGGGGTGTTCGGGGCCCTTCAGGTCGCCGCGGGCGCCCCGCAGGTGGTCCAGATGACATGGGTGGGGCTGGCCTTCTGGACGGCAGGCCGGATGGTCTGGCGCCACAGCGGCGAGACCATGCTGCGGCTTGGCGGCGGGTTCCTCCTGGCCGGGGCGATCGCGCTCCTGCTTGCCTTCCCGGTTCTCATGCCGGCGCTGGACTTTCAGTCGAAGGCCTTCCCCCGGGGAGCGGATGACCGGTGGGCCTTCCTTGCAGACGGGTCGCTCCAGCCGCGCCTGATGGTCACCTGGCTCTTCCCGGACTTCTTTACCGCCGGAAACATGGAGGAGTCCTACTGGGGGTCGCGCGTCGGATACCATGAGACGAACATGTTCTCCGGGATGGCCGCGCTTGTTCTGGCGCTGTTCGCCGTCGTGCACGGAGGCATCCGGCTTCACCGGGAGGTGGACGCTCGTTTCAATTACCGGGACAACCTGCGCTGGGGGGTGACACTCGGGGTGCTGTCGCTCTTCGGCCTGCTTGTGGCGTTTGGCGAACACGGCTTTCTGTTCCTGGCGCTGACGGAATACGTCCCGACGTTCGACTTCTTCCGCGTGCCGGCCCGCTGGATACTCTGGCCCGCGGCCGCCGTGGCCATCGGCGCGGGCTGGGGCATCGAGGTACTGCTGCGCGAGAGCCGAGGGCGGCCGGACGAGCCCCGCACGCAGGTTCTCGCCGCGTGGGCTGCCGCTGCGGGTGCTTTCGTGCTTATTGCCCTCATCTTCCGGCTTTTTCTCGGCCCCATCCTTTCCGGATTCGGGCTGGAGGGCATCGTGGCCCAGGCAGGCACCGCCGACCCGCAGGGAGCCGCCGAGAGGCTGACGGACTTCGCCCGAAGCTCGGTGGAATGGGGGCTGCTCGTGGCCGCCACCACCGGCCTCCTCGGAGCCGCCATCGTGCTCCGCCGGTTCGTGCCCGTGGCCATGCTGGCCATCCTGCTCGCCCTTGGCGCCGTGGACCTGCTCCGTTTCTGGCAGCCCTTTACGGTCACCATCCCCACCGACGCCCCTCCCGGGGACCTCATCACCGAAGCGCCCTACCACCGTATCGCCTCCGGGCGTTTCCAGGAGCACTTCTACCCCGACACCCCCATCGTGACATGGCTTCGCGACGTCCCCGGCCGCGTGCACTACACCGACACCCTTCTCACCTTCATGTACGACCACTTCCAGCGCGAACTCCTCATGGAACGGCCCGCCGCCCTTGGCGTTCCCACAACCCGCGGCTACCAGCAACTGATCCTGGCCGGATACATGGAGGATTACTACCGCTCGCTCGAACCCTCGCCGCGTGGACCAACCGCCCCGTTCCTCAGTCACTGGGGAGTGAACGACACGCGCTTTTTCGACGCCTACAACGTGACGCACGTGCTTTCCTATCCCGCTGGCGGGCTGGCCGCCGAGCTGGAGGAGCTGGGGCTGGAGGCCGAAGAGGCCCCCGGGCCCTCCGGTCTGCGCGTCTTCCGCAACACCACCGCACGCGGATGGGCCTGGGTGTCGGCGGAGCGGGACTTCCTCGATGCAGCCCCGGACCCGGAACTCGGCACCGTGGAAGTGCTCGAACGCACTGCCTCGCTCTGGCACCTGCGCGTGACCGCGCACGAAGCGCCGCTGTATATACACCTTGCCATGCCCGAACACGGGGACTGGGCGCTTGCTGCGGATTCTGACGCTCCCATGGAGCGGGTGGACGGCCGCACGGTCCGCATCACCGGGCCGGGAGAGTGGGAGTTCGAGCGCCGCTGGCGGCCGGGGGTCGTGCCCTTCGCCGCGTACCCGGGCTTCCTTGCGGGGTTGATCGGCGCAGGGTGTTGCCTTTACTTCGGCCGGACCCGCTGGCAACACGCCAGTCGGAAGAAGGCACCCGGGGAGGCTACTGGTAAGAATGCCGGCTAATTTTTCCTTCCTTATTCCCGGCGTACTGGCTGGCTCCGCATCGCCGGGCACGATGGGCCCGCTCACCAACGAGTTGGAGGCCGCCCGCCGCCAGGGCATCCGCGCGATTGTCTCCCTTACTGAGGAGCCGCTCCCCGCCGCCGTGCTGAACGAGGCGGGATTCAAATACCTCCACCTGCCGGTGGAGGACTTCACCGCCCCCACGCTCGGCCAGATGCGCGAGTTCTGCCGCTTCGTGGACGAGGTGCGCGGCGAGGGCGGGGCGGTGCTGACCCACTGCCGGGCGGGCGTCGGGAGGACCGGCACCATGCTGGCCGCGTACCTGATCAAGGAGGGCGAGAGCGCCGAGCAGGCCATCGCCAAGGTGCGCCGCAAACGGCCCGGCAGCATCGAGACCGGCCCGCAGCAGGACTCCCTGCTCGATTTCGAGGAAGCTCTCCGGAAAGGAAAGTGAAGGTCGGGGCCCGGTGAGGGTTGACACGGGGCTGCGGTTGGACCGTGCTTGTAATCGGTTACAATCACGGAGGATTCCCATGAAAGAGCCCGCCAGCATCCACAAGGCCCCTACCATCGCCGCAACCACCGCCGGAGCCCTGCTCGCACTCTCCGCCGCCGCCGAAGTCCCCAACCGCGCCGTCGTCGATTGGACACGCGGCGACGAGCAGATAAACCGCGGGCTCTTCAGCACCCAGGGCTTCATGCAGGTCTATGTGGAGCCCAATCCGCTCGTGATGGAGACCTTCAAGCTCACCAACCCCAAGGGCACCCACACGCGGCTCGAAACCTACATCC
>SLMS01000179.1 GCA_007133495.1 Candidatus Sumerlaeota bacterium | reverse complement strand
CGCCTACCCGCCGTTCCGGCGGGATCACTGCACGTGCCTCGGCCCGTGCGCCAAGGGGCGCCGGCTCAACCAGATACTACCCAATCAATTGGGTGACGAACTGGGCACTCAAGCCCTGCCCGTCCGGACCGGTCCGGCGGCGGGGTGCACTATTCCTCCGCCGTCGGAGTTTTCCCGCCGTTGGCGAGCCGCTTCGAAAGCTGCGCCTCGTGCAGATTGGCCGGTCGCAGCGCCGAGGGGTCCGTGTTCTCGATCCACAGCCCTTCCGGCTCCAGCGACTCGGAATCCGTCAGCGGCACGCCCACGAAGTTCACAAGGTCGGGGCTCCAGCCGGGCTGCCGGGCGAAGGACTGCTCCGCCTGAATACCCCAGAACGTCGTCCACGCCGCGCAGTGCCGGCCAAGGTCCGCGCCTCCGCCGCTTCGCCAAGGCCGCGTTCCCGCGCCTATGTCTATATTTGTATACAGGTTTGCGTGCGGCGCGCGTTTGTGATGGTCGAAGCAGATATCCACGCCCCTTCCGTTCGAGAACACGTTTCCTGCGGAGAGCACCGAAACGGTAAGGTCGTGAATGAAGCGCTGTTGGAAGTCGAAATCCGTGACCAGGTTGTCCGTTCCGCCGACGCTCAGGCCGTGGTGTCCGTGATTCCCGCCGGTGCCTTCCATGCCGCCGGTGACGCGGAAGGTGATGCCCTTCACGGTGCAATATCGCGAATTTCCGTGCAGCCCGCTGTCGCTGTTCACGATCTCGATGTCGCGGAACCAGCAGTCCCGCACGCCGCCCAGCGTGAGCGCATTGTACCCCTTCTCGGTGAAGTGCCCCTCGTAATGCCGCTCGGGGAACTCCACCGTGAGCGATTCGATACCGCTCTCCGAAACTGTTGCCTCGAACCGGCGGACGGTGGGCTGCCATTCCGGCCGCAACTCGTACCGCAGCGCCCGGTCGAGCAGCACCTCGTTCCCGTCTATCTCCGCTATCCGTGCGGGCTGGGCCGGGCGGTACCGCGCCGCGGGAATCTCCGAAACGTTGCCCGAATCGCCCGCGTATAGATACCGCACGAGCGACTTCTCCTCGTCGTCCCGAAGCTCGATCAGCACGTCCATCCCCTCGGCAAGCCGCTCCGGGTCCTCCACCGTAATGCTCCGGCTGCCGCGTTCCGCCGGTGCAGCGATGCCCGCCAGGCTTTCGCTGTTGATGCTTCCCCGGATGCCGAGAAAACCGTCCGACCAGGAATAGTTCGACACCGGTTGCCCGCCCGTGGTCCGGGAGGGGTTCGGGTCAATGTGCTCCAGTCCCTTTGGAAAGTGGAGCACCGTCCTGCCCGGCCCTTCTCCGCGCAGCACCACTCCCGGGCGCCGTATAGTCACGCGGTCCGTCAGGATATAGCGCCCCTCAGGGATCAGGATCGCTCCCTCCTCCGTTGCGTCCAGCGCCGCAAGGAACGCCTCCGTGTCGTCATTGCCGTCGTCCGGCACCGCGCCGAAATCCGTCACCCTGGCTGCAACCGGCGGTGAAGGGATGGGCTCCTCGCCCGAGCGGTAGCCCGCGAAGGAAAAGTCCGGCAGCCGGCCGTCCTCTTCCCACAATTCGCCCTCCTCGCCCCACAGCTCCGAATTGCGGGCCTCGCCCGGGACCACTGCCGGAGCCCCGGCCACAAACGGCACCAGCACTGCCAAAACGTACCTGCCGATTGACGGAAACATGGAAAAACACTCCTTCTCAAGCACCGGGATCTTGCCGCGCAGGGCACCGCCCAACCTGAAGCGCTACGCCCGCCCGAGTCCACCACTATCCGGGCCCGGTGCTGGCCGGCCCATACGGTCCCGGCTCTTCGCGGCACCCATCATGCTACGGGTCCCCCTGCAGCTTCACGCCCACTCAACCAACGGCAGGAGGGGACTCCGACCAATGCGCCGCCATCCGCCCACCCCGCAGGGCTTTACCCTGATCGAACTCCTCATCGTCGTGGCGATCATCGCCATTCTTGCCGCCATTGCGGTCCCAAACTTCCTCGAAGCCCGCACCCGCGCCATGGTCTCCCGCACCTTGAACGACATGCGCACGGTTGCCACGGCCCTCGAATCCTACCGCGTCGATGCCAACAGATACCCCCCGCACGGCGAGGTGCTCGAAAACGGACAGGTCAACTTCCCGGCCATCCAGGCGGGCATCAACACCGTGGAGTTCACCCCGGGCTTTCCGCTCACCACCCCCATCGCCTACCTGAGCGCCCTCCCCGAAGACCCCCTCCTTCAGGAGCGCGAACCCGATCCGGTCCGCTTCTACGGCTACATCCAAAGCGACCTGATGGCCGGCATCCTCATGGAGCGCGGCCTCGTCGCCTCCGCCGAGGGCATCCAGCCCGCCTACGGTGCCTGGCGCCTATACGCCGCAGGGCCCGACGGCCAGAAGGGCCATGGCACCAAGCTCAATATCCTCTACGACCCCACAAACGGCACCCTCAGCCCCGGCGACATCGTCCGCTCACAGCGCGACCCCATTCTCCGCCTGGCCGAGGACGAGGCGGACCTGTAGAATGGGCTGGCGCGTCCATCACTCGCCGAATCGCGGGTGCGCCCGCAACAGCTGCACCACGCCTTCCCGCTCCGTCTCCGGCAGGTACGGAACATGGTCCTGCATGAGCTGGCCAAAGGTGGGGCACGCCGGGTTTCGCGAAACGAGTGCGACAAGCCGCTCCGCCCGCTCCCCGGACCCCAACATGAGATACACGCAAAGTGCCCTAACGAACAAATCCCGGGAGGCATGCCCGTCGATCGGGGTGGCTGCCTCGATCTCGGCGGCAAGTCGCTCCGGTTCAAGCTCTGGGAGCAGATCCTCGCTGCAGCAACGCAGCAGGAGCTGATACCCCACGAGCCCGGAGAGCGCCCCCGGCGGCTCCGGCTCCAGCTTCATCGCGGAGCGGCAGCAGAGCGAGACGATCTCGGAGTACAGTCTCGTTCTGGCGGGGTCGCCCAATTCGTCACGCGCAAGGGCACTCCGCACGGCGAGATGCGAGATCATCTCCACCTGCTCCACCATATCCGGCAGCGCGAGGCCGCCCTCCATCACGCGGTCAGCAATCTCGCGGGCCTCCTCGAGGCTGAGCACTTCAGTCAGTTCCCTGATGCGATCGATGTTTTCCGGCAGCATGACTTTACCTGTTCGTTTCTCGCCACGTTCACAGGTCTTTGGAGCGCGGCCCCCGGTCCGGTCAACTGCTTTGGGGCTCGGCGGCGCGGGTGTAGCGCACCCTTTCCTCCCCGTCCCTCAGGCCCACTTGTTTGCCAAAAAAAGGCGCCGCTGCGGGGTTGACACGGCAACCGTGGTTGGCATTCAATTCGCCTCCCTTTGGGGCTGAGGCTCCGAAGGGGGGGCAGAAAACCGCGCGCCCGTCGTCTAGTCTGGTCCAGGACGCCGCCCTTTCACGGCGGTAACACGGGTTCAAATCCCGTCGGGCGTGCCACTCTCCCTTCAAGCGGGCGTTCGCCCGCCGGCCTTCCATCCGCACCAAGGAGTCCCACGGACATGTTCCGCGAAATGATGAAGTCAAAGCTCCACTTGGGGGCTGTCACGGAGGCGGAATTCCTTTACGTGGGCAGCGTGTCCATTGACGAGGACCTGATGGACGCGGCGAACCTGCTCACGAACGAGAAGGTGACCGTCGTCAACCGCAACAACGGCGCACGGTTCGAGACGTACGTCATTCCGGCGCCGCGTGGCTCCGGCAGCATTTGCATGAACGGACCCGCCGCGCGACTGACCCAGGTCGGCGACCGTATCCTCGTGATCTCCTACGCCATGATGGAGGATGCCGAGGCCCGCGAGCACAAGCCCATTGTCGTCGTGCTGAACGAGAAGAACGAACCCCAGCCCTACCCGGGCGAGGAGCAGCACGGCACGATCGCCGGCTGAGCTTCCCCCTCCTCCTCTCTTCCTCCCTAAATCCGGCAGCAAACGTTCAGTTCCCGTGCCGCGGAAGCCTCGTCCAGCCGGCCCGTCGGCAGGGAAACCGGCGCCGAGCGCAACGATTCCGGGTCCTCGTCCATCTCGCGCGCGATCTGCTCCATCGCGGCGAGAAAACGGTCCAGCGTCTCCTTGCTCTCCGTTTCCGTCGGCTCGATCAGGAAACACTCCGGCACCAGCAGCGGAAAGTAGATCGTCGGCGCGTGAAAGCCGAGGTCGAGCAGCCGCTTTGCCACGTCGAAAGCCTTGATCCCCTTTTCCTTCTGCGCCTTGCGCACCGTCACGATCGCCTCGTGCTTGCAAAGGTCGCCGAACGGCCGCTCGAACACCTCCGGCAGCCGGCTCAGGACATAGTTCGCGTTCAGCGTCGCATGGTCCGCCACGGACCGCAGGCCCTCCCCGCCCTGTGAGAGCGTGTACGCCATGGCGCGCAGAATCACCCCCGCATTCCCGTGAAAACCGAGCAGCTTGCCGATCGTCTTCTCCGGCGTGAGGAAGCTGTACCGCCCCCCGTCCGAGCGAATCACATGCGGCGCGGGCAGGTACGGCGTCAGGCGTGCGGACACCGCGACCGGGCCGGCTCCCGGCCCGCCACCGCCGTGCGGCGTTGAAAACGTCTTGTGTAGATTGATATGCACCACGTCGAAGCCCATGTCTCCCGGCCGTGCGCGCCCCGCGATCGCGTTCAGGTTCGCCCCGTCGTAGTACAGCAGTCCACCGGCCTCGTGAACCAGCCGCGCCACCTCCACGATGTCCTTCTCGAAGAGGCCGCACGTGTTTGGATTCGTCAGCATGATGCCGGCGGTCTTGCCGTTCAGGTTCTCCCTCAGGGAGTCCAGGTCTATCCGTCCGTCCTGGCCGGACTTCACCTCGCGCACCTTGAACCCCGCCAGCACCGCCGTGGCCGGGTTCGTGCCGTGAGCCGCGTCGGGCACCAGCACCTCGTCGCGCCCGGTCCCGTGGTCCTCATGGTACGCCTTGATGATGGACATGCCGGTGAACTCGCCCTGCGCTCCGGCGGCCGGGGCGAGCGTCACCTCCTCCAGCCCGAGCACCGGCTTCAGCGCCTCCTGCAAGTCATGATAGACGCGCAGGATGCCCTGTATATCCGCCTCCTCCTGCCGCGGATGGAGCCCCTGGAAGGCCGGCATCGCCGCGATCTTCTCGTTCAGCCGCGGGTTGTATTTCATCGTGCAGGAGCCGAGAGGGTAGAACTGCCCATCTATACTGTAGTTGCGCTGCGAAAGCCGCGTGAAATGCCGCACGGCCTCCAGCTCGGAGACCTCCGGCAGCGCGGCCGGCTCCCGGCGCCGCAGGTGCTCCGGCAGCGACTCGCGGGCGGCCCGGCGTTCCTCCTCCGGCGCGGACGGCGGCAGCACGCCCCGCCGGCCCGGCGTGGAAAGCTCGTGAATCAGTGGTAGGGGAGTGGGGTCCATCGGATGCCTTTCGCGGTGTGGGTCAGGGGGCGTTGCTCGCGGCGGTTTCCTCTTCGAGGACCGCAAGGGCCGCCCGCCGGTAGTTGTCTATATCGGAGGAGGAGATCAGCTCCGTGCAATTCACCAGCAGAAGCCGGTCCGCCTCCGGCAGGTCCGGGAACCAGTTCGCCAGTGCAAACCCGGGCAGGATGCCGTGGCCGTCCTTCATGCGCCGGCGGAACGTCTCCGCCGGAATCGGCAGCTTGACGGCCGCCTCGTGGAAGAACGGTGTATCCGGGTCGTATAGACTGCATCCCGCCTCCTCCGTCAGGAGCCGCACCAGTTGCCGCGTGCGCGCAAGCGACGTCTCCGCCACCTCCCGCAGCCCCTCCCGGCCCAGCAGCGTCAGATAGACAGTGATCGCCAGCGCCACCAGCCCCTGGTTGGTGCAGATGTTTGACGTCGCCTTGTCGCGGCGTATGTGCTGCTCACGCGTCTGGAGCGTCAGCACGTAGCCCCGCCGGCCCTCGGCGTCCGCCGTCTCACCCGCCACGCGGCCGGGCATCTTGCGGATGAATTTCTTCCGGCACGCCAGGAACCCCGCCCACGGGCCACCGAAACTCACCGGCACCCCGAGCGGCTGGCCCTCGCCCACGGCGATATCCGCGCCGTAATCCCCCGGCGGCGTCAGCACGGCGAGCGACGTCGGGTTCACCGCCGCCACGAGCAATGCCCCCGCCCGGTCCGCTGCCTCGCGCGCCTGCGTTCCCTCCTCGATTCCGCCGAGCGCGTTCGGCGTACAGACAACAAGCGCGCAGGCCGGGTCCGCACCCTCCGGGATGGCCGAATAGTGCGTTCGCCCGCCGTTTGCCGGAATCGTGCGGATTTCCACGCCGAGGCCCTTCAGGAACGTCCGGCAGACCTCCGTCCACTCGGGCGGCAGCAGTTCCGGCAGATAGACACGCTCCGTCCTCTTCTGCCGCAGCGCCATCACCAGCGCCTCCGCCAGTGCCGTCGCCCCGTCGTACATCGAAGCGTTCGCAACTTCCATCGCGGTCAGCGCGCAGATGTGCGACTGGAACTCGAAGATCGACTGCAGCGTCCCCTGGCTCACCTCCGCCTGGTAGGGCGTATAGCTCGTCATGAACTCGCCGCGCGAGACGATATACGGCACCGCCGCCGGAATGAAGTGCCGGTAGGCGCCGGCGCCGAGAAAATTCCGCCCTGCGGGGAATACGCGGTTCTCGCCCGCACGCGCCTCGAAGTACTGCTCCACCTCGTACTCGCTGTGGGCGGGGAGGTCGAGCGTTCCCTTATATCGCAACTCCTCCGGAATGTCCCGGAAAAGGTCCTCCATCGACTTTGCGCCGATCGCCTCCAGCATCGCCCTGCGGTCGGCATCGGTGTGGGGTATATACGCCATGGGTTACTCTTCGATCTGCTCCTTGTAGGCATCGGCGGTGAGGAGTTCCTGAGCTTCCGCAGGGTCCCCGGGCTTGATTTTCACCAGCCAGCCGTCCGTGTACGGTCCCTTGTTGACCAGGTCCGGCTCGGCGTCCAGTGCGCCGTTCACTTCCACCACCTCGCCCGAGACCGGCGCGTAGACATCCGCCGCGGCCTTTGGCGATTCGACGACGACGAACTCCTCTCCCTGCTTTACTTTCCTTCCAACCTCGGGAAGTTCCACATACACGATGTCGCCCAGCATCTCCTGCGCGTGTGCGGAAATGCCGCAATGGCGGACCTCACCCTCCGCCTCGATCCACTCGTGGGTCTTCGTGAACAGCAGTTTGCTCTCTTCCATGACGGATGGACGCTCCTTGCGTGGTCAGTTGGTTGGCGAAGTCCGCACAAACGGCGGACGTACCTTCGATACCGGCACGGGTCCGCCCCGTCCGGCCACCAGAAAACCTTCCTCCCGCACGAACGGGAACAGCACGTAACCAAGCCCGATGCCGCACTCCAGCAGTGGCGAATACCCGCCGCTGGTCAGCTTGCCGACGGGCTCCTTCCCCTGGCTGAGTATCTCATCCCCCGCCCGTAGCGGCCGGCGCGAACCGGACTTCACCGCCACCAGCCGGCGCTCCGGCTTCTCCTCGCGCTGGCGCTCATGCCGCGCCCGGCCCGGCCAGCTCTCCTTCTTCTTCCAGCCCATCGACCAGCCAAGCCCCGCCTCCACAGGCGTCGTCTCCTCGTCCAGGTCCTGGCCGTATAGACAAAAGCCCGCCTCCAGCCGGAGCGAGTCCCGCGCCGCCAGCCCGCACGGAGCCGCCCCCGCCTCCAGCAGGCCGTTCCACCAGCCCTTCGCGGCATCCGGGGCACACAGAATCTCCGCACCGGCCTCCCCCGTATAGCCCGTCCGCGACACGCAGAACGGCCCCTCCGGCCCCTCCAGCCAGTGGAAGGAAAACGGTGACGTCTCGTGCCAGCTCGTCCCGTGCAGCAACTCCTCCAGGATCCCCAGCGCCCGCGGGCCCTGCACCGCAATCATGGCCCAGCCATCCGACTCGTCCAGCACCGAAGTATCCCCCCAGTGCAGCTCCGCCCGCCCCCGCAGCCAGCCCAGCACCGTCTCCCGCCGCGCGGCGTTCACCACCGCGAAGAACTCCTCCTCGCCAAGGCGCGTCACGATCAGGTCGTCCAGAATGCCCCCGCTCTCGTTGCAGAGCTGCGTATAGCGTGAGCGGCCCGGCCGGAGCGCCCCCACGTCCCCAGGCACCTGCCCCTGCAGGAAGTCCACCGCCCCGTGCCCCGCAATCCGCACCTGCCCCATGTGGGAGACGTCGAAAATCCCCGCCCCCTTCCGCACGGCAAGATGCTCCTCCAACTGGCCGGCGTAGCTCAGCGGCATCTCCCACCCGGCAAACGGAACCATCCGGGCGCCAAGGCGCTTGTGCTCTTCAAAAAGGGGTGTGCGGCGGAAAAGACCGGTGGCGTGGGACATTTGGAGCACTCCCCGTGGCGCTTGCCCGCCTCTGGGCGGTCCGCGGCCGTGGAATTGGGTGCTCCCGCTCTGTCCCGGAACCTGAGAGATGGCCCGCCCGGGCCCCGTGGGGGCGGAGGCGGGTTGCTCCTTCGGTGGGCGGGCGGCCCTTTGCGGGGCCCGCCTCTCTCCAGAGAGCTGTCCGTTCGCGGTCCTTTTGCCTGAGAGTTTCCTGGGAGCGGTTACCCCTTCGGCGCCCGCCGGCCGGCGGGACTCTCCCACGAACATCGACCAGCTTTTTAAACCCTGTGCCCGCTCCAACCCGCGGTCAAAGGGAAAAGCCCGCACCCCGCCCGATCACCTCTACGCCCGGAGGATGTAATCCATCCCCGGCGGTGCGTGCCCCAACCGCCTCAGCAGCATCGACATCTGCGCGGAGTGGTGCACGTCGTGCGTCATCGCGTGCCACAACGTGTCCTCCAGCGTATAGACATACTTGCGGTCGAACTCGAAGCTCACCTCCCGCTGGAGTTCCTCCACTGCAGCCCTTCTCCGTGGTGGTGTGGTGTGGGGGTTCAGCCCTTTCGGAGGAACCTTGGCGGCCCCTCGTCCTGCTCCGCCCGGTCCTCCAGGTAATGCCAGCTCGCCGCGCTCACCGGCGGCAGCAGGCTCAGCCGGCCCACCACCTGCTCCAGTGCCTCGTCGCTCCGCGTGGGCGAGACAAGCTCTGCGCGCACCTCAACCCCTGCCTGATTCTCCAGCCCCCGGCTCTCGATGCTCTGGAGGTGCAGGCCGCTCATGGTCACCTCCCGGAGCAGTTGCGCCCGCACATCCGCCTCCTGCCCTTCCGCCGCCGTCGCCCGGATCGTGTAGTGATGATCGCTTTCGGTGCGCCGGCGCGGCGAGTACCTGTTGATCAGCCCGTCCAGCGGCAGCATCAGCACGTTCGTCACCAGGATCAACCCCGTCGCCACCGCCGCTTCCAACAGGAACCCCGCCCCGGCCAGCACCCCCACCGCCGCCGCGCACCAAAGCGTCGCCGCCGTCGTCAGCCCCCGCACGTTCGCCCCGGAGCGCAAAATCACGCCCGCCCCAAGGAAACCGATCCCCGAAACCACCTGCGCCCCCACGCGTGTCGGGCTCACCTCGTCCGGGTACATCAGCGAAAACAGCGTGAAACTCGCTGCGCCGACCGTCACCAGCACGTTCGTTCGCAGCCCGGCAAGCCGCTGCCGCCATTCGCGCTCGAAGCCCAGCGCCGTCCCCAGCAAAAGCGCCACGCCCAGGTTCAGAAGAGTTTGCTCGATCGGCATCGGTCGCGGCTCCTGTCGCCGGCCCGTCCAGCCCCGGCCCGCAGAAGATAGACACCACGCCCACCCTGCCCCAACGGCGCCGGCGTTGCAAGCCCCCTCGACCTTTTGCCCTCGCTGGCAGTTTCCCCGTTGCCCGTCCCCGTCCGGCCCCCGAAAGCTCCCGAATCACACCACCCACACGGAGGAGCACCGCCCATGGACCTCAATCTGCAAGGCCACGCCGCCATCGTACAGGGCGGCAGCAAAGGTATTGGCCGGGGCATCGCTGAGGCGCTTGCCGCCGAGGGGTGCGACATCGTTCTCACCGCGCGGAACCGCGAAGCACTCGAAAAAACCGCCGCGGACCTCGCCGCCAGCACCGGCCGGCGCGTCCTCCCCTACGCCGCCGACACCGCCAACTTGGTTGAAATTCCCGCCCTGCTGGACGCCGTCCGCGCCGAATTCGGCCGGCTCGACATCATCGTCTGCAACAGCGGAGGTCCCCCTCCAGGCCGCATGAAGGACCTCACCGCCGAGCAGTGGAGCGCCGCCGCGCAGCTCCTCGTTGTCTCTCCCGTCTCCCTTCTCCGCCAGGCCCTTCCTCTTCTCGAAAAAAGCCCCGCCCCGCGCTTCTTCGTCGTCACCAGCTCCTCCTCCCGCACGCCCATCCCCGGCCTCACCCTCTCAAACGTCTATCGCCCCGCCGTCGTCGGTCTCGTCAAGACGCTCACGGACGAATTCTCCGGCACCGAACTCTGTTGCCACTCCATCGCCCCGGGGCGCTTTGACACCGACCGGCTCGGCCACGTGATAGACATCCAGGTCAAGGAGACCGGCGGCACCCGCGAAGAGGTCATCGCCCGCATGGCCGAAAGCATCCCCGCCCGCCGGCTCGGCGAGCCCATCGAAATCGGCCACCTCGTCGCCTTCCTCTCCTCACCGCTCGCCGCCTACCTGCGCGGCGGCAACTGGCTCGTGGACGGTGGCCTGGTCAGGGCCGTCTGACCGGCCCGCCCCCCGCCGGGATTCCCCTCGATTCCCCCGCCCACCTCGGGGCTACCCTCCCTTCCACACAACACCGCCCAAACTGAGGAGCCGCACCCGCTGATGACTGATCACGACCCCGCAAGCTACCTCCCCGCCACAGAAGAAATCGCCCGACAGGCAGGCGAGGTCCTCATGACCCACTTCCGCCGCCTAAAGGGGTACGACAAAAAGGGCGCCATCGACCTCCAGACCGTTGCCGACCGCGAAGCCGAACAGACCGTCGTCTCCGCCATCCTCGAGCGCTTCCCCGAGCACGCCATCCTCGGCGAGGAAGGCGGCCGGGCCGGCAACAAGGACTCCGAGTACGTCTGGATCGCCGATCCGCTGGACGGCACCACCAACTACGCACACGGACTGCGCATTTTCTGCGTCAGCCTCGGGCTCGTGCATAAGGGAGAGCCGATCGTGGGCGCCGTCTTCGCCCCTGCGCTCGACGAAATGTACCTCGCCGCCCGCGGCGCCGGTGCCACCCGCAACGGCGAACGCCTGCACGTCTCCACCGCCGACACCCTCGACGACTCCCTCATCATCACCGGTTTTCCCTACAATCGGCGCGACTATCTCGACGAGCTGATGGGCATGCACCGCGAAGTGCTCAAACGCTCCCGCGGCGTCCTCCGCATGGGAGCCGCCGCGCTCGACCTTGCCATGGTCGCCGCAGGCCATTTCGAAGGCTACTACGAGTACGGCATCCACCCCTGGGACGTCGCGGCCGGAGTCCTCATGATCCGCGAAGCCGGCGGCCACGCATCCGGCCTCCTCGCCGGAGAGGAATTCGACATCTATACGCCGCGCCTTCTCGCCACCAATGGCCGCATCCACGAGGAACTCCAGGCCGCCATCACCGTCGGCGGAGCGGACAGAATGCCCTACAAAATCTGACGCGGCAGACCCCACCGGGCGGCACAGCGAGCCTCATCGACGGGCCTGCCGGCGCACCCGCTGGCGGGTCCACTCCGTCCACCCTGTCCACACCGTCCACATCCCGTAGATTCCGCCTCCGGAAAACTCATTCACCACCCCCACTCGTTTCTTGACACGGTTCGCCTCCGTGGCCGATGCAGGCGCGGAAGGCTCGGCTTTCCTTTTCCTTCGCGTACCTTCCCGAGGTCTGCACGCCCTTGTCCGCCTCCACCGGCTTTGTCCATCTCGGCGCCCGCAGCGAACTCAGCACCGGCGAATCCATCGCCCGCGTAGAGGAGCTGTGCTGGGAGGCCTCCCGCGACGAACAGGGCTTCCTTGGCCTCACCGACGTGCAGAGCCTTGGCAACGCCCCCGCCTTTGCCGCCGCCACCGCCCGGGCCGGACTCCGCCCCGTCTTCGGCGCCGAACTCCGCGTCCTCCCCTGCGGCGAAACGCACTACCGCGGCCAGCTTTACAAGCTCAGGGTTTTTGTGGAGGACGAACGCGGCTGGCGTACCCTCCTGCGCCTCGTCAACGCCACACGCCACTCCAGCGCCGGCAGCGCCCCCGGTCACATCCCCGCCGCCCGCGTGCTGGAGGACACCCGCGGCCTCATCATCTGCCTCGGCGGCACCGAGGGCGAACTCTCCGCACTCCTTCGTGCCGGTGACCTCGAACGCGCTGAATGGCTGACCGGCGAGTTCCACTCAGCCGCCGGGCCGGACGGCGTCCTCATCGAGCTGCCCTTCCCCCCCGGCGGCGACAACGTCGAACTCTCCCGCGCGCTCCAGGCAACCGCCGCTTTCTTCTCCCTTCCCTGCATTGTCGTCCCGGAGGTCTGCTGCGCCCACCCGGCGGACGACCCGGTCTTTCACCTGCTTTCGGGCCGCAAGCCCCCCGCGCCGGGCCAGGTCCTTCACCTTGGCGATCTCGTCCGCCCCGCCCGGGCCCGCCGGCACCTGCTCCCTCGCCATCTCGTTGCGGAGGAGTGCCGCGAATTCCGCCGCGCCATGGCCAACACCCTCGAAGTCGCCCGCCGCTGCGCCGCCTTCGAACTGCCCCGCCTCGAACGCCGCTTCCCCGTGCACGACTTCCACCGCGGCGTGGATGCCGAGTCCTACCTCTGGAACACCGCCTTCAGCAAAGCCACCGAGCGCTACGGCGACATCCCCGCCCGGTACAAGGAGCGCCTCAACCGCGAGTTCCGCGAAATTGTCGAGGCCGGCCTCGCCAACGCCGTCGTCACCCTTGTCCGCCTCAACCAGGAACTCGAAGCCGACGGCGTCCAGTGCGGCCCCGGAGCGGGCATCTTCACCAATTCCCTCATCGCCTCGTTGCTTGGGCTGACCCGTCTCGATCCGCTGCGGTTCGATCTGAACTTCGCCCTCGAACGCGGCCTCTCCACGGGTCCGTTCCCGCTTCTTGAGCTGTCTATACCAAGCAACCAGGAAACCGAGGCCCGCGAGGCCCTTGCGCGCCTTTTCGAAGACCAGGTCAGCGCCGTCGGCGAATGGCGCACCGCCCGCCTCCCCGCCATCATGGAACGCGTCGCCGAACTGCTCCAGCGCGACGGCCGCTGGGCCTCCGCCATGTCCCGCCAGGAGGACTTCCTCAAGGCCCGGGAACGTGCCGCACAACTGCCGGCAACCTACCTGCCGGACCTTTCCCTGCCGCTCACCAGCCCCGAATTCCTCGCATGGCTCAGCCGGCGCCTCGAAGGCCGCTTCCGCGAACTCCGCCCCGCAAAGGGCGTCTATACGTTCTCCGTGGACCCACTCGAAAAGCTCGTCCCGTGCAGGCCCGCCACAAACGGCGACAACGCCGGTGGCAAGCCCCTCCAGGCCACCGAGTGGACCAGCGATGAACTCGCCGCCCTCCGCCACGCCCGCCTGCGCTTCACCCACCCCCCTCTGCTGGACCTTATCGGCGAGGCCACCGCCATGGCCCGCCAGCAGGGCGACCATCGTTTCGCCCCTGAGAACACTCCTCCGGACGACCCGGCCACCTACCGCCTTCTCCGCGAGGGCGAAACCGCCGGCATCGTTCCCCTCGAAGCTCCCCTCGTCCGCCGGCGCCTCCGCCAGGAACAGCCCGACGACCTGCACGCACTCATCTCCCTCCTCTGGTCCTCCACCAACGGACCGCAACGCGAAGACAAGGGCAGCTTCTCCGACCTGCTCCTCTGCCACGTCTGCGCCTCCATAAAGGCCCAGCGCCCGCTCGCCTTTTTCGCCGCCGCCCTCACGCAGGCCAGCGGTGACCTACGCCGCTCCGCGCTCCTCCTCGAAGAAGTCCGCCGGCGTCAGATACGCGTCACCAGCCTCGACATCAACTACTCCTCCTGGGGGTGGACCGTCGAACGCGACGCGATACGCCCCGGATTCGCCATCGCCCGCGCCATGACTCCCACCGCCGGGCACGAAATCATCTCCAAGCGCCGTGAACTCCACTTCACCGGCCTCGACGACCTTTGCCGGCGACTCGACCGCACCCGCGTCCGCGCCCCGCAGCTACGCGCCCTCATCCAGGCAGGCGCCTTCGACGGCATGGACTGGTCCCGCACCACGCTCCTCCTCCAGCTTGAGGAGGTCTATCCCCTCCTCGCCGGAAAACGCGTCCGTCCCGAATCCGCGGCCCAGGAAACCGGCTTCTTCGGCCACGAGTCCGGATGGTTGCTCTCCCATCACGGCAACTCCACCGAGGAAACTGCCGCCGAAGAGGACGCCGCACGCCTTGCCGCCCAGGAACTCGAAGCCTGCGGCCTCGCCATCCGCGAAGTCGAAGACCGCGAGGAGGAGGAGTTCCTCCGCGCCGCACGTGTACAGACAGGCGCCAGCCTCGCCCTCAAACAAAACGGCAAGGCCGTCACCCTCCTCTGCGCCGCGGGCCCCGTACAGGCGGACAGCGGCGCCGGCAACACCGCCTGCCTCGACGCCGGCGGCTGCCTCGTTGTGGCGAAAAATGGACTTCACGAACAGCTCCTCGCCGAAGAAATTGCCGGTCAGCCGCTCGTGCTCACCGGCAAACTCCGCCGCGAGCCCTTCCAGTGGTTCCTCGACCTCGAAGCCGTCTCCACCCTCGACGCCGCCCGCCAGCGCGCCCGCGAGGCCGGGCTCCTGCGGCTCGACCTTGCCAAGTTGCCCGGCGCCGAACACCGCGCACTTCTCGCCCTGCTCAAGGCATTCCCCGGCCCCACACCCGTCGCCATGGAATGGATGCCCGCGCAACCCGGCTGGACGCTCCGCCGCATCGCCTCCCGCAAGGTCCTCCTCTGCCCGCTCCTCGCTTCCGGCCTGAGCGATATACTTGGGCCGGACTGCTGGCGCGTCGAGGAACACGATACCCGCCCCGCCCGCGAGCAGCACCACGCGCCGGACCTGTTCCGCCGCTACTCCGCCCGCTTGCTGCGCAAACTCGTCCCCGGCTGGCGTTCCAGCGCCTGAACCGCAAGCGCCCCGCACTCTGTATAGACAATAACCGGAACCGCGCCCCCGCCCGCTACACCGCGTGGGCCGTCGGAGGGAAAACCTCCTCCAGCCCCACCGCTCCCTTGAGCGGCCCCACAAGGCACCCCGCGGGCGCTCCGAAATCCACCACGGCCCGCGCGACCTCCTGCACGTCCTCCGCTGCCGCCCTCCGCAGCCGCTCCAGCACCTCCTCCGTGTCCAGGTGCGGCACGCCGAAAAGGAGCCGTTCCGCGTTCATCGAAGCCCGCACCCCCGGCTGTTCCATCGCCAGCAGATGCCCGCGCTCGAGCAGGCTGCGCGCCGTGTCGAACTCCTCGCGCCCGGGCCCGCGCTCCGCAAGGTCCTGCATCTGCTCCCTGCACACCTCGATCGCTGTCGCCGCGTACTCCGGCCGCGTGCTGCCGCTCACCTGAAGGTAGCCGCCCTCCTTCACAAGCTGCAGCGAACTCCCGACGCTGTACGCCAACCCGCGCTTCTCGCGCACCTCATCGAAGAGCCGCGAGCCCATCCCCCCGCCGAGTATCGTGTCGTATATCGGCCAGGCCAGCTTCGCCTCCGGGTCCGGCCGCGGCCCCGTCACGCCAAGGCAGAAGTTCACCTGCTCAAGGTCCCGCTCCACAAGTACCCGTTTGTGGTTCCCCTCGATCGGCTCGCCCCCGGGAAGGTCCGCGCCACCCCCGCCATTCAGGCCGCCGAGGAGCCTCTCTGCCAGCGCCAGCAGGTCGTCCCGCTCCACCGCCCCCGCCGCCGAGAGCACCAACCGGCCCGGCAGCACGTGCTCACGCCAGTAATCCAGCAGCCTCTCACGTGTATAGACGGACACCGCCTCCGGCGTTCCCAGAATCGGCCTTCCCGCCGGGTGGGGCAGCAGCAGCGCCTGCGTAAAGCGCTCAAAACACAGGTCTTCGGGGATGTCCTCGTACATGGCGATTTCCTCGAGGATCACCTGCCGCTCGCGCTCCACTTCCTGCTCCGGAAATTCCGAACCGAGGAACATGTCCGTCAGCAGCCCCAGCGCCTCGCTCAGGTCGCGCTTCACCACGCGCGCGTAGGTCTTCACCCAATCCGTCGAGGTCGCCGCGTTGAACTGCCCTCCGAGCAGGTTCATCGCCCGCGAAATATCCCGCCAATGGCGCCTCCCTGTCCCCTTGAACAGCAGGTGCTCGGCGAAATGCGTCATCCCGCCCTCGTCCTGCAGTTCGTTCCGGCTGCCGGCCGCCAGCCACAGCCCCACGAACACAGAGTTCACCCCCTCCATCGGCTCGCAAAGCACCCGGACTCCGTTGTCCAGCACATCGACGGTCGGTTTCGGCAAGGGTTGCACTCCTTCACGGTGGTGGGGCCCGGCCAGCAGGCGGGCGGAGCCGCACTTTCACCGCCCCCGCCCCCCGCGGCAAGCGCCGAGTGGGGCAAAGCCGTTGACAGCTTACCCCCATCAATGCACAAGCAGTCCCGAAGGATGGGAAGCCGTTTCATGACCCGGCATCACATCCCTAACCAGACTTGGACGGCGGGAAAAGGATCCTCCTGGTGGAGCCCATACAGTGAAGACGGCAATCCCACTTCCCACGAGCGAAATCGAGAGCTTCTGCCGCCGGTGGAAGATCGTGCGGTTGGAGGTTTTCGGGTCCGTCCTCACCGGGGAGTTCGGGCCGGACAGCGATGTTGACTTCCTCGCAGAGTGGGCGCCGGACGCGAGGGTATCGCTATACGATCTTGTCCGTGCAGAACGTGAGCTTGCCGGCATTATGGGCAGACGTGTCGATCTTCACGACCGCAAGTCCATCGAGCAAAGCCCCAACTGGCTGCTCCGCCAGTCCATCTTGCAGAAAACCGGGACTGTCTATGCCTCGGCATGATGACCGTGTCACCCTGCTCGATATTGATCGGGCAGCTCGTGATGCAGTCTCCTTTACCAGAGGGATGACTGAGGAAGACTTTCGAGCCAATACCGTCGTGCAAAGTGCAGTCCTATACAAAATCATTATCATTGGAGAAGCAACCAAACGTCTTTCAAGCAGCTTTCGCTCGGAGCACCCGGAAATACCCTGGGATGACATGGCTGGCGCCCGCGACCGCTTGATTCATGGATACGACAAGGTACGCACGGAGCTGGTGTGGGCAATCGTTCACGACCATCTGCCCCCTCTCATATCGAGCATAGCCACGCTCGCCCTTTGGAAGTAGCCGTAACAAGGACGCTTCCACGTCCCCAACCTCCCCTTGCCTCCCCCGAGGCACACAGCCCCACACTCGGGCCCATCGGGCAACTCGCCCGCAGCCAGCCATAAAAGGCCATCGCCTCCCATGCTGGAACGGTACTTCGGACTGCGCGCCCTCGGCACCAACCCCCGCCGCGAACTCACCGCCGGGCTGGTGACCTTCCTCACCATGGCGTATATCATCGTGGTGCAGCCGGCCATTCTCTCCGGGGCCATGTTCGGCATGGAAACCGGCATGGACCTGCGGGCAGTCATGTTTGCCACCTGTGTCGCTGCCGCCGCAGCCACCGCGATGATGGGGCTGCTCGCCCGCTATCCCATCGCCCTCGCTCCGGGCATGGGGCAGAATTTCTTCTTCGTCTTTACGGCCATTCCTGCTGCTGCGGCGATCGGGTACGAGGAAGACCCCTGGCGCGTTGGCCTTGGCGCCGTTTTCCTCAGCGGCGTCGCCTTCCTTGTTCTCTCCTTTCTGGGAGTGCGAAAAAAACTCGTCGATGCCGTCAGCCCAAGCATGAAAGCCGCCATCGCCGTCGGCATCGGGTTTTTCATCGCTTTTATCGGATTGCAGAACAGCACCCTCGTCACCGCCGACCCCGGCACGATGGTGGCCCTGAACGTGAGCTTTCTGTCGCCCGATCTCATCATATTCTTTATCGGTTTTGCCACCAGCGCCGTCCTCATGGCCCGCGGAGTGCGCGGGGCCATCCTCGTTGGCATCGTTGCTGCCTGTGGCGCGGCGCTGCTGCTCCGCTTCATCCTTCCGATGACCGCATGGGGCAGTGCCGAACTCGTTACCGAATCACTCCTCATGACGCAATTCCGCCCGGCCGAGGGCGTCGTTGCCATGCCGCCATCGCCCGAACCCGTCATGTTCAAACTTGACGTCGTCGCCGCGCTCAGTCTCCATTTTATACCAATCGTATTGATATTCTTCTTCATGGACTTTTTCGATACGATGGGAACCCTTATCGGCGTCAGCGGCCGCGCGGGCCTGCTCGTGAACAACAAACTCCCCCGCGCCACGCAGGCGTTCGCTTCGGACGCAACCGGCACCGTCTTCGGCTCGCTCATGGGAACCAGTACCGTCACCAGCTATATCGAGAGCACCGCCGGCATCGCCGAAGGCGGACGCAGCGGCCTCACCGCCGTCACTGTTGCCGTGCTCTTCCTTCTCGCCCTCTTCTTTACACCTCTTGTGGAAATGATCGCCACGCACCCCTCCATTACCGCCCCCGCCCTCGTCCTTGTCGGCGCCATGATGGCCCAACAGGCCGTCCGCATCGAATGGGAAGACCTCACCGAAACCATTCCCTGTTTCGTGATCATCCTCACCATACCGCTTACCTTCTCCATCGGCGACGGCATCGCGCTCGGCTTCATTGTCTATCCGCTGGTGAAGCTCCTTGCTGGCCGCGGGCGGGAGCTGAACATCCCGCTGATCGTCCTGGCGGTCATCCTCGCCTTCTACTTCATCGCCGTCCGCGGAGCCGTCCCCGGATAAGCCATCCTGTTGGACCGCACGCCCAGCCGCATTCCCACCCGAAAAGTGCGCTATTCGCCCAAACCTGATGCCTTATTCCCCAGCCCATGGTACACGAGAGTGACGTCAGTACTCGTTGAGTACACCATGTTGATCCTGCTCAGGTCTTGGCCATGCCTTATTTGCCGGCTTATTTGTCTTCCGGAAGCCTCCCGCGTGCGCCCGGCGGAGCGCCTCACAGTCCAGCCGCTCAGACCACCCTCCACTCCACCTACTGACCCCCAAACCCTGACCCCCGAACCCCGGCACCCCCTCCTGCCCCATTGACCCCGGGCAGCCTTCCGCGTGGACTCACTCCGCGCGCCCAACACAGCGCCTCCCCGATACCAGGAGCCCCACCACCGCATGACCGCCACACCCGTCCGCACCCGTCCGCCCCGCAAGAGCGTCAAGGAACGCCTTGCCACCATCCGCCGCGCCTGGCCCGACGCTGTGGAGATCATCCGCCCTCACGCAGGGCTCTGGGCCATGGGGCTCACCCTGATGATCGTCGGCCGCGCCGCAGGCATGGTCCTTCCCGGCGCGCCGAAGTTCCTCATCGACGACGCCATTCCCAATCAGGACATGGGCATGCTCTACACCATCATCGGTGTCGTGCTCGTCGCCGCCCTCGTGCAGGGCGCCGCAAACTTCGCTCTCACCCAGACCATCAGCAAGGCCGGCCAGCGCCTCATCGCCGACTTGCGCATCAAGCTCCACCGCCACGTCTCCCGCCTCCCCATCCGCTATTTCGACAGGAACAAGAGCGGCGAAGTTGTCAGCCGCGTCCTCAACGACGTGGAGGGCGTCCGCAACCTCATCGGCACCGGCATGGTCGAATTCCTCGGCGGGCTCATCGCTGCGGTCTTCGCCTTCTCCATCCTGCTCTACCTCAACTGGCAACTGACGCTCGTGATTGGCCTGTTCATCGGCTGCTTTATTATACTTGTTCTTGGCACGTTCTGGTTTCTGGGCCCTGTATTCCGCGAGCGGCAGGAACAGCTCGCCGACGTCACCGGGCGCCTCACCGAAAGCGTCGGCGGTATCCGCGTCGTCAAGGCCTACAACCGCGAGGACGTCGAGCGCCAGGTCTTCAAGACCGGCGTTCACAAGCTCATGTATATCATCTTCCGCACCATCAACGCCATCAGCCTCATTGCGCTGATGACGAGCGTGCTCCTCGGCCTGCTCGCCGCCACGATCCTCTTCTTCGGCGGCCGGCAGATGATCGCCGGGACCATGACCACTGGCGACTTCATCAGCTACGTCCTCTATCTCGCTTTCATGATCGCCCCGCTCAGCTCCGTCGTCATGATCGGCACGCAACTGAGCGAAGCATTCGCCGGACTAGAACGCATGAGGGAGGTGCTTTCCGTCGAACCCGAGGAAACAGACGGCACGGACCGCCAGGCCATCGGCCGTATCCGTGGGAACGTCGTGTTCGAAAACGTCTGGTTCGAATACGAACCCGGCAAACCTGTTCTCAAGAATATATCCTTTGCCGCGGAGCCCGGGACCGTCACCGCCCTCGTCGGCCCGTCGGGAAGCGGCAAGTCCACCCTCATCGGCCTGATAGCCGGGTTCCATTCGCCAACGAAAGGCCGGGTCCTCGTGGATGAACAGGACCTCTCGCAGGTGAGCCTCGGCAGCTACCGCTCCCAGCTCGGTTGCGTCCTCCAGGAAACCTTCCTGTTCGCCGGAACCATACGGGAAAATATACTCTACGGAAAGCCGGACGCCACCGAGGAGCAGCTCACCGAGGCCGCACGCCTCGCCCACTGTCTCGAATTCACCGATAAATTCCCGGATGGGCTGGACACCGTCATCGGCGAACGCGGCGTGCGCCTTTCCGGTGGCCAGCGCCAGCGCCTGGCCATCGCCCGGGCGCTCCTCGCCGACCCCCGTCTCCTTATCCTCGACGAAGCCACCAGCGCCCTCGACACCGAGTCCGAAACCGCCATTCAGGACGGTCTCGCCCAGCTCATGGCCGGCCGCACCACCTTTGTCATCGCCCACCGCCTGTCCACCATCCGCCACGCCGGAAACATCCTCGTCATGGAGGAGGGCGAAGTGGCCGAAAGTGGCACCCACAAGGAGCTCCTACTCCGCCGCGGCCGCTATTTCGATATGTATAGACGCCAGGTCGATTTCGGCGACGGTCTCCTCCTCTTCGACGAGGAGGACGAAGCAGATGGCCACGACGCCAGCCGGCAGGAAGAAAAGAAACGCCGCGCCGACGCCCTCTCCCGCATACTCAGCGGAGAGTAACAGCACACGCCTTCCACAGGGAGGGACCCGCAAAATGGCACTTTCAAACTGCCCCGAGTGCAACGGCAACGTCTCAGACGCCGCCCGCACCTGCCCGCACTGCGGCTACCCCCTCATGGCCTTTCATCAGGCGCACCCCACGATCCCGCCGCTCCTGAGCCTTGTCCTCCCCGGCTCCGGGCAGGTGCTCAAAGGCCAGACCTTCATGGGACTATTCTTCCTGTTTATTACGGTCGTCTTCTATTTGCTGTTCCTGCCCGCGGGCATGCTCATCCACTTTCTATCGATTATAGACGCCGCATGGGTGGACCCGGCCAAAGGAAGGCTCAGAAAAAGCTGAACCCACCGGAAGCCGCACCGGGAGGGCACACGGCCGTCAATCCTTCCCGGCCGCCTCCAGCTCCTCATAAATCGTATTCCGCAGGACAGGCTCCCGCCCGCAGTCGCGGATCACCCGCCGCAGCTCCTCCACCGTCATCCCTTCCGGCGTGAGCGCCCCCGCGTCGTGATAGATTTCCTCGTGCACCACCGTGCCGTCCATATCGTTTGCGCCGAACCACTGGGCAAGCTGTGCCTGCTTGATCCCCAGCATGATCCAGTACGCCTTGATGTGCGGTATATTCTCCAGCATCAGCCGTGAGACGGCCATTGTCTGAAGCTCCAGGAAGCCGCTCGGCCCCGGCAGGTGCGAAAACTTTGTGTTCGCCGGGTGGAAACTCAACGGAATGAAGCACTGAAACCCGCCGAACTCGTCCTGGTGCGCGCGCAGCCGCACCATGTGGTCTATACGGTGCCGGGGCTCCTCCAGGTGGCCCTGGAGCATCGTGCAGTTGGACTTGTACCCCCGCGCATGGATTTCCCGGTGCGTCGCGAACCAGCCCTCCGCGTCGCACTTGTGCTCGCAGATTTGCTCACGCACCTCCGGATCGAAAATCTCCGCCCCGCCGCCCGGCATCGATCCCATCCCCGCCTCGATCAGCTTGTCTATCACCTCGCCGATCGTCAGCTTCGACGTCCGCGCGATATAGACAACTTCCACCGGCGTCAGCGTCTTGATGTGAACCTCCGGGAACGCCCCCTTCAGCGCCCGTATATACCCGCAGTAATACTCGATCTTCAGCCGCGGGTCGAGTCCCCCCACCAGGTGAATCTCCGTGCACCCCGGCGGCATCTGCCGCCGCGCCCGCTCCACGATGTCCTCCGGCGTCAGGACGTAGCTGTTCTCGTCGAACGCCTTCCGTCCGAACGCGCAGAACCGGCAGGAGGCAAAGCAAGAATTCGTCGGGTTGATGTGCAGATTGATATTATAGAACGTCTTCCTGCCGTGAAGCCGCTCGCGCACATGGTTCGCCATCGCGCCGAGCGCAGGCAGATCGTGGCTGTCATACAACAGCAGCCCCTCCTCGAAGGAAAGCCGCTCTCCCGCCACGACTTTCTCTGCAACCGGAAGCAAACGGGAATCAGAAATAGGAAACACGCCATCCATCCTGCCGGTGGGGTAGTGGGGCGCCCCGGCCCACATCGTGGCAGAGCGACAGCCGGGCCATCCCCCACCGATTATTCCCCTCGATAAGGTGGCCGTGGCAACCCCGGAACCCTGAGCCCGGCACCCGCGAGCCGAATCCACCTCCGCAGACCATTGACAGCCCCGGCCTCACTCCCCACCCTGCTGCCCGCATGATTTTCACCACGCCCGCGAGGTTCGCACGCTCCAAATGACAATGCCCCGCCGCAGAACACGCCAGGTCACCGTCCGCAACGTTCCCATCGGCGGAGGCGCCCCCATCAGCGTCCAGACCATGACCAAAACCGACACACGGAACGTGGACGCCACCCTCGCCCAGCTCCGCGAACTCGCCGAAGCAGGCGCCGACATCGTCCGCCTCGCCTGCCCCGACATGAAGGCCGCCGAAGCCTTCGACCCCATCATGCGCGAGGCACCCGTCCCCATCATCGCCGACATCCACTTCGACTACCGCCTCGCCAACCGCGTCCTCGACGCCGGCGTGGACGGCATCCGCCTCAACCCCGGCAACCTCGCCCGAAAGGACAAGCTCCCCGAAATCGTTGACCGCTGCCGCGAGCGCCGCATCCCCATCCGCATCGGCGTTAATAACGGCAGCCTCCGCATGGACCTGCGCCGAAAAGTCCTCTCCGGCCAGATGCCCACCGAGGAGGCTATGGTCCAGAGCGCCCTCGACGAAATACGCCTCATCGAGGACCTCGACTACGGCGAAATCAAACTTTCCCTCAAAGCCTCGGACGTGGACACCACCGTCAAGGCCTACCGCCTCATGGCGGACAAGTCCGACGTCCCCTTCCACGTCGGCCTTACCGAAGCCGGCACCGTCCGCGCCGGCACCATCAAAAGCTCCATGGCCATCGGCATGTTGCTCTACGACGGCCTTTGCGACACCATCCGCGTCTCCCTAACCGGCGACTCGCGCGAGGAGGTGTACGTCGGCGAACGCATGCTCGCGAACCTTGGCCTGCGCGAATCCGGCCCAGACCTCATCTCCTGCCCGAGCTGCGGACGCGTCGAAATCGCCCTCGAAAAGGCAGCCCAGGACGTCGAAGAGCGCCTCCTGCGCTACCGCCGGGAGAACATCTCCGTCTCCGTCATGGGTTGCGCCGTCAACGGCCCGGGCGAGGGCCAGATCGCCGATTTCGGCATCGCCGGCGGCCGCGGCAAAGGCGCCATCTACCGCCTTGGCAAGGTCGTCCGCTCCTGCCGCGAAGACGAAATGGTGGACGTGCTCTTCGAGGAAATCGACAAGTGGATCGCCGCCGGCCGGCCGCGCGGGGAAATAGACCCGGAGATATACGAGCAGGTCATGAACGCACGCCCCATGAACGAAACCGCCGAAACGCCCTGACCTCTCTCAGTCGGCCATCGCCGCCGGACCGTTCCCGTTCCCGTTCACCTCGACCAACTCCTCGGAGATAAAGAAGAAAGCTTCGATACCAAAAAACACCAGCGTCGAAACCACCGTCAGGATCAGGATCGCCCCGATCGTCAGCGACACAAGCCCCGCCACCGTCATCAAACCGTCCTGCTCCACCCACCCCACTCCCACCAGCACCACGCCCAGCGCCGGAAGCGTGTTCATAAACGGCACGAACGGCAACGGCACCGCCACCAGCACCCCCCCGCTCGTCATCGCCGTCGCGCAAATCCGCCTCCCCGGCGGGCCCGCAACAAGCGGCGCGAGCCGGCGCCGGCACAGCTTCCGCTTCCAGCGAATCAGCACCACCAGAAAACGCGTCAGCAGACGGAACACCTTGATCGGGATCGAAACCCGCAGGAAACGCTCCGGCAGCACCACCTTGTCCCGCCCGTGCAGCAACTGCCAGGACATGATTGTGATCAGCACGAACACCACGAAGCTCAGCGGTCCCAGCGTCGCCGGCCAGAGGAACGGCAGCGCCAGCATCGCACTCCCCAACGCCGCAGAACGCGAACCCAGCGGCTCGATCAGGTGCCGCAACTGCACATCCTCGCCATTGCGGTAGCGCGTGCGCATATCCCGAAGCACCCGCAGCAACAGGCGCTCGGTCGTTTCCTTCTCCACCGGATCGGCGGGGGCCGGTTCGCTCACGGGCAACTGTGGATTGTTCGGATTGGAGGGCGAACTCCCGCCCCCCCATTGGGAAGGCTCCCCCCAACCATGGCCGGGCGCCATTCCCCCGTCATGGGCCTCCTTCGGCGGCGGAACCTCACTCATCCCCAAACGGGTGCCCGCCTCAGAGCGTACCCGGGCCGATCCCCGGCGGCGGAGCGGGCATAAGCTCCTCCTCATCCACCTCCGGCTCCGGCAGGCCCGGAATCTCCCCGGGGTCCTCCAGCTCCTCGTCCTCCAGTCCCGGCACGATCGGCCGGCGCCGCGGGTCATCGATCGGGGTCACTTCCTCCTCCTCTTCGGCGAACCGCACAGCCGTCCCGCGCAGGAAATACAGCGGATACCTCCCCTGCCGGTACGCCCGGAAGGGCACCATCTCGTCGATCACCAGCCCCCGCACCTCGCCTTCCATCTGCCGGATATCCATGATCGCATCGGCGCCGAGCGACCGCGCCGTCTCGCGCATCTGCGCGAGCTGCCGGCGCCGCGTCTCCGAATCCGTCTCCGTGTCCTTGAAGCTCTGCACGTGGGCCACCTCCACGTGCGGCCGCACCAGCGGGTTCACGTAAAGCCGGATTTCCTGGTCGGGCGGCGTCGGCGGCCACTCCTCTGTCGCCAGATAGAAATAACGCCTGTTCGAACAGCCGGAGAGCACAACCGCCAAAATCGTCAGGAGAAGGGTAGCACGCAGCATCGTCTAAAGGTCGCCCCACGGGAGCTGAAGGTGCCCCCATCATGCCTTGCCGGAGGGTTTGACGGAAAGCGGAAAATCGATGGTGGTCAGGGGCGGAATCGAACCGCCGACACGCGGATTTTCAGTCCGCTGCTCTACCAACTGAGCTACCTGACCACATCACGGAGGAGAAGCCTGCCTCTCCGGCACCTCAAAGCCAGCCAGTGCCGTCAAAGCAGGGCCGAACAGTGGGAAGCGGACCCCCGGGTGTCAAGGCCGATGGACCAGCCCCGCCGGGCCGAACAAACCGTTCCCGTTCGCGACTGTTTTATCCTTTGGCTCGATGGTCACTGACTCTGGTGTTATCCGCAGTTTCCGCAGATTCTCGCAGATACAGCGTCACTCCACCCACGGAACCGGGCATCAGCCCTCATCGGCGTAAATCGGCGAAATCGGCGGATGACTCCCTGCGGCCGGAGCCTGCCACCCGCCCGGGCAGTAGAACGGAAACGCCCTAAACCGCAGCGCCCTCCCGGGATCGCCAAACTCCCGTTTGGCGCTTTTCCCCGCCAGCCACCGCGGCACAGAAAACCCCCATTCCTCTCGGGTTGATCTCTCAACGGTAGTCCGGTGCCCCGCGCCGGGCGCCACTCCGAAACAGGAATCCACTCCGAGGCAGGCCGGTGCTCCACGCCGT
>SLMS01000312.1 GCA_007133495.1 Candidatus Sumerlaeota bacterium | reverse complement strand
TCGGCGAAGGAGAAGGGGGTGCGCGGGCGGCCCCAGAAATCACGGGCGCGTTGGTTGGTGATGAAGTCGAAATTGTCCTCGAACCACTCGTGCGGCATGTGTTTGAACGCGTCTATACGGAAACCGTCGATGCCAATGACTTCGGTCATCCATTGGGTGTAGCGCATCAACATGCCATTGACATTTTCGGGATACGGGGCTCCGGCCATCTCATTTTCGACGTTGAAGGGCAGTACGCCATCGTCGTATGGCACCAGGGCTGGATCAGGATAGAAGCGGCGGTTATCCTCGGAGACGAGGTGCTCCTGGAAGGGAATATTGTCGGGATCGTCCAGGTCCACCGGGTGGCGGATGAACTGGAAGTCCGTTTCGTGGCGTATATCTATTAACCCGGCGATTCGGCAGTTCAGCGGGTCCTCTTCGCAACTGGGCGAGGGAAACTCATCGGACGGGCAGATGTGCCGGAACTCCATGTTGAAGGGGTATTCCGGTCCAAGATCGCGGCCGCTCATCACGAACCCCGGGTAGCCACCCTCCTCTATCGCCCAGCGAAGCTGACAGGGCGGTTGCCCTGGAATATCTCCGCGAAAACCGTCGCTGAAGCCGTTATGATTATAGATAATGTCCATGTTGACAAGGATGCCGGCCCGGTTTGCCTGGCTGGTCATGTAGCGGAGACTGGTCTCGGTCCCGTAGAGTGTCTCGTTTCCTTCTGAGCCAAGATCAAACCGGTCGTACACATCGTAGCCGGCACTTTGATTGCCCGAATCCGCCCTGCCGGTGGGAGGAATCCAAAGCCCGGAATAACCCGCCATGAATATATCGGGCATGCGGCGCTCCATTGTATCCCAGCGTCCTTCGAAATACTGAAGGATGACCTCTGGGCTGGCGGGCGCCGCCGGCAGAAGTCCCGCAGCGACAAGCAGCGCAAGCAGCCTCCAGCGTGCTCCGGGTTTACCTCCGTCCCTCATCTGCTGGCCTCTGCCTTTCCTCACGTGGTATCATTCGCTTGTGTGGCGGAAGACGGCGCCTGCCACCGGGTCGATGCGGAAGGTGGTGCGCATCTCTTCGGAGACGCTGCCCGTGCTGCCCCGGCCGTATATTATTTCAATACTTCCGGGCGGCAAACCGAGAGTCACCTCCTGCGGTTCCCTGCTGTTGTTGAGCAGCACGATAAGCCCTTCGTCACTGTCGTGCGCGTAGCGCTTGAAACCGAAGACATCCTGTTCATCCTCCGTCAGGATTGTGCGGTATTCTCCCTGGCGGAGAAGCGCTTCATCCGAGCGCAGGGCGAAAAGCGCCTGAAACTCCCCAAACACGTCCTCGTCTATCCAGTACTCCTCCTTCTCGTAAGGCATCATGTCCTCCCACCACATCGGCATGCGGTTGCGCGGGTCATCGGCTCCGTACATGCCAACCTCGGTGCCGTACCAGATCATTGGCGCACCGATGTAGGTAGCCTGGAAGAGGGCCATAAGCTTCATGCGGCGGTAATATTCCGGGTCCGGGCGCTCATCGAAGAAATCCGGCCCGGTGTCCTGGATACGGTTCTGCGTGTCGTACTCCAGATCGGGATTGGCCAGGCGCGATACCCACCTGTCGGTGTCGTGGCTGTCGTATAGATTCTGGAGCACATAGGTGGACTCTCGCGGGTAGCGGATACGGAGGCGGGCGAGTTCATTGTCGAACTCACTGGTGGTCGTTTTCTTCTGCACGTTTCCAAAAAAGCGGAAGGCTGCCATGGCAAACTGGTAGTTCATCACCGCGTCGAAGCGGTGCCCGTCGAGCCATTCCTCGGCGGGGTCCCACACCTCTCCAACAATGTAGGCGTCGGGGTTGATTTCCCGGACATAGGCGGCCCACTCGTCCCAGAAGGGCATGGGGATTTCCATCGGCACGTCGAGGCGCCATCCGTCTATACCGTCGGTAAGGCTGCCGTCACCGTGCGGGTCCATCCAGCGGCGGGTGACGGCGAAGATGTGCTCACGGAGGGACTCGCTCGCGAGGCCCTTTTCTGCATCCTTGCGGAACGCCGGCAGACCGCCGAAACCGGCCCAACCGCGGTACTCGAAAGGTTCCCACGAGACGATGTCGAACCAATCGGCGAAGGCTGAATCCTGAAGGTTTTCCTGCACGTCGAGGAAGGGGGCGGAATTATCGCCGAGATGATTCCAGACGCCATCGATAATGACGCGCATGTCTCGCGCGTGGATTTCGCGCACGAGTTCGAGAAACTTCTCGTCCGACTCGTTGAATTCCCATGTTTCCGGGTTGAGCATGTCCTCCCGTTCGACAGAGCGCGCGAATTCCCCCGGCACGCCATATCCGTCGTCGGCGTGGATGAAGCTCTTTGCATTGTACTTATGAGCCGTCGTGGCTTCGAAGACAGGATTGAAATAGATGGCGTTGACGCCCAGATCCTCGAGGTAGTCCAGCTTGTCGATGACGCCCTGGAAATCGCCTCCGTAAAGACGGTCGTACATGGACCACTCCCAGAAGGTGGCGCCGTCCTCTCGCTCCCAGGGCTGCTCCTCATACCAGGGACTCGTCCACGGATGGGTGACCTCGGAGCGGCCGGTGCCGGTCGTATATTCGGGATTGTTTGTGGGGTCGCCGTCGCGGAAACGGTCGATCATGATTTGGTACCAGATGGCGTCCCGTGCCCACTGCGGTGCCGAATAGCGCTCCTCCTCGTTGAGGATGAGCGGTCGGCGCTCGCCCCAGGTTTCGCGCTCGGGGCCGTCCAGCAGCCGGAAGCGGTAGGCAACCGCCCGGAAGGCATCATCACTCTGGACGTGGGCGAGATCAAGATGATATTCGTAGAATTCATAGAGAGTGTCGTGCGCCACGAGGTCCATGGGCAGGCCCCGCTTGCGGCCGTCCTGCGCGGTGAGGAGCAACTCCGCCCCCTCGAGGTCCTCGCGCAGCGCCCGCAGGCGGATGGTCACCTTCCCCTCGTCGTAGTGGTCGAAGTAGGTGGGCTCGCCGGGCCGGTGCGCCAAGGCGTGGGTGAATATAATCCCGTCGCCGCGTTCGGCCTCCTGTCCGGCAAGGAGCGCTGCACTGCCAAGCCGGAGTATCGAATTGTAGCCACCGTAGCCATCCGGCTCGCGGTCCGGGTTGTCGGGGTCGTGGAGCCACTCGTCCGCGCCGTGCGTGAACTTGTAGCGATACTCGCCGTCGGCAAGGCGCACGGACACCTCGTAGGTCCCCTCCTCGTCCGGACCATCGAACGGATTTGCGGAGCGATTCCACGAATTGAACTCACCCACGAGTGCAGGGCTCTCCACCTCGTCCTCCGGCGTCCAGCGTATTGTGACAATATACTCGTCATCGCCGATATCGGAGGCATGGATGCTCGGCGGCGTGTCGAATTCGACCTCGCGTTCGGTGATGAACTCCTGCCCGGGAACCTGCCCGGGCGCCTTCGGCGCAAAGGGAAGGAAGAAAAGCAGCATGGCAGTGAGAAAAACTGCACTGCCGCAGAATAAAGACGTTCCATGGCGGGCTGGTTTCACGATGGAGCAAACCTTTCCGTCCTTGCGGGCCGGAGCCGATGGCCGTGGCCGGGCGGGTTAGTTATAGGGGTTGAAGTCGTTGAACTGAACGATGTCGCCGTCGCTGAGCGTTCCGTTCGTGGGGTCATAAACCCGGGCCTGAATGCCGAGCCCTCGCGGTGGGGCGTCCCGGTCGTCGCGGTTGTTCGGGCCGACGGACTTGAGCAGCCACTCGCCCCGGCGCAGCTCCCTCTGCGGAGTCAGCGCCCCCTGGTGCACATAGACCCTCCGGTCCTGGAGGTAATCGGGATCATCATTGCCGTCTATAGCGATACGGCGCACGTACAGGTAGCCGTTGATGTCGGAGGCGATTTTCGGGCTGGCAGGGTCGGCCGTGCCGTAGGTCTCCTTCCACGGCGAGGACGGTACGGACGTCAGGTAGGAGATCGGCGTCGTGAGGCGGTAGTAACTCAGGTAGCCTTGGTTGAGCATGGTCAGGCCGAGGTCCGTCTCCGGGTACTGGACGTTGTCCACGCGGTAGGCCTCCAGGCCGGTCCGGAGGGTGCGGAAGTCGCTGAGCGTCCTCGATACCCGCGAGCGGGTCTGCGCCTCCAGGAAGTTCGGCACGGCGATGGCCGCCAGGATGGCGATGATGGCCACCACGATGAGCAGCTCGATCAGGGTGAAGCCCGGCGGTATCGGGCGGTGGAGGCGCTTTGGAGAGTTCATGAGGGCCGAACCTTTCACAGTCCGCCGGCTGCTGCCTCGTCTGCTTGGGGGGCGGGCTTTCTTTCCCGGCGGGGAATCCGGTTGACGGTGGGTGCTGCTGCGGGAAGCAAAATGCGGCAGGCCGCCAACGCTATATTTCAATCGGCCCTTTGGAGCGCCCCCGGTCAATGGAAAACGATGCTCCCGTGTGTACGGAATCCGATTGTGCCGCTCCGCCGTGGAGTGTGTGCAAGGCTGTGCAAAGTACTGACAGCAAAGAACTTATGATCGTTTCGCTGAATCCGGGCCTTCCCCCAAAAAAATGGGCAAAGGTTTGCCGTAGCGTTCCTCACCCCCATCTGGGAGGCTGCAATATCATGGTTTTCCGCCCCCTCTTCGAAACGGTTCAGCACAGCGGCCCCGCCCGCCGTACCGCTGCCCGTGCTGTGCTCATCCTTTTGCTTCCTCTTCTGCCCCTTCTCTCCGCCGGGTGCGGGCATCTCTCTCCGTCACTGGCCGGCGATCCCGCTCCACCGTCCGGTCCCATCTGGCAGCACACCGGCGAGCCGCGCCCGATCGGCATTGTCCGCATGGTCCCGGGCGAGGAACGGGTCCTGTCGATCATCGGGCTTGGGGGGGATTTCACCCCGGAGGTGCGCTCGGTCAGCGTGGAAGGGCCGGGCGTCTCCGGTGCCATGGTGGGGAAGGATGGTATCCATCTGCGTGCCGCCGGGAATGCAGGCGGGATGGTCCTCGTCCGCGTGGAGAGCAGCACGGGGTCCTACACGATCCCCGTCTCCGTGGAGCGCCATCCCTCTGTCCCGTTCGGGTACGTCCCGGAGGAGGGCGAGGAACCCGAGTCCGTGCTCGTGGCGGGGAGCTTCACCGGCTGGGAAGGGCAGGCGGTGGAGTTGCCACTTCAGGCCGACGGCACGTATTTCGCCGAGGTCCGCGTTCCCCCCGGCGACCACGAATACAAGCTGATCGTGGACGGCGAGTGGATCCCCGACCCGGCCAACCCCCGCGTGCAGGAGGGCGGCTATGGAAACTCCCTGCTCACGGTGGAAGTGCCGGACGAGCGCCGGCTGGCGTTTCACCCGCTCGGCGCGCAGCAGGTGCGCGGGGGCGGCCAGGCGGGGATTCTGCTCCAGCCGCTCGGGGAGGTGGAGCCGGTGGCTGAGGGGGTGAGTCTTCTCCTGAACAACGAGGACGTGGAAGGCGGACACCACCGCTTTGATCCCGAACGCAACGCCGCTGTCTTTCACTTCCCCCACGAATTGTGGCACGCGCGCGAGAGCGAGATCACGCTTCTCTACGAACACGATGACGGAAAAATCGAAGGGGCGTCTTTCCGGTTTGCCGACGCGGCGGCGGCGCGCTCGCCGCGCGATGAAATTATATACTCCATCGTTACCGACAGGTTCCACGATGGAAACCCGGCGCTCAACCGCCCGGCAGAACACCCGGAACTCTACCCCATCGCGAACCATAAGGGGGGCGACTGGGCTGGCATCACGCAAAAACTGGACGAGGGATATTTCGAGCGGCTCGGCGCCACCACGCTCTGGATATCTCCGGTGAACAAGAACACTCCAAAGGTCGAACAGGAGTCCATCGAGCCGGGCCGCTACTTCACCTCCTATCACGGCTACTGGCCGATTTCCTCAACGGAGACAAACGAGCAGTTCGGCAGCATGGAGGACCTGCGGCACCTCGTCAGCACCGCACAAGGGAACGGCATGGCGGTGTTGCTCGACTTCGTCGCCAACCACGTGCACGAGGACCATCCGGTTCTTCGTGAGCATGGCGATTTCATCACCCCCTACGAATTGCCGGACGGGCGGAAGAACCTACGCCTGTGGAACGAGCATCCCTATACCACCTGGTTCGACGATTTCCTACCATCTCTCGATTTCGAGGCGAGCGACGAGCTGGTGGAGTTCCAGACCGGCAACGCCGCCTGGTGGCTGCTTGAGACCGGCGCGGACGGGTTCCGTCACGACGCCGTAAAGCACATCCCCACGCACTTCTGGATGCGGCTGACGGAGCGCCTCCACACCGGCGTCGTCCTGCCGGAGGGCCGGCGTGTCTATCAACTGGGCGAAACGATAGACAGCCCAGAAACAATACGCCGCTATATAGGCGCGGACATGATGGACGGGCAGTTCGATTTCCCTGTCTATTTTTCCATTCAGAACGTCATTGCCCGCGGACAGGGGGACATGCAGGAAATCGCCCGTGCCGTCCGCCGTTCGAAAACCGCGTACCCGGCCTCCGCCATCAACAGCCCACTCGCCGGAAACCACGACGTGCCGCGCTTCATGGCGTATGCGGACGGTATTCTCGACGGGCCGGACGCACCGGACGCGCGTGACCTGGCCTTCGAAGACCCGCCTGACGTGCTCCACGACTCAAGCTATCGCAAACTTCAGCTCGCGTTCGGACTCGTCTTTGCCCTGGATGGCCCGCCCACCGTGTATTACGGTGACGAAATCGGGATGACAGGCGCCGCCGACCCCGACAACCGCCGCTTCATGCAATGGGACGGCTGGAACGAGCATCAGGAGGCCACGTTCGACCTCGTCTCCCGGCTGGCGCATGCGCGTCAGGACTCCATCGCGCTGCGCCGTGGCGCGCTTGTTCTATGGAACAGCACGGAGGAACGGCTTGCGATTGCGCGCGTTGCGCCGGAGGAAACTGTGCTGGTCTTCCTTGCCCGGCAGCCGGAGGACGTGGATCAGGATATCCCGCTGCCGGCGTTCCTCGAAGGGGCGCGCAGGTTGGAGCCCCTTGTGGAACACGGCACCCGCGTCCGCCTGCGTGGGGATACCTTCACCTGGCAGGCGGAGGAGAACTCGGTGGGATACTACCGCGTCAGGTGGTAGGTTTCGCCTTCATATAGACAGAGTCCGTACCCTACTCCTCCTTCTGCTCCTCCTCCACATCGGGAGGCAGTGGCGTGTGGTATATACGGTAATGCCGCCCGCTTTCGCGGGCCGGGGGAGCGATGGGCCGGCGGGTCGTGCCGCCGATCGGGCGCGCAAGGTGCATGCTCTGGCCCACTCGGTTGGGTGCGGGGACTCCGGCATTTGTATAGCCGCCGGTGGCGGAGGGGTCCTTCCGGCGGAAAAGATGCATCATGTGCGCCGGCGGGGTGTAGTCGTCCTCGACCCCCTGCCATGGATCACTTGTGTCGTTCCAGGACGAACGCGGATCGATCCCGACCCCCTGGAGCTTGAGCTTCAGGTCGTTCTGCGACTCGGCGTTCTGCAGCGCGTCCTCCGGCGTGATCAGCTTCCGTTTGTAAAGGCGGAAGAGTGACTTGTCGAAGTTGACCATCCCTTCCTGGTTCTCCGCGGCGAGAGCCGCCTTCAGCTCGCTCATATCCCCGCGCGCGATAAGGCTCACCATGCGCGGCGTGTCTATCAGCACCTCCACCGCCGCCACCCGGCCGCCGTGTATTCCCGGGACGAGGCGCTGGCAGATAATCGCCTTCAGGTTCAGCGAAAGCTGCATCTGAATCTGCTCCTTCATTTCACCCGGATAGAAGTGCAGAATGCGCTCGATCGCCAGCGCCGCGTTCGTGGAGTGCAGCGTCGCGAACACAAGGTGCCCCGTCTCCGAGGCGTGCATGGCGAACTGGACGGTCTCTGCGTCGCGCATCTCGCCAATGCAGATCACCGACGGCGCCTGCCGCAGCGTATTGCGCAGCGCCGAATGGAAGCTTTCCGTGTCTATCCCAACCTCCCGCTGGGTCACGATCGCCTTCCGGTGTCTATATATGAACTCCACCGGGTCCTCGATCGTAATGATGTGCCCGGAGCGCAAGTGATTCCGGTAATCGATCATCGAGGCGAGGCTGGTGGACTTTCCGCTTCCGGTTGAGCCGGTGACCAGGACGATGCCGCGGTCGGCCAGCGCAATGTCCCGCAGCACGGGCGGCAGGCCGAGCGAGCGCAGCGTCGGGATGTCCATCACCACACGCCGGCAGACCATCGCCACCGACCCGCGCTGGACGAAAACGTTGATCCGGAACCGGCCGGCTCCCTGCGTCATGTAGGCCAGGTTCATCTCGCGGGAGTCTTCGAACTCCTCCCACTGCCGCTCGGTCATCACCTGCTGGGCGAAGCTGGCAGCGATGTCCGGCGTGAGGCGCTTGCCCCCGGAACTCTCCAGCGGGCGGTAAACGCCGTCGTCATTCATGCAGGGAACGGCGCCGGCGACCAGGAACAGGTCCGATGCCTGTGCGTCCGATA
>SLMS01000248.1 GCA_007133495.1 Candidatus Sumerlaeota bacterium | reverse complement strand
TAAGCAGTCCACCGGCGTGACCCCGTTGTATTCCTGCAGGTCTATCTCCACATACTGGGCAAAGCGGGAAAGGTTGTTCACCACGAGCATCGTCTGCTCCTCGTAGGTGCAGAGGTACGTGACGACGCGGCTGTTCGCGGGGTGGAGGAACTTGATCTTGCCGCGGCCGAACGCCTTGTAGGTCTTCCGTATGGCGACAAGCCGGGTGAGCCAGTTGAGGAAGGAGGAGGGAGAGCGCTCGCAGCTTTCCACGTTCACCCCCTGGTAACTGTATCCGGGGTCACTGACCACCGGGGCGTATAGACGGCTCGGGTCGGCACGGGAAAAGCCCGCGTTGCGGTCTCCGGTCCACTGCATCGGCGTGCGGACGCCGCTTCGGTCGCCAAGGAAGATATTGTCCCCCATGCCGATCTCGTCACCATAATAGAGAATCGGGCTTCCCGGCAGGGTGAAAAGCATGGAGTGCAGCAACTCGATCGCCCGCCGGTTGCCTTCCATGAGCGGAAACAGGCGGCGCTTGATACCGAGATTCAGCTTCATCCGCGGGTCGCGCGCGTACTCGTTGTACATATAGTCGCGTTCCTCGTCGGTGACCATTTCGAGGGACAGCTCGTCGTGGTTGCGCAGGAACGTGGCCCACTGGCAGCTCTCCGGAATTTTCGGAAGGCGGAGAATAATATCCTCCACCGGCTGGCGGTCCTCCTTGCGGATCGCCATGAACATCCGGGGCATGATGGGAAAGTTGAAGCACATGTGGAACTGGTCGCCGTTGCCGAAGTATTCGACGACATCTTCCGGCCACTGGTTCGCTTCGGCAAGGAGCAGCGACCCGGGGAAATACTTGTCCACGTGCGCGCGGAGTTTCTTGCAGAACTCGTGCGTTTCCGGCAGGTTCTCGCAGGATGTGCCCTCCCGCTGAAACAGGTACGGTACCGCGTCCACGCGGAACCCGTCGAGCCCCTTGCCCAGCCAGAAATCGACAATCTTCAGCATCTCCTCCTGGACCTTCGGATTGTCATAGTTCAGATCCGGTTGGTGGCTGAAAAAGCGGTGCCAGTAGTGCTGCCCGGCGACCGGATCGTAGGTCCAGTTGGAAGCCTCGGTGTCCAGGAAGATGATCCGCACGCCCTTGTACTTTTCCGGATCGTCCGACCAGACGTAGTAGTCGCGGTAGGGCGAGTTGCGGTTGTGGCGTGCCTCCTGAAACCAGGCATTCTCGCTGCTTGTGTGGTTGACCACGAGGTCGGCGATCACGCGGATGCCCATTTCGTGGGCGCGCTGGAGGAAGTATTCGAAATCGGCGATCGTGCCGTAGTCCGGATTGATATTGTAGTAATCGGCGATGTCGTACCCGTCATCCTTGAGCGGCGAAGGATAGAAGGGCAGGAGCCAGATGCAGTCCACGCCGAGGTCGCGTATATACGGCAGGCGTTCCGTGAGGCCGGGAAAATCCCCGATTCCGTCGGCATTCGAGTCCTGAAACGTGCGGACGTGCACCTCGTAGAAGACGGCGTCCTTGTACCAGTCCGGATGCAGGGCATTGTTGAGCATCGCGGGGCGGCTTTCGGAAAGGATGTCCATGCGTCGATTTTCCCCTGTTGGATTGACGGTCCTTCCGTTCGTCTGCCCGCGGACGGGGGACGGTCAGTCCTCTTCGTCCGTCTGGGCGTAGATGATAATGTTGTCGTGCGTCAGCGCGATGACTTCCGTGCGGCCATTGCCGTCGATGTCGGCCGTCCTCAGCTCGCGCGGCTCCGGCGGCGCATCGAGGTTCGGGCGTCGCGCGATGGAGGCATCGCTGTCAAACATCTTAAATGCATAGAACCGGTGCAGCGCCGGGCGGTCTTCCTCGTCCGTGCCGGGGACGAAGAGCTCGAGCAGGTGCTCGCGCATCTCCACCGCCATGGCTTCGTGGCCCTGGCCGGGGAGAAGCTCCCCGGTATAGACGGCTCCGTAGCCCCCCTCCTCGTCCACCGGGGCGGCGGTGGCCCTGACCTCGAGGGCGCCAAAGGCCGGCCGGCCGTAGATCACGTCCAGCCGGTCCTCGCCCGTCAGTACAAGGTCCGCCGTGACGTCGCCGTCCAGGTCCACGGCCCGCACCGCAAGGTAGTCCCTGCCGCCGAGGTCCACGTGCGTGATGGTCTCGTATCCGCCATCTCCGTCCGCACCGTGTATGGTCAGAATGCGGTTTCCTCTGTCGAGCAGGACCACCTCCGGCATTTCGCGGCCGCGCAGCGAACCCACCGTCATCCCGACGAGGCGAGAACTGCTGTTGCGCGCGTTGAACTGATGCTCGACGGAAACGTTGCCGTCCTCCTCCACAGTGAACGCCCGCACGAACCGTTCGGTCAGCGCCATCACAACCGGTGGCCCGTCCTCGCCGTCGAGTCGCGCTTCGCGCAACATGCCGGGCGAGGCGCCGCTCAGCAGCCCCTGGAGCACGCCGGACGCCGCCTCAAGACTCCGGAACGTCCCGTCCTCCTGCTGGAGCAGCAGCAGCGCCGGGTTGAACTCCACGTACACTACAAGGTCCTGCCGGCCGCTGCGGTTGAGGTCCACCGTGGACATGCCCTGCGGGTTCCGGCCGCCGGTGAGGCCGGCAAGGCTGGGCTCCTCATCGCCCTCGGGCGGGAAGAGGATGCGCTGTTCGCCGAGTTCCCCATCGCGTGAGATCGGATAGCCGGCGATTTTCATCCCGCCGTCGTCTCCCGTGGTGCCCGCCACGGCGAGGATGAGTTCCTCGCCGTCCTCCAGAAGCGAAATTGCCCGGGGGTGTCCCGGCACGGGCAGCAGGCGCGGGAAGCGCAATGCCCCCGAATCGCCGCTCTGGCGGACGAAACCGATCGCGCGCTCGGACGGCGAGAACACGATGACCGGTGTCGGTTCGTCTTCAACCGGTGGGAAGGAGATCGCTTGCGTGATCCCCTCCAGGGTGGGGCTCACGGTTTCCTTCAGACTTCCGGCACGGGTCTGCCGGAAGACGCGCATGACCGCCAGGTCCGGCGAATAGACGACCATGTCCAGCCGGCCGTCCCCGTCGATGTCCACGTCCAGACTCCGGGAACGCGAGGAGCGCCGCTCGGGGTCGAACGCGTAGGTCTGCGGGAGGGAGAGCGGCAGCGCCCGCCGGTCCAGCTCCTCCAGTTCCGTTGCCGGCGCCAGCCCGATCTGGACAAGGTGGCGCGTCTGGTTCTGGACTGCTGCCACCGTGGCCCCGGCACCGGGCCGCCAGGGCGGGAGCGGCGCGACGGCCCGCAGGGCGCTCGTTCTCATGCGCACTTCGGAGGGGAAGGTCCGCTCGGCAGTCTGGAACCGGACGACCAGCTTCTCATTGTCCGACGCGTCGAGATACACGATGTCCGCCAGCCCGTCGCCGTCGAAGTCGATGATCATCGGTGCGCCGGAAGGTTCGCCGCTTGTATAGAAGGTTTCCGCCGGTTCGAGCTCGATGCCGCGCGGCTCGCCGTGGAGTATTTTCGCCCGGCGCTCGCGCATGACCAGGATGTCGTCGTGCCCGTTGCCCGTCAGGTCTCCGGCCACGACGCGGTCCGCCTCCAGCGTGGTCTCCTGGGGCGGCTGGAGCCGGCCGTTGTCGTCCTGATACATGACGACGAGCCGCGGCGGCGAGGCCGCCATGAGCAGGTCGATCCGCCCGTTGCCGTTCACGTCGCGCGCCACTGTTCCCCGGATGATCCGGTCGAGCGTCACCGTCTCCTTCTCGAAACGGTCCTCCCACCCCTCGGCGTCCTCGTTTTGATAGAAGACCTCGAGCAGGCTCCGTTCGTTCGAGACCACGGCCATGTCGAGCAGGCCGTTGCCGTTGAGGTCCTCGATTACCAGATCGCGGCTGCGGCGGTGGACCTTGTAGAGGTGTGGCCCGTCCAGTAGGAAGTCGCTGTGCGCGGCCGGAAGCAGGTCGCTGTCCGCCAGCGCTGCCGTCCTCCGCTGTGCCATCGGCTCAAAGGGCCCGCCCGCTGCAATCAGCAGGCAGAGAGTGGCGAGGAGCAGGAGCCTTGATTGCCCGTTCATAAGCAGGAACCCTGGGAGAGTGGGGGGGCGGGAGCATGCCGAAACCAACTTCCCCCTACGCGGTCAGCGGCCGCCTCCATCGGGAGTGTTCGCATTCACGTAGTTGGTTTCCGCTTCCGGTGGCGGGGACGGTGCTTCGGCGGGAGGCGGCTCGGGCTCGGGCGCCTCGTCCGGCGGGGCAGGAGACGCCTCCGGCGGGGGCGCCGGAGCGGGCTCCTCCGAGCGGATCAGCACGTAGTCGCCGCCGTTGTCGTCCACGATGATCTCGATCTCCGTGGCTTGCTCCACGTAGGGAGCATCATGGATGGCGACGTAAACAAGAACGATAAGTGCCGCGCCCAGAAGCGCATATTGGACATAGGTTATCTTGTTCATGCAGCGGGCGGGCACTCCGGAGCGGAAATCACATCGCTCCGGTCAGTTGAGAGTGCCACCCCAACCCGTGTCAAACACACATCGCGCGCGGCAGCGGGTTTACCAGGACGTTCTCATTGTCGCCATCTCTTCGTTGCGCTGCGGTCTCGGGCCTCGGTCATGTACGGAGGTACACTCCGCTTCGGCCCTCGCCTTGCGGCGCCTCGATCTTGGCGCCAAGCAGAACGCCCTGTCAGTCTCCTGCCGGACTTTGAGAACATCCTGGCGGGTTTACGTGCGGCGCTTATTGGCCCAGGGAGCAGTTCTGTTCCATGCCGGCGAACTCCGCCCATTCGCTGTGCACGGCCACGTCCACGTCAAGGTGCTGGGCTTCCTTCATGAGGATCATCTGCGAGTTCGTAAAGGAGATCGCTTACTTCCTCGTCAACACCGATGGCTTCACGGACCTTGAGGTCCGGCCACAACGTCTTGCGCAGGAGCTTTAGCTCCTCCGGCGTCAGCCCAACAAGGTATTCCGTTTCTTTTCCGTAGAACTTCATTGGGGCGTTGCCTCCCCGCCGCTTGGGAGTGCTTGATAGTTGGCAGTTTGCGGGCGGGAACGTTTGTGGCTCTTCCCGCATGGTGCCCGGAGAGCGGATTCTGGCCACCACCGGACCGCGTCCGCTCCGGCGGCCAGTTCCATTCCACCCCACGGAGAGAGACGAAAACCTCCCACATGGCCCGTATTCTTGTCGCCGAAGACGAGGAGCGTATGCGCCGGCTCCTCGGCATGTTGCTCAGCAACAAAGGGCACGAGCTGGTCCTCTGTGCCGACGGGCAGGAGGCGCTCGAACAGTTCAACGACCAGCCAGCGGACGTCGTCGTCACCGACCTCCGGCTCCCACGGCTTAACGGCCTCGAACTCGTCGAGAGGCTCGGTGCGCTCTCGCCCGAGACGCCGCTGATCGTCATCACCGCCTACGGTTCCATAGAGTCCGCGGTGGAGGCCATGCAGCGGGGCGCTTCGGACTACATCACCAAGCCGTTCGAGGAGACCCGCATCCACCTGGCCATCGAGAAGGCGCTGGAGCGCGGCCAGCTCATGGCCGAGAACAAGGTCCTGCGCGGAGAACTGCGCCAGCGCTACGCCTTCGATGCCATCATCGCCGAAAGCGACGAGATGCTCGAAGTGCTCGCCATGGCCCGCCAGGTCGCCAGCTCCAACTCGACCGTCATGGTGTACGGAGAATCGGGCACCGGCAAGGAACTCGTCACCCGTGCCATCCATGAATCGTCGGGCCGGAGCCGCGCGCCGTTCGTGGCGATCAACTGCGCGGCGATTCCGGAAAACCTGCTCGAAAGTGAACTTTTCGGCCACGAACGCGGCTCGTTCACCGGCGCGCTGGAAGCCAAGCGCGGCAAGTTCGAGCTGGCCAGCGGCGGCACGCTCTTCCTCGACGAGATCGGCGAGCTGGCCTTGCCGCTCCAGTCCAAGGTCCTCCGCGCCCTCGAAAACCAGGAGTTCGAGCGCGTCGGCGGCCTCAAGACCATCCGCACCGACATCCGCTTCCTCGCCGCCACTAACAAGAACCTGGCTGAAATGGTCCAGAAAGGCGACTTTCGCGAGGACCTCTTCTACCGCCTGAACGTTTTTCCCATCGTGATCCCGCCGCTGCGCGAGCACCCCGCGGACATCATCCCCCTCACCGAAGCCTTCCTCCGCCGGTTCTGCCGGGAGATGGGCAAGAAGGTCCCCGCCATCTCCCCCGAAGCGGAGGAGGTGCTCCTGGCTCACCACTGGGATGGCAACGTCCGCGAACTGCAAAACACGGTCGAGCGCGCGGTCATCCTCCTGAAGGGCGACGTGCTGACGCCCGATCTCCTCCGGATCGACACGCTCCAGCGCCTGCGCAACCTCGGCTCAGACAAGACGATCGCTTCCGCCGGGCCCTCGCTCGGCCCGCGCGACTCCTCCTCCCGCTCCGCGGAGGATGGGAAGGGTGCCGAGGCTCCCACGACGTTGTCCTCCCGCTGGAGGCCCTTCCGCATCCCGGAAGTCGGGTTCTCGCTCGAAGACCACGAGAAGACACTCATCGAGCAGGCGCTGATCCGCACGAAGTACAACAAGTCCGGCGCCGCCAAGCTCCTCGGCCTGAGCCGGGCCACGTTGCGCTACCGGCTCGAGAAGTTCCGGATACCGGAAAAGCCGGACTCGGAGGAAACGGAAGAGCAGGCGGTGGAAACCTCCGGGGAAAAGGCCCCCGCCCCACGTCCGCGGAAGAAGAAGGCGAAGAAAGATGGCAAATAGACGCCGCTTCGCCGCCGGGCTCGGCTCCAATGTCGGTGACCGCATGGGGTACATGCGGCTCGCGCTGGCCGCCATCGAACAGATTCCCGGCGCGGTCGTCCTCGCGGCCTCCCGTCTATACGAGAGCAAGGGCTGGGGGCGCAGGGACCTTGATCCCTTCCTCAATGCCGTCGTGGCCGGGGAGTGCGAGGACCATGAGCCGGAGGCCCTGTTGGCCCAACTCCGGCAAATCGAGGACACCCTCGGCCGCCAGCGCCACGAGCACTGGGGTCCCCGCACGCTCGACATTGATCTGCTCGCCGTGGACGGCGAGAAGCGCGACTCCGAAACTCTTCAACTGCCGCACCCCTGGATAGACAGGCGGCCCTTTGTCTATATCCCCCTTGGCGAGGTCGCGGACCTCCATCCTGGTTGGCAGCAACTCGCCCGGCCGCACCCTGAAGGGCGCGCCATCGAGCAGGACACCGTGCCGCTTGCCGATGCGCCAGCGGTCTGGGGCCGCAGGGCGGCACCGGCGGGGGAGCACACCTTCGTCTCGCGCAGCGAGGACGAAACGATCGCCTTCGGCCGGCAACTGGCCTGGGGGCTGGCGCCCGGCAGCCTCGTGGCGCTGAACGGCGGCCTCGGAGCCGGCAAGTCCGTCCTCGCGCGTGCCATCGCGCGCGAGATGGGTGTCACCGGTCCCGTGCAAAGCCCCACCTTCACGCTCTGCCGTACCTACGAACTCCCCGCCGTCCTGCTTGAGCACTGGGACCTTTACCGTGTGGACAGCGAGGACGAGCTGGAAGCGGCCGGCTTCTTTTCGCCCGAATCGTCCGGTGCTGTCCGGCTGGTGGAATGGGCGGAGCGCTGCCCGCCGCTGATGGAGCAGGCACTCGTTCAAGTATCGCTTGAAGATGTGGATGCTGATTCGCGGCGGATCACCGTCCGTTCGGCGCAGGGGACACTCCCGTTTGCCTTCCGCCTCCCGCTGATGGAAGGGGCGCACGCCACGTGAATCTGGTCGCCTTTGAGACGGCGAGCCCCTCCGGCGGTGTCGCCCTGATGACGGACGGCATCCTCGCCGGCGAGGCATGGACCACCGGCACCCAAAGCCACAGCAAACGCTGCCTTGCCGACGCGGAGGGGCTGCTGGAGGCGGCCCGCCTCCGGTGGGAGGATATCGACGTTTTCGCCGCCTCCCATGGCCCCGGCGCCTTCGTCGGCGTGCGGGTCGGGCTCTCGCTCGCCAAGGGCCTTGCTTGGGGGCTCGGCAAGCCGGTCGTGACCGTCTCCAGCCCCGAGGCGTTGGCGCATGGCTGCTACCGGGGCGAGGAGGTCCGCCACGTTGTGGCCCTGCTCGATGCCCGCGTGGGGGAGGTTTACGGCGCTCTTTTCAAACCGGTTTCCGGCACCCTGGAGCGCGAGGGGGAGGACTTCTCCCTCCGGCCGCAGGAGGTGCCAAAACTGCTGCACGGCAAAGCTTTGTTTGCCGGGGAGGGCGCCTTGCGCTACTACGAAGAATACTTGCGGCCCCACGGGACCCTTGCCCGCGGGGACGCGGTGCGGCTGAGGCCCGGGCCGGTTGCCTGGCTGGCATGGCAACGGTTTCTCGCAGGAGAGACCCTGCCGCCCGCCGAAGCCAAAGCCGTGTACCTCCGCGACGCGGCACCCAAACCCCCTGCTTGACTGAGCAGCATCACCATGGATGGATATCAGATTCCCCTCTCGCACCTTCGGAGATTCATCCCCAGGAGCCCCGCCATGACGCAGAAAATTTCCCGCGAGGTCATCACCCAGCTACCCAAGGTGGACCTGCACTGCCACCTGGACGGGTCGCTCCGCGTCGAGACGATCCTCGAACTGGCCCGCGACCGCCG
>SLMS01000320.1 GCA_007133495.1 Candidatus Sumerlaeota bacterium | reverse complement strand
GCTTTCGCCCATTGCCGAAGCTTCTAGACTGCTGCCCCCCGTAGGAGTCGAGGCCGTATCTCAGTCCTCGTGTTGCTGACCATCCTCTCAGACCAGCTACCCATCGCGGCCTTGGTGGGCCATTACCCCACCAACAAGCTAATGGGAGCCGGGCCCATCCGGAAGCGCATCGCTGCTTTAGTTGCAAAGGCCAAAGCCCCCGCAACCACATGCGGTATTAGCCTCTCTTTCGAGAGGTTGTCCCCCACTTCCGGGCAGGTTACCCAGCTTGTACTAACCAGGTCGCCACTAACCCGGAAAACCGAAGTAAACCGGGTCCGTCCGACTTGCATGCCTAATCCACGCCGCCAGCGTTCATTCTGAGCCAGGATCAAACTCTCCATGAGAAAAGATCCTTGTGCGTCTACGTACGGAACCGCGCCGCCCCCCTCGAAAGAAGGGCAACCCGGCCGCACGCAAGGCAAAACCAAAACATTGATGGAACCCGCGCGCCCTCCCCGAAGCACCCCCGCAGGCAAAGCCCCCGGAAACGCCCCGGAAAAAGACGCCAACGAATTCATCCTTCTACCCAGTTTTCAAAGAACAGGCGCCTCGATCCGGCTTACCGGCCCGCCCCTGCGGACCACCTTCGGCGCACTCAAACACCCGCCGCGGAACAAAAGCCCCGCGAGCAAGGGCCAAGAAGGGAACCAAAACCCCGCCCGCGAGTCAAGCGCCAAACCGCACCGCCGCAGGCTTTTTTTTCGGAACCAATCCCGCCGCAAGACAACCAGCCCCAAAACACCTCAAGGGCCGCACCGCCGCAGCGGCGCGCGATAAGCCCCAGCAACCAGACCGCCGTCAAGCACGAAGTGGAGAAGAGTGGCCAGCGGCTGGTGGCCGGTGGCCAGGGGCGTGCGGGGCGGGAGGACGCAGCGGAAAACGGGACGGGAGAACAGCCCCGGCAATGCCGATCAGGAGATCGGCGCTCCCAGGGGGAGAGCACCCGGGCAAACACAGCAACTACGCACGGGCAGCCACGCCGCCCGCCACGTCCACCCAGCCCACGCCATGCACAGCGTCCACCCGATTCACACCACGCACACCCTCCACAATGCCAACCACGTCCGCTCGGTCCACAACGTCCACCCAGTCCACGGTGTCCACACCGTCCACAGCGGTGGGTGGCACCGCGCCACCTGACCGCAGCCGCGTCACAAAAGGCCGCAACCACCCAGCCAAAGACGAGGCGGCCAGCCAACCCCGACAATACCGATCAGGAGATCGGCGGTCCCAGGGGGCGCAGCAGGTGCGGGGGGATGGTGGCGGCTATTTGGCTTGCCACGGAGCGATTGGTTTCCCGTTGGCTAGGGTCCGTTTGGGGGCGGCCCGGGTCGGGCCGGCCCGAAGATGCCAAAAAAGAGGGCGGTGCGCTGCTGCCCGTCTTTGGTTTTCGTGGAGGAAGCATGGCTTCGCTGGTTATTGTGGAATCTCCCGCCAAGGCGCGGACGATCGAGCGGTTTCTCGGGAAGGGGTATCGTGTGGAGGCCTCGTTCGGGCACGTGCGGGATTTGCCGGCGACGCGCAAGGAGTTGCCGGAGAAGTACCGCTCGGCGCCGTGGGCGGACCTTGCGGTGAACGTGGACGAGGGTTTCGAGCCCGTTTATGTGGTGTCGGCGGAGAAGAAGAAGTATATCGACAAGTTGAAGAAGGCCCTGAAAGACGCGGACGAGTTGCTGCTGGCAACGGATGAAGACCGCGAGGGGGAGTCGATCAGTTGGCATTTGCTGCAGGTGCTGAAGCCGAAGGTGCCGGTGCGGCGGATCGTTTTCCACGAGATCACGAAGGAGGCGATCGAGGAGGCGCTGGCGAATGCGCGTGAGGTGAACGAGGACCTTGTGCACGCGCAGGAGGGCCGGCGTGTGCTGGACCGGCTGTTCGGCTACCGCCTGTCGCCGGTGCTTTGGCGCAAGGTGCAGCCGGGGCTGAGCGCGGGGCGGGTGCAGTCCGTGGCGGTGCGGTTGATCGTGGAGCGGGAGGAGGAGCGCCGGCGTTTCCGGTCGGGCGAGTACTGGGACATGGAGGCGCTGATCGGCGCGGAGGGCGGGGCCGGCTTCAAGGCCGTGCTGACGTCGATCGGGGGGAAACGGCTGGCGGAGGGGAAGGACTTCGACGCGGCGACGGGGAAGCTGAAGAACGAGAAGGCGTACCTGCTGACGGAGGACCTGGCGGAGAAGCTCCAGCCGCGGCTGGAGGAGGCGCTGCCGTGGGAGGTGCGCTCGGTGGAGGAGAAGCCGGCCACGCAGCGCCCGGCCCCTCCGTTCATCACCTCGACGTTGCAGCAGGAGGCGCACCGCAAGCTTCGCTTCCAGGCGCGGCGGACGATGCAGGTTGCGCAGAAGCTATACGAGGGCGTGGACCTCGGGGATGGCGAACGCGTCGGCCTGATTACATATATGCGTACAGACAGCGTGACGCTGTCCAAGAAGGCAATGGGGGACGCGCAGGACGTGATCCGGGAGACCTACGGCGCGGATTACGCGCAGGGGCCGCGTCAGTACAAGACGAAGCAGCGCAGCGCACAGGAGGCGCACGAGGCGATCCGTCCCACCGAAGTGCGGCGCAAGCCGGCGGACCTGAAGCGCTACCTCTCGAAGGAGGAGCTGGCGCTATACGAATTGATCTGGAAGCGGACGGTGGCGAGCCAGATGCCGGAGGCGAAGCTGCGGCGCACGAACGTGGAGATCGTGGCGCAGAGCAGCGAGGGGAAGGAGGCGGTGTTTTCCGCGTCGGGCAAACGCATCCTGTTCCCGGGGTTCCTGCGCGCCTACGTGGAAGGGAGCGACGATCCGGGCTCGGAGCTGGGCGACAAGGAGACGGTGCTGCCGGACCTGAAGAAGGGGCAGAAGATATACGCCGCTGCGGCGGCGCTGGACCGCGAGGCGATGCGCCTGGATAAGCTGGAGCCGAAGAAGCACGAAACGCAGCCACCGGCGCGCTATACGGAGGCGTCGCTGGTGAAAAAGCTGGAGGAGGAGTCCATCGGCCGGCCCTCCACTTATGCGTCGATCATCGGGACGATCCAGGACCGCGGTTACGTGAGTGTGAACAAGGCGGGCCAGCTCGTGCCGACGTTTACGGCAATGGTGGTGACGAATCTTCTGCGGGACCATTTCGGCGAGTATGTGGACATCAAGTTCACGGCGCGGATGGAAGAGGAGCTGGACCAGATTGCCGAGGGGCAACGGAGTTGGGTTGATCACCTGCGGGCGTTTTACTTCGGGGAGGGAGAGATACCGGGGCTGGATGCGCTGGTTGAACAGAAGAAGGACCAGATCGATTTTCCGCGGGTGATGTTGGGAGAGGACCCGGAGAGCGGCGAGCCTGTGGCGGTGCGCATCGGCAAGTTTGGCCCTTACCTCGTGAAGGGGCAGAACGGCAGCGCGGACGTGCCGGAGGACGTGGCACCGGCGGACCTGAACATGGAGCAGGTGAGCCGGCTTTTCGCCAAGAAGGAGGCCGGCCCACGGATGGTCGGCACCGACCCGGAAAGCGGGCTGCCTGTCTATGCGATGACGGGGCGGTTCGGCGATTATGTACAGCTCGGGGACAAGCCGGAGGACAAGAAGGCGCCGAAGCCCAAACGCGCGAGCCTCGAAAAGGGGATGGACCTGGAGACGGTGACGCTGGAGGAGGCGTTGCGGCTGCTGTCGCTGCCGAGGGAGCTGGGCGAGCACCCGGAGACGGGCGAGCCGGTACGGGCGGCGAAGGGGCGGTACGGGCCCTTCGTGGCGTGCGGCAAGGAAATCCGTTCGCTCAAGGAGGGGGACGACGTCTATACGGTGACGCTTGAGCGGGCGCTTGAACTGCTTGCGGAACCGAAGCCGGCACGCGGCCGCGGGCGCGCGCCAAAGAAGGTTCTGAAGGAACTGGGCAAGGACAGTGAAGAGCGCGACATCCGGGTGCTCGACGGGCAGTACGGCCCCTACGTGAGCGACGGGAAAACGAATGCCACGCTGCCGAAGGACCAGGACCCCGAGTCGGCAACGATGAAGCAGGCGGAGGAGTTGCTGGAGGCGAAGCGCAAGAAAGGCCCGGCTAAGCGCAAGGGTGGCGGGCGGCGCAAGCCGGCGAAGTGAGGTGAGCGCGGCGGGAACGTCTTCCGGCCCGGCTCGCTGGTGGAAGAGCGGGCGGGCGCTGGAGCACGCGCGGCAGATGGCGCTCACCGTGGCACGGGAGCGCCTCCGGGCGCGGCGGGCAACGTCGGCGGGCACGGCACAACTCTTCCACGAGGCGCACGAGGGGGCCGCGCACCTTTCCTTCTTCCTGAACGAATTGAAGAGCGAGGCGGAGCGGCTCGGCCCCGGGGACTTCGCCGTGGAGGCGGGCGCCGGGACGGGAACACTGGCCGCACTGCTCGCCGCGCATTCGGACGCGGCGGTGCTGGCAACCGAGCCGGCATGGAGCACGGACAATCCGTATAGACTGGAAAACGTGCACACGCTCTGGCGGATGAAGGAGCGCCACCGGCCGCTGGCGGAAGTGCTGGAGTTCGCCACGGACGCGGAGGGGGGACTCCGGTCGGTGGATTTCGGCCCGCGGGTCGGGCTGGCACGGGCAGTGGGGGAAGCGCTGCCGGTCCGGACGGGTGCGGCAGCGCTCGTCTATACATACAACTGCCTCGAACACATGCGGGACCTGCCGGGCTTCTTCGGGGAGGCGGCGCGGGTGCTGCGGCGCGGCGGCCGTCTATACAACAGCACGGAGCCGCTCCACTTTTCGGCGCAGGGGCACCACCTGGAGGACGTGTTTCCGGTGCCGTGGGGGCACCTGCTCTGGGAGCCGGAGGAGCTGGCGGAGCTGGCCGTGCGCGAGGCCGGCGAGGGACGCGAGTGGACCCCGGGAGTGGCACTCCGGCCGGAGCACCTGCGCGAGGAGGTGCTGGCGACACTGAACGGCGCGGCGCCGGGAGACATCCGGCGGGCACTGCTGGCCGGGCCGTGGGAGGTGGCCGGCTGGGCGGAGGTGATGGACAGCGGGGACGAAAGGCTGGCGCGGGAGATGCGCCTGGGCGATGCGCTGCGGGGCGTGCCGCAGGAGGCGCTGCTCGTGCGCGGGCTGCGGATGCGTCTTGTCAGGCGCGAGCGGGGCACGGGTCTGCGGAGCGCCCTGCGGTTCTCCGCGTTGCTGCGCAGGCGCGCGCGGCGGCTGCTTCGCCGGGGATGAAAAGGATCGGGCTGGCCTTCTCAGGCCGCCACGGAACAGAACTTGCCCGGCACGCCCGTGGGAACAACCCCAACACACAGGAGGTGACCAGTGGACATCCGGGAGTACGACCTTGTGACGATCGGGACGGGAATCGCCGCCAGCCCGGCACGCAAGCTGGCAAAGGAGGGTTGGAAGGTGGCGCTGGTGGACTCACGGCCGCCCGGCGGAACGTGTGCCCTCAGGGGGTGTTCGCCCAAGAAAATGCTGCGCACCGGTGCCGTAACGATCGACCTGCTCCGGCGCATGGAGGGAAACGGCATCACCGGCTCGGACGCCGTGCGCGGCAACTGGCAGGACCTTGTGAAGTTCAAGGACAGTTACACAGGGCCGATCCCGGAAAACAACAAGAAGATATACGAGAAGATGGGCATCGATTTCTTCGAGGGACACGCCTCCTTCGAGGACCAGCAGACGCTCCGGGTGACGGCGGCCGGCGGGGAACCCGTACTGCTCCGCGCCAGAAAGTTCCACCTGGCCACGGGTGCACGGCCCGCAGAGCTGGACTTCCCCGGCGGGGAACTGGCCCTCTCAAGCGACGACTTCATCCACCTGCCCGAACTCCCCCGCCGCATCGTGTTCATCGGCGGCGGGTTCATCAGCATGGAGTTCGCCCACCTGGCGGCGCGGTATGGGTCCGAATGCACGGTGGTCCACCCGCGGGAACGGCCGCTGCCGGCATTCGATCCGGACCTGGTGGACATGCTGAAGAAAGTCTCCGAGGAGGAGGCGGGCATCCGGTTCGTTTCTGATTCCCGCGTTTGTTCGATCACGCAGAAGCAAGGCGTCTATACAGTCTGCACGCGGAAGAGCAGCGGTGCGGAGAGCGAGATCGAGGCGGACCTCGTCGTTCACGGCGCCGGGCGGGTCCCGAACCTGGACGGGCTGAACCTGGAGGCGGCCGGCGTCACCCATGACAAGCGCGGCGTGAAGGTGAACGAGTATTTGCAGTGCACCACCAACCCGGAATTCTACGCCGCCGGTGATTGCGCGGACACCGGAGCGCCGCACCTCAGCCTTGTGGCCTCGATCGAGGGCCGCACCGTCTCCCACAACATCCTGCACTGCAACCGGCAGACGGCGGACTACAGCAGCGTCTCGGCGACTGTCTTCACGCTCCCCGCGCTGGCCAGCACGGGCCTGAGCGAGGCCGAGTGCGAGCGGCAGGGACTCGACTTCGAGAAGAAGTTCGGCGAAACGAAGCGCTGGTTCACCAACCGTCACCTCAACGAGCCCGCCGGGGCGTACAAGATACTGCTCGAGAAGGGCACCGGGCGCATCCTTGGGGCCCACCTGCTGGCCCATCACTGCGAGGAGTTTGTGAATCTTTTCGCAATGGCCATCCAGCACCGGCTCACGCGCCGCGACCTGAGCACCGTGCTGTGGGCTCACCCCTCGGCGGCGTCGGACCTGGCGCGGATGCTGAGCTAAGGCCGGCCGGAGCTAAGAAAATCGCCCGCAGGGTGTAAAAACCAGCCACCGTCCGGGTCCTACCTCCTCGACACCACTTGTGGAGGTAAGACCCAGATGCGCGCTGGAAAATCACTTTTTGCTCTTCTCTTCGGTGGACTGGCAGCGTCCGCGACCGCTCAGCCCGCGGACGTTACCGTTGAGTTCCTCCCCGAGGGAGAACATGCTTGGTATGTTCAATCCCAATCACCCCCGGATGCCGGAGTCGTCACGGAAACCGGCAGCGGGAACCTGAACCCCACGCTCAGCCTGGAAATCGGCAAGCGCTACACGTTCATCAACACAGATACGGTCATCCACCCCTTTGCGATCTTCGCATCGGGGCCGCCGAACGACCTGCTCCTGAGGCAGGCAGCCACAGGGACGATGGAAGACGACCCGGACGTAAACTGGGAGAACGATCCGCAGTCCGACATGACCTTCACCCTGACGCCACAGCTTGCGGACGCTCTGCAATCGGAAGGACGGACCCCCTCGTATATGTGCGAGGCGCACCCCATGATGAGCGGGGACATCGTCTTCACCCAGCAGCCCTCGCCCTTCCAATGGCCGGCCGGGACGGAGACGTTCGAGAATGCGGCGCTGGGTGAGAACGTGACCGATGCCTTCGCCGACTGGGTCATGGTGGCCGGATCGGCGGACTTCACGGCGACGATCGAGGAGACGCCCGAGGACGACCCGGGCGAAGCCGATGGCTCAACGCGCTGGCTCACGGTCGTGGACGACGACCCGGGAGGCGATAACCGCCTCTACCCACCCACCGTCACGGCAGAGGACGAGGTGGACAGCTATACGTTCACCTGGCTGATGAACGTGCAATCCGTGGGTGGCGACCCCTTCCTGGTCATCGCGCAACACCTGCAGCCTTCCGTGGCCAACCTGGGCGGAATCGAAGTGTCCGGCACCGGTGTGGACGCGATTCTGCTCGGTGCCAATGATGGCGGCATCGGCAAGCCGGGGGACACCGTGCGGGAACCGCTGTACTCCTACGCTGACTCGGGCGGTTTCGGGATGAACAACTGGGTGGCCGTGAGCTTCACCGTGGACCTTGAGAATGGCGAGCTTTCCGTCGAGGCGACCGGAAGCGACGGCGCAACAACGTCCGAGGCGACGATCACGGGCCTGGAGCTGCAAAACGACGCCGACCCGGGCGTCTTCCGCTGGTGCATCCGGAATAACACGCCGGGAAGCGTCTCCACGGTGAGCTACGACAACCTGGCATTCACGGGCGAGGGCACTCCGCCAACGTCCGTGGAGGGCTGGATCGCCTACTGAGCCGGCCAAGCCGTTTCAGTATACAAGTAAGGACACAAACGCAACCGGCCGAGGGGCTTGGCGGCCAGAGGGTGCAAAATAGCACGGGACGGCGTGAAGCTGCCTCCTCCGTCCCGGCGGAACGGTACCGCCCTCTGGCCGCCTTCCCTGATGGATCAACACGCGCTGCGCGGGAGGACAATCTCAACTGGAGGATGGAATTATCATGCGCAACGCAGGAAAGAGTGTGCAACGCCTTGCAACCGCCGCGGCTGTCTTGATGGCTGCGGGAGCCCATGGGGCCACGGTGGACGACCTTGTCATCACGGAAGTCGATCCTGTTGGCAATGAAGTGGAAGTGACGAATACTTCAACCGAGCCGTTCACCGCCCCGAACGATCTCCCTTTCTGCCATCTGCTGAACTATACGACGGTTATACCTGACGGGACGATGTTCGATCCGGGGGAGTCGCTGGTGTTCGAGGTGACCGGCCTCGCCGACTCGGAAGGAGACGTTTGGCTGTACCGGAACGACAATGATTTCGGCGACCCGGCGAACATCGTGACAGGCATGCAGTACGGCGGACCCAATCAGGGGCAGACCTCAACCGCCGT
>SLMS01000308.1 GCA_007133495.1 Candidatus Sumerlaeota bacterium | reverse complement strand
TATCCGCAGATTCCGCAGATTCTCGCAGATTCAACTTCACTCCACCCACGGGGCCGGGCGGCAGCCCTCATCGGCGCGAATCGGTGAAATCGGCAGATGATTCCCTACGGCCGCAGCCCGCAGCTTGGTCGAGCAGCGGAACGGAAACGCCCTGAACCGCAGCACCCTCCTGGGATCGCCAAACTCCCGTTTGGCGCTTTTCCCTCGCCAACGACCGCAGCACAGAAAGCCCCCATTCCTCTCGGGTTGATCTTTCAGAGGCGGGCCTGTCCTCTGCTCCGAGGACCCCGCCAAGGGGTCCAAGATGGTAGCCGGTGGTTGAGCGAAGCGACACCACCGGTAACCGGGACGCAGGTACCCACGACCCCGGCAGGGGGTCGCACCCAATTGTGCGACCGGAATCGGAGAACGGAAACACCCTGCTGAAGTTCCGAGCGCCACCCGGAACGGCCTTGACCGGAATACGTCGGCCATCCAAACTCCCGCCCGAACTCTCCGAAAGGAAGCAGCCATGAGCGCAGCCGCCCCACCCGCCAGGGGGCAGACCACAGCCAAACGCGAACGCGTACTCCACGAAGCCACCTTCTCGCCGGGCGCCCCCACCTACTTTACGATGACAGCGTGCCTCGGGCTGATTCCCACCATTATCGGAATCGTGCTCATACCCGTCGCCGCCCCGCTCTCCCTATGGTACTGGGGAAAATATTACTCGCGCCTGCGCGTTGTCCTTACCTCCCGCGACCTCAAGGTCCACCGCGGGATTCTCAACCGCGAGGAGAAAAGCGTCCCACTCGAAAAAATTACCGACCTGGCTGTCTATCAGGGCCCCATCATGCGCTACATGGGCCTGAAGGGCATCCGCGTCGAAACCGCCGGCCAGAGCAACCAGGAGGGCGCCCTCGTCCGTGTCGTTGGCATCGAGGACACTGACGGGTTCCGCGACATGGTCCTCAACCAGCGCGACCGCATCGCCGACAACGACGGCGTGCCGCCCCCGCCTCCCGTCTCCGCACCCGCCCCTGCACCCGCAGCGCCCGTCACCGAAACGCCCGTCGTCGAAGTCCTCTCCGATATACGAGACACCCTCAAACGCATCGAGGAACGCCTCGGCCGGCAGGACGGGCCATGACTTGCGGGCCACGGTGACGGAAACATGAACCCGGTATACTCGCGCGCCGCGCCGTACTGCACTGGCTGCGCTCCCGGACACAGGTCAGATTCATTGGGATGAACCCAGGAGGCTCCGGACAGGATGGCATCGACGCCCAGACGCCGCCGCTACAAGAAGGGAGGGGTCTTCCTCTTTGTTCTCTCCGCCGTGCTGCTGGTGACTGGAATCTGGTTTCTGTATTCAGGGCTGGTGGAGGAATCCGGCGCATGGGAGGAGGGCGCCAGCCTTCCTACCGGCGTGCTGATGGTGCTCTTCGGGGTTGCTGCCGCTATCGGCGGAGCGTTCTCCCTCCGGTACGCCGGGACCGCCCCCGAGCGCGCGGTCCCGGCACGCCTGCGCGGCTGGCGGCAGTTCCGCCGCTTCCCGCGCGGACCTCTTCGCCGCGGCCCCCGTGGCTGGCCCATCCTCCGCCCACAAGCCACCCGCACCCAGCAGACCATTGGCCTGTTCATCGGCGGGTTGGTGTTCGCCGGCGGGCCCGCATATCCGATCTACCTGAACGTGCAGGACACATGGGACCTTTTCACCATCTTCACAGTGGTGTTCCTGAGCATCTTCGTCCTTGTCGGCCTCCTCCTCCTTGGGGCCGCCGTGCGCGCCCTCCTCACCGGCATCCTGGTCAGCAGCACACGGGTGGAGATATCGAAGGAGCCCGTCCAACCGGGCGAGAGCTTCCGCCTGGCGCTCCACCAGCCGGGCGACTTTCCCATCACCCGCACCGAAGTGTCCATCATCTGCACCGAGATCGCGCAATGGACCGAGGGAGGCTCCAAGAACACCAGAACCGTCCGCCGCGAAAGCGAGACGTACAGACACACCATCGCCACCATCGAGAACACCCGGGCATCGCACCACGCGCCGCTCCTTGAAGCCGAAGCCCACCTGCCCGCCGATGCCATGCACTCCTTCGAGACCCAGGGCGCGAGGATCGTCTGGGCGGCGGAGGTCCGGCTGGTCATTCCCCGCCGGCCCGACGTAAAGGACCTTTATCTCTTCCGGGTGGTCTGACCCGGGACCCCTTCCACGCCCCAAAGGAGCCCGCTCCGGCGATGATTTCCGTCCAGATAGCCCTCGACCGCGACGTCGTTCCCGCCGCCGGCGAAATCTCCGGCCGCGCCATCCTCACCGCCGAAGCCCCGTGGACCGCCCGCTGGGCCCAGCTCGTCCTGTGCTGGCGCGCCGCAAATGAGAGGAACACCCGCGAAGAAGAAGTATGCGTCATCCCCCTTGCCCAGCCGGGAGAGGAGCTTCCTCCCCGCGTCGAGCGCCCCTTCACCCTCCAGGCGCCCAACTACCCCCGGTCCTTCCAAGGCACCCATGTCCGGGTGGAATGGCACCTCCAAGTGGACGTCCGCCCCACCAGCGGCAAGGTGGACAGCCCTCAGGAGGTCCCTCTCGCCATCGTCTCCCCCGCCGCTCTCGAAACCACCGGATAACCCCTCCCCGGAGCCCCACGGGTAAACCCCTTCCCCTTCGCGGTTGACTCGGCACCCCCCCCAGCCGGACTTTCCGAAGGCTTGGGCCGCCCGTGCCCCGGTACGCGGCGGGCCGACGGACAACTAATGTGCCACAGACTATCTGTCACTCAACAATCCCGAAGGAGGCAAAACCATAATGGAACCGCTCCTGGCAGTGATCGCGTTCGTGGTTGGCGCGCTCGCTGGTGCAGCCGGGGGCTATGTGATCAGGGGAGTCCGCAGTAACCGCCTCGAACTTGAAGTCGAGCAGGAACGGCTCAAGATCGAGGCACTCCGCAAGGACGCGGAAAAGCAGGCCGCCGAAATGCGCCACAAGGCGCAGATCGACGCCGAGAAGGAGGCTGAGGCACGCCGCGAGAAGCTCGAAAAGGAGCTCTCCCGCCGGCGCGCCGAGTCCGACCGTACTGAATCGCGCCTGAAAAAGCGCGAAGAGCAGATCGACCGCCGCGACGAGGCCATCCTCCGCCGTGAGGAAAGCGTCGAAACGAAGGAAAAACGCGTCGAAGACATGCTCAAAATGGCCGAACACGAGGTCAAGGCGGCCGAGGAACGCCACCGCGAAGTCGTCCGCCGCTGCGAGGAGGTCTCCGGCCTGTCGGCCGACGAGGCCCGCAAACTACTGCTCCAGGAACTGGAAAAGGACGTGCGCCAGGAATCCGCCGCCCTTGTCCGCCGCCTCGAGCAGGAGACACGCGAGCAGGCCGACAAGAAGGCCCGCCAGCTCATCACCCTCGCCATTCAGAAAGTCGCCACGGACCACGTCTCCGAGACCACCGTCTCGGTCGTCAACCTCCCGAGCGACGAAATGAAAGGCCGCATCATCGGCCGCGAGGGCCGCAACATACGCGCCCTTGAGCAGGCAACCGGAGTCAACTTCATCGTGGACGACACGCCGGAGGCGGTCGTGCTCTCCTGCTTCGACCCCATGCGGCGGGAGATCGCCCGTCTCGTGCTCGACAAGCTCATCGCGGACGGGCGCATCCACCCCTCACGCATCGAGGAAATCGTCGAAAAGACCGAAAAACAGGTCCTCGACGCCGCCCGCGAAGCCGGCGAGGCAGCGTGCCTGGAACTGCGCATCTACGACATCCACCCCGAGCTGGTCAAACTCATGGGCCGGCTCAAGTACCGCACCAGCTACGGGCAGAACATCCTCCAGCACTCGGTCGAGTGTGCCCGCATCTCCGAGGTACTCGCCAGCGAACTGGGCCTCGACGCCCAGCTCGCCAAGCGCGCCACCTTCCTGCACGACGTCGGCAAGGCCGTCTCCTACGAAATGGAGGGGCCCCATGCCATCATCGGTGCCGACCTCGCCAAGAAGTTCCGCGAGCGGCCCGAGGTCGTCCACGGTATCGAGGCACACCACTTCGAGGTGGAGCCCCGCACCCTGACCGCCATGCTGGTCATCACCGCGGACTCCATCAGCGCCAGCAGGCCCGGCGCGCGCCGCGAGTCGCTCGAATCCTACATCAAGCGCCTCACCCAACTGGAGGACATCTGCAAGGGCTTCCCCGGCGTCGAGAAGGCCTTCGCCGTGCAGGCCGGCCGTGAAGTGCGCCTCATCGTTCAGCCGGAAAAACTCGGCGAGAACGAATGCGCGCTGCTCGCACGCGACGTCACCAAGCGCATCGAGGCCGAGGTCCAGTACCCCGGCCAGATCAAAATCACCGTCCTGCGCGAAACGCGCAACGTGGAGTACGCAAAGTAATCCCCACTATCACATAGCCGCCAAAACAACCACTTACGCTTCTCCCCCGGGGGTCTCCTCGGGGGAGTCGCTTTTCTCCGCCGGGGCACGCAGCAGCACCACGCCCGCTCCCGCGAGCACCACGCCCAGCACCAGCAGACCGAGCCCGGTACCCACCCCCATCATGTACGAAATCCCCGCGAAGGCCACCGTCGTCCCGAGCGTCAGCCCTCCCATGCCAGCCCACCAGCGGCCCGGACTCACGCCCGCCGCAAGGCCCAGCCCACCAAATATCATCGACAGCCCCATGAAAATGCACAAAAACGCCCCGCCCCGCTGCAGCCAGAGCAATTGCACGTCCCCGAGATCAATCGGCGGGAGCACGTCGTCCGGCCCAAGAACCCCCTCCTCCATCTCGAAGATCGTGTCCCCTTCCGCCAGGCCGCTCCACGGCCGGAGGGTGTCGCCCGTCTGTTCGCCCACCATTGTGTACTCCCCCGCCGGGATGCCCACGATGCGTGTGCGCTGGACGCCCGGCTCCAGAGCCTCGTCGCCCTCGGGCCCCGGAGCGTCCTCGGTCAGCGTCACCTCCGGCAGCCGCCGCCACAGCCGGTGCGGCACCACCCAATCGCCGATATGCGCATCCGCAGCCGTCCACCTGTCCTCCTCTTCCTCCTCCACCGGCAGCCAGTCCGCGCCGTCGAACTCCTCCACCACCACGCGATAGGCCAGCACCGGCGGCAGGGTGTCCGCCACGCCCACCGGCGGCTCATCCGCCGGCTCCACCTCACCTGCCACCATCACCAGCGACGCCGCGTCCTGCGGGTCAGGCGCCGAAGCGTCTGCCTCCACGATCCCTGCGCGCACGGCCCGCTGCTCGGCCACCTCTCCCGCGCGCCATTCGCTCTCCACCAACAGGAACAGCGCGAAGGCGAGCAGCACGCTCCCCACCGCCAGCGGCATCAGAAAAGTGGAGGACTTGCCAAAACGTGCCTCAAAAGGGTTGTAGGGCTTGGTGGGTTCGACCATCGTTTTCCTCGTAACCTCATCGTGGGCGTTTGCGGGTGCAGCGCACCCCGCCCGCCAAGCGTTCCCCACACCGGGCCGCGTCTGCAAGCATTCAACCGGCACTTGTACCGGGAGCACCCACGGTGAAGCTTGAATAATCCGTGCCACTGTGCAGTACTGAAAACGATCAGAAACCACTCAAAGGCCCCCTCCACCCCCCCGAGCGATCATGACACCCATCGAGCCACAACCCACCTCCCATCCCATGCCACCGGGGGCTAAAGCCCCGGAGACCGCCGGCTCGCCGATGCTCCTGACCAGTTGGCCGAACTTTCCCGGCGTCGTCCTCGGCGGGGCCCTCGCGGCCCTGCCCGAGATACCCTACGCCGGAGCCGTCTATCTCTGGATTCTCGGCTGGTGGGGGCTCGACGAGGCCCTCTTCCTCGGCATCGGCGTCCCCTGGCTCATCTGCGGCCTGTTCGGCGGCATCGCCATTCTCTCCAGCGCCCACCACCACCGCGCCGCCTTCGACCCCGGGAACGAGCGCATCACCAAGACCCACCGCCTGCTCTGGATACCCTTCCTGCGCCGAAAGTGGCACTTCGGCAAGGTGCGCTACATCGACCTCACCGTCGCCGGCTCCGGCAAGCTCCCCGAGCGCGCCCACCGCTACGACTTCTCCGGCGGCAACCTTGCCCACCCCTTCGAACACCAGCGCTTCCTCCTCTTCGACCGCCTTGCCTTCCTTCCCCGCGGCTGGGCGCCGTACAAGCTGTACGTGTTCATGGAGGACCGCACACGCGTCTTCGTCGATTCGGGACACAGTCAGAAAAAAATGGCCGACAAGGGCATCTTCCTCGCCAGGATGACCAACACACGCCTGGGATAGATATCTGTACAACGCCCCCCACGGAGGGCCGCGCCGTGACACCCGCCCGACCACACACCCCGAAAAAGGCAGTCCGCCCGGCCGCCGCGGCCGCCCCCCCGGTCCAGCCGCTCACTTCCATAGGGAACCCGAACTACGCCCTCCTCGTCACTGGCGCGGTCCTGGCGGCCTCGCCGTTTGTCGGAATGCTCGCCCCACTATACGACTGGGTCGGCGGAATGGGATTCTTCGCCCACCGCCAGGAAACCAGCATCCTCGGCCTCGGCCTCGTCCACTGGACCGTGCTCGCCGCCGCCGCGCTCTTCCTGCTGGGAGCCGGCTTCCGCCGCAGGTTCCATTTCGATCCCGCCGAGCGCAAAGTCACACGCGATTACCTTCTATACTTGCTCCCCTGGTGGCGCACGAAAATCCCGTTCGAGGATATCATCCGCGTCGAACTCGAATACAGGCTGGTCCGGGCCGTCGCAAGCGCCCGCCCCAGACCTTTCGGCAGATACAAGGGCAGGCACGAAGTCCACCTCATCCTGCGCCGGAACTTCCACATCGTCGTGGACCATGGCGGGGACCGCGACCGGCTCTCCGCCCTTGCCGGCGACATCGCAAAGGTCACCGGAGCACGCCTCGCCTAGCAGGGATATCCAGGAGGAGTATCGAAATGATCGGCAACCAGAGGTCCACCACCCGCCCTTCATTCTCCGGGGAGGCGCCCACCATTAACGGCCATCCGCAATATATTCTGATGGTCCTCGCTGTGCTCCTCGTAGCATCCCCCTATGTGGGGCACCTTCATTTTTTCCATGAATGGTTATGGGACACGACGGGAAGATCGCAGGCGGAGTGGATTGTCACCGCACTGGCAGTGCCGGTCCTGCTCTGGGGAGGTCTCCACTCCCGTCTGGTCTTCGACAGCACCACCCGGGAAATCCGGAAGGTGCGCCAGTTTCTTTGGATGCCCCTTTACAGCACCGCATGGCCTTTTTCGGAGTTGCGCTGCATCCGCCTCTCCTTCCGGGAAGAATCGTCCCGCTTTGCTGGCAGAGGTTTCCGCCGGCGCAGGTCCCTCGCCTCGGACTTGCTCCTGGGCGGCGAGGGTGCCGGGAGCGGTTCCCATTATGAACTCCACGCCGTGCTCAAGGACCGCAGGACCATTTTCATCAGGTACTCCGGGCAGCGAAAGCCCCTCGCTGATCTTGGAATACAGCTCGCCCGCGTCACCGGAACCCGCCTCGGATAGACAAGCAACCACGGGAGGAAACCGCACAATGAGCACCTACGGCAAAACGAAACCACCCACCTACGCCCAAGTCGCCACCGCGCGCGTTGACCCCGTCGTGGCCTTCACCCAGCCGCATTTCATGGGTATGCTTGTCGCCGCGGCTGTCTATTTTATCGAAGCCATCCCATGGGCTGGCACCGGCTATCTCTGGCTGTTGAACCACGCCGGAATTGCCGAAACGATGATTCTCGGAATGGAGGCACCCCGCTTCATCTCCCTCACCCTCGCCGTGGTTCTGCTCCTCATGAGCGGCTTCCACTTTTCCGCCGAAGCAGACCCCACCAGGCGCGAACTCATCCGCCGCCGGCGCTTCTTCTGGGTGCCACTCTGGGGACGGACCTGGCCTTTCGGCGATATACGCTACGTCAGCATGAAAAACCCGTACGCATCCTCCTCCGGTGCTCTCAAGAATCCGGTGGATGACGATTCCATTGCGTATGGCGCCTACATTATCCTATTCGATATTCTAATGTATTTGGTGGCAGTCTTCTGGGACCTGTTCACCCCCTACCAACTCTATATTGTGACAAAGGACAGGGATTGCCATGTCATCGGCTCGGGGATGAACCGCAACCGCCTGGGCGATATCGGCCGCGACCTCGCCCGCACCGCAAACACTCGCTTCAGTTGACAGAAAGGCCCGCCACAATGAGCGTACAGCACAAACCATACACCATCCGATACCGTGGGGAGACTGCCACCGCGGCAGCCGGGGAAGCCGTCACCGCACGCACCCAACCCCACTACATGGGTATGCTCATCGCCGGAGCCGTGCTGTACTTTATATACCCCGTGGAGATAAGCATCGCGACGCTCCCGATTATCGGGCCGGACCTCTATACCGCCCTTGCCTTCATGGCCGCCATCGTCCTCCTCCCCATGAGCTGCTTCCACTTCTCCACTCACGCAGACCCCGCCGGACGCACCATCACCCGCCGGCGCCACTTCCTCTGGATTCCGCTCTGGAGCCGCACATGGTCCTTCGCCGACATTCAGGGATATGTCATAAAACGACCCGGCGTTCCCGCTCCCAGCCTTGACACAAGCGGAAACATAATGCGCTCAAGATACCGATACAACACTTATGGCGAATCGGCGTTCGAACTCTTCTATATGGCCGCCACCATTGTTTTGACCGTTATTGCCCTTGTCTGGGACCTGGTCTCCCCCTTCAAGCTCTATCTCGTCACAGACCAGGGCCGC
>SLMS01000296.1 GCA_007133495.1 Candidatus Sumerlaeota bacterium | reverse complement strand
GCTGCGACCGCCTGCCGGGGTCGTGGGCACCTTCGTCCCGGTTACCGGTGGTGTCGCTTCGCTCAACCACCGGCTACCATCTTGGACCCCTTGGCGGGGTCCTCGGAGCGCGACACCTGCCTGCCGCTGAAAGATCAACCCGATAAGAATGGAGGCTTCCTGTGCAGCGGTTGCTGGCGGGGGAAAAGCGCCAAATGGGAGTCTGGCGGTCCCAGGGGGGTGCTGCGGTTCAGGGCGTCTCCCTTCCGCTGCTCGACCACGTGGCGGGCTGCGGCCGAAAGGAATCATCCGCCGATCTCACCGATTCACGCCGATGGGGGCTGACGCCCGGCCCCGTGGGTGGAGTAAAGTTGAATCTGCGAGAATCTGCGGAATCTGCGGATAACACCAAAGTCTGTGACCATCGAGCCAAGGGATGGGGATAGTCGAGAACGGAAACGTCCTGAGGCAACCGCTCCCGCCCGAAACTCTCCGCTGGCAATCCCTGGGGCTCCTGGCTAGACGTTCAGGCATGGACACGGCACCCAAGATACTCCTGGCAGACGACGATGCGGACGTGCGGCAGTTCTACCGCGCGGCGCTGGAGGACTCTTTCCGCCTCTTGCTGGCGCGCGACGGCGAGGAGGCCTGGCAGTTGATCGAGTCCGAGCGCCCACGGCTGCTCGTGTCCGACCTCAACATGCCCGGGCTCGACGGGCTCCAGCTCGTCCAGCGTCTCCGCACCCACCCGGGCTTTGCCTCACTGCCGATCATCGTCGTCACGGGCACCATCGTGGGGTCGGACCTGCCGCCGAACTTCTGGAAGGCGGGAATCGACGCGGACCTCATCCTGGAAAAGCCTGTGGCCCCGGAGACTTTGCGGCAGGCGATCATCCGGCTGTTGGTGGCTTCGATGGAACGGCCCGGCACGCCGCCGCCGCCGGTGGAATACTTCACAGGCGTGCCCGGGGAACAGGGCGGCGGGGCTGCAGGATTGCAGGGGGAAACAAAATAAGCGACCGGCGGGTCACCTTGAGCCGTTGACACCGCCCCACTCCCGCCCGTTCGATAGCACCGGAGTTTGCGAGCGCCGCCGAGACCCCCACGGAGCCTGCTCACGGCGAATGCCATCACCACCCGAAGTGTGCCCCCTTGCGGCCCGGCCCCGGCTCGCCCTCCAGACCGCCCCCGATACCATTTCCCTGTGAACATAGAGAACCCATGACGCACCTCCCCGCCTGCCTGCGCCCGATTGCCTGTGTGCCCCTGCCGGTTGTTCTGCTTCTGGTGCTGCTTTTTCTGCTCCCGGGATCAGCGCCGGGGCAGGACGCGGCCTCGGAGCTTTTCGAAGCCGACCCCGAGAGGACTCTCCCCTGGTGGTGGTTTTTCGCGCCGCTGAGCGCCTTCCTCGCTCTCTTCTCCGCCTTCCTCTTCTACCGCAGCATCATGAAGCAGTCCGAAGGCAACGAGCGCATGAAGGAGATCGCCTCCTACGTGCGCGAGGGCGCCTACGCCTACCTGCGGCGCCAGTATTACGTGGTGGGGATTTTCTTCGCCGTTGTGTTCGTGCTGCTGCTGCTGATTTCGCTCGGACTGCACGTGCAGCACTACCTGGTCGCGTTTGCATTCCTGACGGGTGGATTCTTCTCCGGCCTGGCGGGTTTCTTCGGGATGAAGACGGCGACGTCCTCCGCGGCGCGCACCGCCCGGGCGGCGGAACAGTCGCTGGACTCCGGCCTGCGGGTGGCTTTCCGCGCGGGGTCGGTCATGGGGCTGACGGTTGTCGGGCTGGCACTGCTCGACAATACGATGTGGTTCTTCTATCTATACATGGTGCACCACCACCTTCTGGGCGTCGAGCCGATGAACCTGGAGACCATCGCGATGGTGATGCTGTGCTTCGGGATCGGCGCGTCGAGCCAGGCACTTTTCGCCCGCGTCGGTGGCGGGATTTTCACCAAGGCCGCGGACGTGGGGGCGGACCTTGTTGGCAAGGTGGAAGCAGGTATCCCGGAGGACGACCCCCGCAACCCAGCCACCATCGCCGATAACGTGGGCGATAACGTCGGCGACGTGGCCGGCATGGGAGCGGACCTCTACGAGAGCTACTCCGGGGCCATCCTTGCCTCCTCGGCGCTCGGCGTCGCGGCGGCTGCGGGCATGGGCCTCGGGGTGAACGAGGTGTTTTCCTATATGGTGGCGCCGGCCCTGCTCGCCGCCGTTGGTATAGCTGCCTCAGTGATTGGCATCATGACGGTGCGCGGGCGCGAGGACGCCACGATGGGAGCCTTGCTCAAGTCGCTCGACCGCGGCATTCACGTGGCCAGTGCGCTCGTGATCATCGGCGCGATCGGTGTCGTCTGGGCGTTGGGGCTGCCGTGGAGCGTCCTGTTCGCCATTATTATAGGCCTTGTTCTCGGTATTCTGATCGGCAAGGGCACCGAGCGCGCCACCGCCGCGGAATACCGCCCCACGCGCAATATTGCCGAGCAGTCCTCCACCGGGCCCGCCACGCTTATTATCGCCGGCATCGCGGAGGGGATGCTCTCCGTCTGGATTCCCATCCTGGCGGTTTGTGGCGGGATGCTGCTCGCCTTCGGCATATCGGGCGGATTTACAGACGTGCTCCCCGGTCTATACGGTATCGGCATCGCGGCCGTGGGCATGCTCTCCACGCTGGGGTTGACGCTCGCAACGGATGCCTACGGCCCGGTCTCCGACAACGCAGGCGGCATCGCGGAAATGGCGGACATGCCCAAGCACGTGCGCGAACGCACCGACATGCTCGACGCGCTCGGCAACACCACGGCGGCCATCGGGAAGGGCTTTGCCATCGGGTCGGCGGCTCTGACGGCGCTGGCGCTGCTGGCAAGCTACGTGGAAGCCGTTCGCGTTGGCATGCACCGGGAAACTGCCGCGGCCTATGTCACCCCGGCGGAGGACCGCCCGTACGCGGTCCACGATCTCGGTTACGGGAAGTTCGGCATCTATATTCCCGGCTCCGATGGGGTCGCTGACCATAACAAACTCTATACCTTCAGCGCCATCGAGACGCGCAATCAGCACAGCAGGCGCATGGAAGTGACGGACGGACCCCGCAGCGGCGAAACGGTGGACCTTGTCATCGCCGAGATGGGAAACCGCGCCCGCATGGCGGAAATATCCGATATCGACGGAACGATGCTGGCTGAATACCGCGCGACGCTGAAGGACTTCATGTATTTCTACGATATCACGCTGACGAACCCACGGGTCCTCGTGGGTGTTTTCCTCGGCGTCCTGATGGTGTTCATGTTCAGTTCGCTTACGATGATGGCCGTTGGCCGGGCAGCATCATCCATGGTGAACGAAGTGAGGCGTCAGTTCCGGGAGAAGACCGGAATTATGCTGGGCACGGAAAAACCCGACTACGAAAGGTGTGTGGCGATCTCCACTGCCGGTGCACAGAGAGAAATGGTTTTGCCCTCCGTGCTGGCGCTCAGTGTCCCGATTCTGACCGGCCTGCTGTTGGACGTGGGCGGCGTGATGGGGTTGCTTGTCGGAACGCTCACCGCCGGCTTTGCCGTCGCTGTCTTTATGGCGAATTCCGGCGGCGCCTGGGACAACGCAAAAAAATACGTGGAAGCGGGCAACCTCGGCGGCAAGGGCTCTGATGCGCACAAGGCCACCGTCGTGGGCGACACGGTGGGCGACCCGTTCAAGGATACCTCAGGGCCATCGCTTAACATCCTCATCAAGCTGACGAGTATCGTCAGTATCGTCGTAGCCGGACTTGTCGTAAAATACTCCCCCACGATCTCCCAATTTCTTGGCATGGGATAGCCCCCGGGAAGGACAGCTCCAATGGATATGCGCTTGTACCTTATCTGCAACCGGTTCGAGGCCCTCGTCGCCTCGCAGCTTTGCCCTGAGGATTTCGGCGCCTACCTGGCCACCGGCCCGCTCCGTCAGACCACCGGCGAGGGAGAGGTGCTCTTTATCGAAATCGACCAGGATAAAGTGGGGGAACCCTTTGACCTCGAGTGGGCAAGGCGGCACTGCGTCCCCCATTCCGACGGGTCGCCGAAGCGAAGTAAGTACCTGTCTATCTATCGCGTCCTGGAGCACATCCCGATGGAGGCCTACGGCACGCTCCACATGACAACCCGGGATGGGAGAGTCCTCGGCGTGGACCACACGGACAAGCCCATTCCAGCAAACGGCGGCACTCCGGCGAATATGTATATGGAACTCAGCCCCATCAAACCGCTCGTCGTGTCGTGCCTCCAGCCGGCCGAATTTATACAACTTCTCACTGACTTCAGCAATCCGATACACGTGCCGAAACTCTTCATGGCGGACATGCTGGTGGACACGGAGCCGGATGGGCACCTCGCCGCATACCTGCCATACCCAAACCGCGAGCACATCGAGGATTGCCTGCGGCAGGTTACGAGCAAAGGGGGCAAGGCGACAAAGATCGTAAACCGCAACCCCGCGCGCGGAGGCTTCTTCCGCACGATTCGCCGCGGCTTCTTCCTTGGCGATCAAACGCAGGTACTCTATTATCCCTTCCCCGACAAGGATACGTTGGACGAATATCACCACAAATGGTGGCGTTCGGCGTCGCTCGGCTGGTAGAGCAACGGCCCCTCAGCGTCCAGCTATACGTTCCTGCTGCGCTTCCGCAGCCCGGTTGATGGAATCCAGCATCCGGTCACGCATAAGCCGGTCCATCCGGCCGGCGAACTCCTCCACTCCCAACCGGCCCTGCAACAGCATGAGTATCTGCGGGGTGAATATCTCGCCGTCCATGGTGGAGTAGCGGGGGACTGGCGGGACGCGGCGCGCGGTGCGTAGCTGGTCTATAAATACCGGCATGAAGGGATAGCGGGAAGTGTCCAGCTCCTCCCATGCAGCGGTCCGGACGGGTATCTGGCCAAGGCGTGAGCCCCATCGGCGCTGGATTTCCTCGCTCGTGAAGAACTCAAGAAACTCATAACCAAGATCAGCTCTCGTGCTCTCGCGCATGATGACTCCCGTCTGGCCGCCAAGGTTGCTGGAGCTATACGCAAGAGGGCCGAGGCGGTCAACAAGGTCAGGGTCTGCCGGCTGGAGGCCGAGTTGGTCGATCTCTTCCGGACTAGGGGCAGGAATCAGGGAAACGTCGAAATCCACACCTGCATTCGCGAAGCTCTCCACCATCCAGGGTCCTGTAAGGATCATCGCAATCCGGTTATTAATAAAGCCTCCCTCTGGGCTTGCACCCGTGCGCCAGGCACCTGCCTCGAAATCCGCAGTCCCGATCGCCTGTATTCTTCGAAGGGCGGCCCGTGCATTCCCGGAGTCAAAAACAGGGTGGATGCGTCCCAGGTCGTCATACTCTACGAATTCAGCTCCGTACATGTTGAAAAAGGGGAGGTTGAACCAAAGCGAGCCGTGGGCGCCATAACCATGAGTCCGGCGCTCCGGGTCGGTCAGGATCGCTGCGTACTCCTCAAACTCTTCCCAGGTGCGCGGGGCCCGGCCAGAGGCCAGTCCAGCCTCTCTAAGCTCCCGCCCCTTCTGGCGGAAAAGCTCCCTGTTCCAATAAAGAGCGATCGTCGTGACCTGAACGGGAAGCCCATACAGATCAACTTCCCCGAGGCGGTTCACCACACCCACGTCGAAGGACTGGCCATAAAACTCCTCCCGGGCTGCCTCGATGGAACCGTAGCGCGCGCGGAAGCCATCAAGCTCGTTCAACCGCAGCAGCGCGTCGGAGAACGCCAGGCCGATGACCTGGTTCACATCCATAAAGACAACGTCCGGCGTGATTCCGGCAAGGGCCGCCGATCGCAGTTTGGTGTACATATCATCGAACGAAACATACTGAAGAGAAACGGTGATAGCCTGTCCATTCTGCTCCTGCCAGCGTTCCTCGAAGTCACGGACGAGCTCACGGAACAGCGCGGTTTCCTCCGGGTTGAACGGGTGCCAGACCTGGAGCACATCAGAGTCAGTGCGACGCTGGTCTGCACAGGCGGCAGCTATAATGATTATCGGGAATAGCAGGAATAGAAGATGGTGGCGCATTGGCATGGACTCCTGGAGGTCTACTCCTTGACGGCGCCTGCGGCAAGCCCGCGCAGAAAGTAGCCCTGAAAGCAAAGGAAAAGTATGGCGATCGGCACGATGGAGAAACTGGCGCCGGCCATGATCATTTCCCATTCATCCGTGTTCTGGCCGCGGAACTGCTGCAGGCCGACCGGCAGCGTGAGGACACGTGAATCGCCGGTATTGATGATGAGCTGCCACAGAAAGTTGGACCATTGCGTGACGAAGGTCAGCAGAAACAGTGTCAGCATGATCGGCAGGCAGATGGGGACAACAATGGTCTGAAAGATTTGTGGCTGGCTTGCCCCGTCTATCTCCGCTGCGGCGAAGAGGTCACGGGGTATCTGGCCGATATACTGGCGCAAAAGGAACAACCCAAAAATGTTTGCTAGGTGCGGCACAACCATGCCGGGGTAGGTGTTCATCAATCCGAGGTTTATTGTAATGCTGAACTGTGGAACCATGAAGATCATGCCCGGCACGAGCATCGAGGCCAGGACGAGTACAAACAATTGGTCGCGGAAATGGAAGGTGAGCTGTGAGAAGGCATAGCCGCCCATGGTGCAGATGAGCACCGTCAGGATGCCGGCCGACGTCGCAACTACAAGTGAATTGATGAAGTAGCGGAAAAAATTGAATTCCTCACTTGTCAGGATGGCGCGAAAGTTGTCCGTTGTATACATATCCGCCAGGGCTGTGGCGAAAGAACGCCGCTCCACAAGACGGAAGCCGGTAGCCGCTGCATCGGATGGAACCGTGATCTCCCGTTGCAGTTCGTACCTGCCGGATTGTGATTCCGTGAGCGTAAGGCGGGTGCCTGCGAGGAGCAGTTCATGGTCTCGGCCCTCGTCCCCACGGACGTGGACAGTCAAAGTGGCGTTACGGATATAGACAAGAAGGTCCGGGCGATCCACGTTCGAAACTGTCGACCCGGATTCGGCCTCCAGCCCCTCTACGAGGCCAAATTCGAGAAGTTGCCCGGCAGAGACGGCTTCGGGGGCAGCCTCTTCACCGTCGAGTTCAATTGCGTACAGATAGACGCCGGGAACGTCGGCTTTCACTGTGAGGATCCACAGGCCGTCCTCCGCGTAACGAAACTCGTGGCGAAAGCGCTCTCCGGCAGGGTCTATGAGCAGCAGATCGACGCTCCCAGCCTGCCTGTCCCGGTGCTCGAAGTGCAGTAGTATATCCTCCCCGCCGGCAACAGGGAGAGGCAGCGCAGGGTCACCCATGCCGGGCGTATAGAGACTGGTTTGCGGAATAAACTGTAACTGAAAGGCTGTGCCTCTCACCTTGAACGCAGTGACAAGCATCCAGACGAGAGGAAGCTGAACGACGAGAAGAAGCATCAGGAGCAGCGCTACAATCGCACCGCGGCCCGCCTTTCGGAGGCCGATGCTCCGGCGCGTTGGTGGCAACGGAGGGGGAGAAGCAGGTGTGCGCATCAGTCACTGCTCCTCAAGAGGCGGAAATTAACATAGCTGATCACAAGCGCAAACAGCATAAAGACAAAACTTACGGCGGCGGCCTCGCCATAGCGTCCTTCGTCGAATGTCTTGAAGAGGTGATAACCGCCTGTACGGGCGCTTTGGACAGTCTCGCCCGCCATCTCCACGGGGACACCGCCAGTATCGTCTGTCATGGCGTATATCTCGGCAAAAGCGTTGATGGCTCCCACCGTTCCCGTCACAACGAGAAACAGAATGATGGGGCGGAGGAGGGGGAGGGTGACATACAGGAGCTTCTGTCCTTTCCCTGCCCCATCAACGTCCGCTGCCTCCATGATGGAAGGGTTTATATTGTTGAGGGTTACGAGAAAGAGAATCATGCCGAAGCCCGCGTTCTTCAACACCATTGCCGCCGTAATTGCGGGCAGGGTGAGGTAGGGATTGTCAAGAACCCCGTCGCGAGCGGTCTCTGCAGCGCCAAGAGTGGCAATAAACTGGGAGACCAGACCACTGCCCGGATAGTAGAGAAGCAGCCAAACGATGCCCACCACGTAAATATCAAACACGTGCGGAAGGAAGAAGCCAGACCGCATGAGGCCAAACCCCATGAGAGCGCGGTTAAGCATGAGAGCGAGAAAGAGCGAAAGGGCGATGCCGGGAACAATGGTCAGCACAGCGTAGATGAAGGTGGCCGCGACAGCCCACCAGAACTGCACGCTGGTGAGGATTCGGGCGTAATTCTCAAGCCCGACATAGGTCATCGTGCCAAATGTATCGTAAAAGTCGGAGAAAATGGTGACCTGATGGACGCTGAGCCAGAGACTATAGATTATCGGGTAGGCTATGAACACCAGGAATACCGCAAAGAAGGGCACAAGGAATGGCAGTGCGGCCAGGTCGTGGCGGAGGGTGATATGTGAACCGGTGTGCTTCATGAAGGCCTCAACCGCCCTGGCGCGGCCACGTGCCATGTGACATCAGTGGATTGCGAATGCATCTGAAGGGCCATCAGGGGAAATGGGTCCATCCGGGGAGACGCCAATCGCAAAATCCTCGACAGTATAATTCCCCGTTTCCTCGAAAATCACAAGGGTGAGCCGCTGGTTGTTTCCTTCCTCCATGTCATGCAGTGGAAAGCGCCACCGGATTCTATCGGTCCATGCGGCGTGGTTGTCGCCGGATAGCAGGCCCGCTGCCGCTGGATCCTCAATGTGTTCCGGGAGATTCCAGAAATAGTGCAGCGAATTG
>SLMS01000084.1 GCA_007133495.1 Candidatus Sumerlaeota bacterium | reverse complement strand
TCGACAGTTCCCATCCTTCGTCTCGATGGCCACCGACTCTGGTTTTATCCGCAGATTCCGCAGATTCTCGCAGATACAGCGTCACTCCACCAGCCGGACCGGACACCAACCTCCATCGGCGAAATCGGTGAAATCGGCGGATGATTCCCCACGGCCGGAGCCCGCCGCGTGGTCGAGCAGCAGAACGGAAAGCTCCTGGCGCTTTACCACCGTCACGTGACTATGGAGTTGACCACGTTTTCCCATCGCGCGGACCTTCCGGTGAAACAGTGGCTTGCCATCCGACCGCGGGAGCTCCCTGCCCGTGAAGCCGCCGCGCCCAAAGCGAGGACCCTTGCATGATAAAGTGCCCCGTTTGCCGATACGAGAATCCCGACGATGCCACGGTCTGCCTGAACTGCGGTGCACCGGTCGAGCGCGGCAGGATGAGCGAGCCGATCGACGATATCAGCGAGGAGCAGACGCTTCTGATGTCCCCGCCTCCTTCTTCGGACGAACCCCGGGGGCACGCCGGGCCTCCGCCGCACCGCCAGAGCCATGGAGCGGCAGCTGGCGCCGGTGGCACCCCACCCCCGGCACAGGGGCCGGGCTCGGGCAGCGGAGCGCAGCTCCCGCCCCTTGGAGCCGGGCCAACCGAGCCGCCGGAGGGAGTCAATATCTACCTGATCCTCTCCATCGTCCTGCTGTGCCTGACGTTCTTCCTGTCGGTGACGCAGCCATGTTGCTTCCCGGTCATGGTGGCCCCGATCATTGCGCTCATCTTCGCGATCCTTGCGATGAGCGCGTCGAACCGTGGCGACTTCGCCGGGGCGCACTCGCAACTGAAGATCGCGAAGGTGGCGCTGCTGGTGACAGGGATTCTGTTCCTGGTGGCGCTGATTGCCGTGGGCCTGTTGATGGTGCTGGGCGTGGCGATCTTCGGCGGGATGATGGCCGCGGGGTGAGGGGTTGTCCCGGCCTCGTATAGGCCGGCCGTTCACGCGCCGCATGGGAGGAAAGGCAGGCTATGCAGGGTTCACCCATGACCACGCTGATCGTGTCGGTGCTCGTGCTGGCATTGTGCTGCATGCCGCTGGGCGTCGTGTCGGTGGTGTTTTCCGCGCTGGCGATGTCGGCGGAAAGCTCCGGCGATTTCGTTACGGCGGAGCGGCATCTCGGGACGGCGCACACTGTGAATACGGTGGCGATTGTGCTGGGGATTGTGCTCATCCTGGTGTATGTCTGTCTGCTGGGGGCGTCGGTGTGAGGGCACTCCGGCGGGGGGGCGTGTATGTACGAAACGAAGACGCCTCTGGGCTCGTTGATTCAGTCCCTTGTTGTGACGCTGTTGTGCTGCCCGCCTTTCGGAGTGGTTGGGGTGGTGTTCTCCGTGATGGCGATGGTCTGGGAGCGCTCCGGGGACAGCGGGTCCGCTCGCCGTTTTGTCCGCTGGGCGGACGGGCTCAATGCGGCGGGGCTGGCGCTGTTTATTCTCGGGGTACTGGCAGTGCTGATCGCGAGGCTTGTGGGTTCGTGATCGCCGCGTGTGCCTGAATGGACGGTGTGGACGGTGTGGACTGGGTGGACGTGGTGGACCTGGTGGACGGGGTGCCGACACGGACTTTCGCGATGAGAAGCGTCTTGCCAGGGTTCGGTGTTCTGCCTGAACAGGTTCTCGTTGCCACCCGGCCTGTCCTGCCGGATTCCTTGCGTTCACTCTTCTCCCGCCTGATCATTCCCATCTGGAGTCCCCGCCATGCCAGAGTCCTCCCCACCACCTCATGCGCCGCCGCTGCCGAACGGGCCGCGGGTGGCGCTGTACCCCGGTTCGTTCGATTGCCTGACCTACGGGCATCTTGACCTGATCGAGCGGGGATGCATCCTGTTCGACAAGCTGGTGGTGGGGGTGGCGCACAATCCGAAGAAGAGGAGTCTTTTTACGCCGGAGGAGCGGGTGGAGCTGATCCGCGCCTGCACGAAGAAGTGCAAAAACGTCGATGCGGTGCGGCTGGAGGGGCTGACGGTGGATACGGCGGTGCGGATGGGCGCACAGTTCATCATGCGGGGCCTGCGGGCGGTGAGCGACTTCGAGTTCGAGTTCCAGCTCGCCATCATGAACTATCAGCTAAACCCACGGGTGGAAACGATCTTTCTGGCGCCGTCGCCGGAGCATATTTTCCTGAGTTCCTCGACGGTGAAGGAGGTGTGGTCGCTCGGGGGGGACGTGTCGCGCTTCGTCCCGCCGGAGGTGCTGGCGGCGATGGACAGCAAGCGCGGCGGAGGGGGATGAGGCTTGCCGGGCCGGGGGGCGGACGGGCAAAGTCTTTGCCCGGGGCGAGGAAAGGGCCTTTTGTGGCCCGGATGCTCCGCCCGCCCAACGACTGAAGGAGCGCCGAATGGCCGATCGTTCGAATTCGCCTGTGCTGCCCGCCCGAGAGGGGGGTCCAACTCCCGAACAGCTCGCCCGCCGGGGGCGCCGGCTGCCGGAATGGATACGGGCCAGGGCTCCCGCAGGCCCGGGCTATACGAAGGTCAAGGGGCTGGTGGACGGCCAGCGCCTGCACACCGTCTGCCAGGAGGCGCACTGCCCGAACCTGGGGGAATGCTGGAGCCGTGGCACCGCCACGTTCATGATTCTCGGGGACATCTGCACGCGGGCCTGCTCGTTCTGCGCGGTAAAGACGGGCCGGCCGACCGAGCTGGACCTGGACGAGCCGCGCCGCGTGGCCGAGTCGGTGAAGATCATGGGCCTGCGCCATGCGGTAATCACGAGCGTGAACCGCGATGAGCTGCTCGACGGCGGCGCGTCGATCTTCGCGGAGACGGTGCGCCAGATACGCGCGCACGCTCCGGCCTGCGCGGTGGAACTGCTCATCCCGGACATGATGGGGAACCGGGAGGCGCTCCAGTCGGTTTACGACGAGCGGCCGGACATCCTGAACCACAACCTGGAGACGGTGCCGCGGCTTTACCGGGACGTGCGCCCCTCGGCGTCCTACGGGCGGTCGCTCAACGTGTTGGCTTGGGCGAAGGAGGATGGCCTGACGACGAAGAGCGGCCTGATGGTGGGCCTCGGGGAGGAGCTGGACGAGGTGCTCGCCGTGATGCGTGACCTGCGCGCCGTCGAATGCGACATCGTGACGATCGGGCAGTACCTGCGGCCCTCCGGCTGGCATCACGAGGTGGTGCGTTTCGTCCACCCGGACGAGTTCCGGATGCTCAAGGAGGAGGGCATGGCGATGGGCTTCCGGCACGTGGAGTCCGGCCCGCTGGTGCGCAGTTCGTACCACGCGGACGAGCAGTCCGACAGCGCCCGGGCGCACAGTGCCGGCAAGGCATGACAGCCCCACGAAGTCCCTTTCCGGCCGGCCGGCGATGACTTCCTTCTCCCGTATAGACAAGGACCAGCTCCGCACCGACTGCCGTTTCTATACGGGCTACAAACCCTGCCACAAGAACGACGGATGCCCCGGTTGCGATGAGTACCGTCCCCGGGGCGAGCAGCTCCTCGTGATCAAGCTCGGGGCGATGGGGGACGTGCTGCGGACGAAGGCGATCCTGCCCGCGCTCAAGGCCGCCCATCCGGTTTCGTGGATCGTGTGGCTGACGGCGCCGGGGAGTGAGGTGCTCGCCCGCGACCCGCTGGTGGACGAGGTGCGGGTGCTGGACACCGAGGGGGTGTTCGCGCTTCGGGGGAGGCGGTTCGCCAAGCTCTTGTGTCTGGACAAGGACGCGCACGCGGTGCGGCTCTCGGCGGAGTTGGATGCCGAGCAGCGGTATGGCTTCGCACCCACGCTGTACAATACAATCACGGTCTGGAACGAGGGGGCGATGGAGGCGCTGCGGATGGGGCTTTCGGACGAGCTGAAGTTCCGGCTCAACCGCAAGCCAATGCAGCAGATCGTGGCGGAGTGCTGCGAGCTGCCCTGGGCGGGGGACAGGTACGGCCTGGAGATCAGCGAAGAGGCGCGCCGGGACGCCGCTGCCGTGTGGGACTCGCTCGGGCTTCCGCGCGGCCGGCAGGTCGTTGGGCTCAACACCGGCTGCGGGCCGGTCTTCGCCACGAAGGGCTGGCACGCGGACCGGATGGAGGAGTTCCTGCGCGATGCGGCCGCCCGCGAGGACGTGACGATGCTGCTGCTGGGCGGAAGGCGCGAGGAGACACTTCACCGCCACCTGATGGAGCGTGCCGGGCCGCTGGCGGGGCGTGCGGTATTCGATGCGGGGAACCGGCATTCGCTGGAGGTGTTCTTTGCGTTACTGGAGCGGTGCGCGCTTGTGGTGTCGGCGGACACGCTGGCGCTGCACGCGGCGGTGGCGCTCGGCCGGCCGGTGGTGGGGCTCTTCGGGCCGACGAGTGCGGCAGAAGTTGATCTGTACGGGCAGGGGGAGAAGGTGGTTACGGATTTTTCCTGCGCGCCGTGTTACCTGAAGAAATGCCCGATGGGGTTGCCCTGCATGGAGGCCCTCTCCGCCGCGCGGGTGTGGGGCGCGGCGGAGCGGGTGCTGGCGGGCCGTGCCGGTCATGCGCAACCTGTCTAGACAATCACGGCTGTGGCTGGGCGGGCAGCTCTGGCTGGCGTTGCTGGTGCTGGCCGTCGCGGCGCTGGCCTGGCGGCCGGTGCACTACACGGTGCGGGTGATCGCGGACTATCCGTACTCGCTGGACCGGGAGGAGGCGTTCGTCACCGACCAGGCGATGACGATGCGCGCGGGGGAGAGCATCTACCGGCCGATAGACGAATTGCCGTTCAAGGTGGGGAACTACCCGCCCGTTTATCCGGCGGTGACGGCTCTGGCGATGGGCTTCTTCGAGGAGCCGCTGAGCGCCGGCCGGACCGTGGCGCTACTGGGACTGCTGGGGAGTCTTGCGGTACTGGGGGGGTGTGTCTATACAGTGAAGCGGGAGCCGCTGGCGGCGGTGCTGGCGCCGCTGCTGTTCCTGACCACGTACGACGTGGGGCGCTGGATGGCCTACGCGCGGGTGGACTTCCCGGCCATGTTTTTCGCGGGCGGGGGGCTGTTGCTGGCACTTTGGCGGCCGTTCCGGGGATGGGAGTACGCGGCGGCGGGGTTGTTCGTCCTGACGTTCTATACGAAGCCGACGCAAATGGCGGCGTTCGGGGCGGTGGCGCTGGTGCTGGCGCTCGGACGGGAATGGAGGCCGCTGCTGCGGCTTGCCGCAAGCTTCACCGTGGCGATGCTGCTCGTACTGGCCGTGCTGCTGATTACGACGGCGGGGGAGTTCTGGCGCCACGTCGTTGTCTATAACGCCAACGAGATGATCTGGAGCGACGTCCGGAACTACCTCGGGCACCTCTGGAGGCTGCTGGGGTGGTGGATTCTGGCGGGCGGTGTGGCGCTGCCGGTGGCGGGGTGGCTGTGGTGGAAGCGCGGGCGTTCCCCACGGTTGTTGCTGATTTCTGTCTATACACTGGCGGGTGCGCTGACGATCACGATGTCGGCGAAGGTGGGCTCGGCGGAGAACTATCTGCTGGAGTTCGAATGGGCGCTGGCGCTGCTGACCGGCGCTGTGGCGGCGTTGCTGCTGGACCGGCTGAAGCGGGGCGGCGGCTGGCGGCCTGCGGGGGCGTTGGGGGCGGTGTTGTTGCTGCTCACGGTTCACGCTGCGTTCATTTGGATGCCGATGCCGCGGGCGATCCTGTTCCCGGCGCCACCGGGAGAGGCGGAGCGCCACGCGGCCGATGATCTGCTCCTGCGCGTCATGCAGACGAGCGGGCCGGTGCTGTCCGAGGACGCGGCGTACCTGATTGCGGCCGGCCGGCCGGTGTACTTCGAACCGTTCATCATGTCGCAACTCAACCGCGAGGGGCGCTGGGACGACCGGCCGATGGTGGAAATGCTCGAGGGCCGGTACTTCGACCTGGTCATCTCCGTGGACAAACTGGACCCGGACGGGCGGACGCCCGGATGGACCGATGCACTGAAGGACGCCACGCGGGCCAACTACTCGCTCGCGGGGGAGGTCTTCCTTGGGACGCCTCAGGGCCGGCTGGAGATGCGCTATCTTTACCGGCGGGGCGCGCCGGGGGAGTGAACAGGTTGACGCTGCTCCCGCCGCCGCCCTAACTACCATGCGGTTGGCCCATTTTGCGGGCCGCCAATCCGAAGGAATGCCCCACGAGAATCATGACCAGAATGCAAACGTCCAAAAGCGCAGAGAGAGCCACCTACCGCGTCCGCGTGGACGGCGGCGAGGAGATGGAGGTCTCCGCCGGCACGAGGGTGAAGGACTTTCTGCCCAGAACTTCGCGCGATGGCCACCCCGTGGTCGCCGTGCGGTTCAACAACAAGGTGGCTTCGCTGGACCGGCCGGTGGACCGGGATGCCACGATCCAGACGGTGGACCTTGCCAGCCGGGACGGGGGGTTGATCTACCGCCGCAGCCTGACCTTCCTCCTGATCCGCGCCGTGCACGATCTCTATCCGGACCTGAAGGTGTATATAAACCACTCGCTCAATCGTGGCTATTACGGCGAGGTTTACAATACGCTGACCAACGGAACGACGCCGCAGATGCTTGCGGAACCGGACATTGAGCGCATCCTGGCACGAATGCGCGAGCTGGTGGAGGAGGACGTGCCGTTTGTCCGCTGCGAATTGCCGACCGAGGAGGCAATGGAGCTGTTCGCCGAAGCCGGCATGGACGACAAGGTGGCGCTGCTAAAGTATCGCGGCAAGGACATGATCAGTGTCTATCGCTGCGGGCCGATCTTCAATCACTTCTACGGGCAGTTGCTCCCGTCCACGGGGCTGCTGGAGAATTTTGACCTGAAGCTGTGCGGTCCCGGTTTCGTGCTCCGTTTTCCCCGGTACGACGCGCCCTACGAATTGCCGGAGTATGTTCACTACGACCGGATTTTCTCCATTTATCAGGAGCACGAGCAGTGGTCGCGGATTCTCGGAATCCGGACGGTGGCGCACCTGAACGAGCTGGTGGATACGCGGGAGATCAATGAATACGTGCTGATCGCGGAGGCGCTTCAGGAGAAGACGCTGGCGCGCCTGGCCGACGAAATTACGGAGCACCCGCGCAAGCCGCGGCTGGTGCTTCTGAGCGGGCCCTCCTCCTCCGGCAAGACAACGACGGTGAAGCGGCTGGCCATACAGTTGCGGGTGAACGGGCTCCGGCCGCTTTTTGTCGGCCTGGATGATTTTTTCGTGGAGCGCGACAAGACCCCGCGCGACGAAACGGGGGAGTTCGATTTCGAATCGTTTGGCGCGATCGACGTGGAACTGCTTCAGGATTGTGTGCGGCGGCTGCTGAAGGGGGAGGAGGTGGCGCTGCCCAAGTTCGATTTCGTGCAGGGCAGGCCGGTCCCGGGGCGCAAGGTGCGCCTGCAAGCCGGGCAGCCGCTGCTGCTGGAGGGCATCCACGCGCTGAACCCGGGTCTGCTTCCGCATTTTCCGGACGGGTGGAAGTACAAGGTGTATATCAGCCCGCTGACGCACCTGAACATCGACGACCACAACCGTATAGCCAGCAGCGACGCCCGGGTGATCCGCCGGCTGGTGCGGGATTCGCGCTACCGGGGGCATAACGGCGTGGCGACGCTGACGCGGTGGCCGTCGGTGCGGCGCGGCGAGGAAAAGAATATTTTCCCCTATCAGGAGCAGGCGGACTTTATATTCAACTCGTCGCTCCCCTATGAGGTGTGCGTGCTCAAGCAGTACGCGCAGCCGGTGCTGCAGGGGATTCCACGCGAGAATCCGATCTATTCGGAGGCGGCGCGCCTGACCAAGTTCATGTCTTATTTCCGGGACATCCGGCCGGAGATCGTGCCGCGGCACTCGCTGCTGCGGGAGTTTATCGGCGGCTCAAGCTTCAAGTATTAGCCGTTTGGCAGGAGCAAAACACGGAGGCACGGAGACACGGAGATGTTCGGTGCAAAGCCCATTCTCGGACGTGCAGAGGACACTGCGCGGTGGGTGCACATACATGCCCTTGTGGAGCTTGCACTTCCCCCTGCCCTCCCGGTGTCCCCGTGCCTCCGCGGTGAACATGGCGTGAAGAAAGTCCGCCGGGAGTGGAAGGGAGCGGCCCTGGCCTGATGCGGATTCTTATAGACGCGCGCTATCTGGACGGGACGTACTCGGGCATTGGGACGTACTCGCGGAACCTTGTGCAGAATCTCTCGGTGTTGGACACGGAGAACACGTATTATTTGCTGGTGCGGCCCGGGTTCGACGAGGACCTTGGCCTGGGCGAAAACTTTCATGTGGTGAGCTATACCCCCGCACCGGTGAGCTTTTCCACGCTCTCCTCACTCGGGCGGTACGTGGATTCGCTGAAGGTGGACCTGATGCACAGCACCTTCCCGGTCGCCCCGATGCGGATGCGGACGCCGCTCATGGTCACGATGCATGATTTGCAGCCGCTGGTGGACCCGGAGTTCTCCGGCCGCAGGATGCTGCTCACCCAGTGGGCGTACAATTACTTCTATCGTTTTGTCTATCCGGCGACGCTGAAAAAGGCCAAGTGGACGCTCTGCGTGAGCTACCACACACGCTCGCGCCTGACAGAGTTCTATCCCGACCTCACCCCGAAGCTGATTGTCGTGACGTCCGGGCTGGACCCAGATCACTTTCATGCTCCTGACCCGCAGGCGGCGGCAGATGTGCTGGACCGTTTCGCCCTCGAACGGCCCTATGTTCTCTATTACGGCTCCACCCGCCCGAACAAGAACCTCAAAAATGCCGTGCAGGGTTTTTTCGACTTCATGGACGAGTATCCAGAGGACGAAACGGAGTTCGTCATGATACTCAAG
>SLMS01000093.1 GCA_007133495.1 Candidatus Sumerlaeota bacterium | reverse complement strand
CCGCGCATGAAGCGTATCTTGTCGCCGACCTTCAGTTCGCCATCCACCACACGGACGTAAGAGATGACCCCGCGGAAGTTGTCGTAGGTGGCGTCGAAAATCAGCGCCCGCAGCGGCGCATCTTCATGGATGGTGGGCGGCGGTACACGGTCGATGACCGCTTGCAGCAACGCGTCGCACCCTTCGCCCGTCTTGGCCGACACACAGTACGCCTCGTCCCCGTCAAGGCCGATCGACTCGCTGATCTGCCGGCGTGCCTCGGCCACGTCGGAGGCCGGCAGGTCCACCTTGTTGATGACCGGGATGATTTCCAGATCGTGCTCGAGAGCCAGATAAACGTTGGCGATCGTCTGCGCCTCGACGCCCTGAGTCGCGTCCACCACGAGCAGGGCCCCTTCACAGGCGGCGAGCGAGCGGGAGACCTCGTAGGTGAAGTCCACGTGCCCGGGCGTGTCGATCAGGTTGAGCTGGTAGATCTCGCCGTCGCGTCCGCGGTGAAAGATGCGGACGGCCTGCGCCTTGATCGTGATCCCCCGCTCACGCTCCAGGTCCATGGAGTCGAGCACCTGCTCGCGCATCTCCCGTTGGGTCAGCGTGCCGGTCATTTCGAGCAGCCGGTCGGCGAGAGTGGACTTTCCGTGATCGATGTGGGCGATGATGCAGAAGTTTCTGATTCGAGGCTGGGTCAAGTGGGGTGATAACTCCTGTCGGGTTCCAGTGCGGGCGCATCTTTTGCACGTGGCCCTTCCGAGTCAAAGCAAAGCAAGGGCCGCCGCAGGACGTTCTCATTGCCGCCATCTCTCCGTTGCGCTGCGGTCTCGGGCCTCGGTCATGTACGGAAGTACACTCCGCTTCGGCCCTCGCCTTGCGGCGCCTCGATTCTGACGCCAAGCAGAACGCCCTGTCTTCCTCCCGCCGGACTTTGAGATCGCCCTGAGGGCCGCCGCCGCCCAGCCCATGAAGGCTTGACGGGACATGGGGGCTTCAAGACCCTTCGCGGACCGGCGCACGGCGCCATCGCACTGTGAGACGATGAGTTACCGCATCCCCCTCTTCCCGCTCCCCTCCGCCGTTCTCTTCCCGAGAACACACATGGCCCTCCATATCTTCGAGCCCCGCTACCGGCTGATGATGGAGGAGGTCATGAGCGGCACAAAGCGCTTGGGGTTCGCCCAGCTTCGCGAAGGATACGAGGAGGACTACTTCGGCAGTCCTCCCATCCACAGAACCTTCACCTCCTGCCGGGTGCTCGATGCGGAAAACCTTCACGACGGCAAATGGAACATCATCATCGAGGGCGTCGAGCGTGTGGCGCTAGTCCGCGAGCACCAGACCGAGCCCTTCCGCATCGCCGAGGTGGTCCCCGTGCACGATCACTTCCGCAAGAGCGACCTCGCGGAGATCAGGAGTCTCGCCAGCCAGATCGCCCAGGCGGCCGAGCAGCTTGGCGAAAAGCTCCCCGGCTCGCCCGGTCCCATGTCCAACCTGCAGAACGTGCTTCAGCACCCTTCGATCATTTGCGATGTGGTGACGGGTGCGTTTGTTCGCGACCCTTACGCGCGCCAGTCCATCCTCGACGAGGTGGACTTGCGCCGCCGGCTTCAGCTCCTGCGCATTCAGCTCCTTACCCTTGCGGGCGACTTGCGCGAGGACGGCGTGGAGATCGACCTCTTTCTCTCCGAATGACACCAAAATCCCTTTTCGCGGGTAATCCCATATGTCCCAAATAGCCGGTGAAGTACAGCCGGGTTTCCTCAGAATGCCCAAGCTGCCCGTCAGCGGCCTGCTGATCCGGATGCTGGCGTTTGTGCTCGACATCTTTCTGATCATTTCCGCACTTCATCTCATCAGCCGGAACCTTGTCGATACTCTCTGGGCAATGGGCGAATGGTCCAACTATCTCGGCGGCATGCTGACTTTCGCCTACCTGGTGCTTTTCAATGGCCCATTTGGAAGAGGGCGCACCATCGGCAAGATGATTGTCGGTATCCAGGTGACCGATTACGACGGGCGCCCGCCCACTTACGCCCAGGCCATCATCCGCACCGTGGTGCTCATTCCCATATTCGTGCTCGGCCCGCTGACGGAGTTCTTCCTCGGCCCGGCCACCACCGCCATGCAGGACTATGTCAAAACGCTCCTCACCTTGTTCCCCTTCTGGGCGATCATCCTGGGCACAGTGCTTACCGTGGCGTTCAACCCATTCAAACAGGGCCTGCACGACTATTTCGCGCAAACGCTCGTCCGCCCCATTGCACCAAAGGACCAGCCGGTTCCTTCTTTTGAGGACCTGACGGAGCAGGTCGGCAGTACCTGGACGAAATTTCACCGCCAGCCCCAGTACTCCGGCGGTATCTCCGCCCTGATGTTCATTTCGCTTTTCGCCTTCCTGGCGCACCCGTCGATGCAACCGGCCGACGCCCGTGCCGCCCAGGACGCGCGCTATCAACTCGCCCTGATTCCCGGGCTGGAGCGAGCACTCATTCGCCTGGAGCCCATCCCCGCGGAGGACTTCTACGCCGGGGTGCGCTCGGAAGAGGAGGCGCAAATCGAACCTGCCCCAGACGCGCCCACGCTGGAGGAACTCGGCCTGGCCGAACCCGGCGAAGAGCCCGGCGAACCAGAGCCGGAAGCAGAGGAGCCCACCGGTCCGAGCCACCTCGTCATACCGGTGATCATGGAAACCTCCTGGTCGGCCGATGGGGACAATCCCGAGTTCCAGATAATGGCGGACCGGCTGTTGAACGAATACTACGAAAACGTGATGCCCCACCTGCTCCGCGTGTACCAAGATGACCCGCAGGAGCGTTTTGCCGAACGAATCGAACAGTGGACCAGCCGCACAATCGAACTCCAGGCGGTTTTTCACTCGCAAATCCACTTGCGCCCCTACCAGATACCGATAAGGAAACTGTGGGCAGAGTATTCGCTCACCTTCCCACCACTCGACCCGGTGGAGTAGTCTAGCCGTCCTTTCGATTTGCTTTCGCATTGACCACAATACCCGCCGCACCGCAAGGTCGCGGTGGGCAGAATCCAGAAGGAGTGAGAAAAAGCCATGTCTCTCAAAACGGAAGACATAGTCGCCAAACTGCACCAAATAGAGGAAGAGGCGGAGAAGAGAAAGAAAGAAGTCGTCGCCCCTGCCCGTCAGCGCCTTCAGGAAATCGCGCAAATTCGCGAGCAACTGAACGCCGAGGAGGCCCAGCTTCGCAGAATTCTAGGCCTGAACGACACGCCAGCCGGCCGTATGAAGCGCTCGGGCAAAATACGCCTCACACAGCGCCACAAGACGGAAATCATGGCAAAGTTCATTCAGGCCGGCCATATTCGCGACGGCTCGGTGCTCTCCCGCGAGTTGCGCACCGCCCTTGTCGACGAAGGCTACGGCCAGTACGATTTCCGCAAGCTCGACAACTACATGCCCAGCGGCTGGAAAGCCATCAGCAACGGTGTGCGGGGCTTCGGAGCCAAAACCACCTTCCATAAGGTGTGAGTACCTCCCCGGCTCCGCAGTCCACGGCACAGGCAGTTTCCGGGCATCCTCCCTTTCGCATTATTCACGTGGGAGACCTGCATTTCTGGAGCCTACGTCTTGGCCCAACCGACCTTGTTCGCAAACGCGTACTCGGCTGGGGAAACCTGCTGTTCGGCGGCCGCGGGAAGAAGTTTCGCATGGAGGAGGCACGGCCGCTTGCCGGCAAGCTGCTGGAAATGCGTCCGGACTGGCTTCTGTTCAGCGGCGACTTCTCCAGCACCTCCCGCCGCGAGGAGTTCCACCGCGCCCGGACCCAGTTGCTTCCCGCCGCGCGGGAAGCAGGGCTCACTGTCTATACGCCCGGCAACCATGACGCCTACACGAGGCGCGACCTGCGCAGGCGCACGTTCGCCCAGTACATGGGCGGGGAATTCCACCCGGTGCTCGACGCCGCCGCATACACCGGCGGAGAGGGTGCCGGCCTGCTCGCCATCAACGCCACGACGAGCAACGGGCTCGGCTCGCACGGCAAGTTCTCCGCGCGGCATCTCGAAATGGCGGAAAGCTTCTGGGAGGAGCGGAGGAGCGAGCTGCGCCTGCTGGTAATTCTCTGCCACTTCCCCCCGGAGGACCCACCCGGCGTCCTGCCGCACGACCGGGGCCTGCAGCTCCGTGAGGCGCAGCCCTTCCTTGCCTGGCTCACCGATTCCGTCCCCGTCCCAAAACTTTGGCTCCACGGCCACCATCACTATCGCTGGCTATACGCCAGTCCGACCGTCCCCGGCCTCACCTATCTGAACGCCGGAGCGCCGCTCCTGAGCCGAAACGGCAAACCTCCGGACCTCGGATTCCACGAAATCCACGTCCCTTCCGGCAAACCGCCCACGGTACGCACCCACTACCGCGGCGCGGCGATGGAATGGCTCTGGTGGGACACGCAGGTGCCGGAACAGCCCGGAAAGTATATAAACCTCGAAAACCTGGCCGCGCAGTAAGCCAGCGGCCAGAGGGTAACAGCGGCCACGCCCCGTTGACCCGCAAGCATTCGGGGGCAAAGAAAGCGGGGCCGGACAAGTGTCCGGCCCCGTTGGTTGTGCTGCGGAGGCAAGGGTGGCTTACAGAACGCCGACGGTGCGCGCAGCGTCCTTGTCACGGGAGGTCTCCAGCGCTGTGCGGGCGCGGTCCACCACGGCCTTGAAGGCTTCCGGGTCGTTGACCGCAATGTCGCTGAGCATCTTCCGGTCAAGTTCGATCCCGGCCAGCTTCAGCCCGTTGATCAGCCGGCTATACGGCATTCCGTTCATACGGCAGGCCGCGTTGATGCGCGCGATCCAAAGCATGCGGAAATTGCGCTTCTTTTGTTTGCGGTCGCGGTAAGCGTACTGCAGGGCGCGGCGTACAGTTTCCTTGGCGTTCTGGAAAAGACGGCGGCGGCCACTGTAGTAGCCACGTGCCATTTTGAGGACTTTTTTTCTGCGGCGGCGCGAAGCGGGGTTGTTCGTTGCTCTCATGACTCGAATACCTTCCTGGCGAAATTGACTTTCCGGTGGGGGAGTGCAGGGCTGCCAAAGCGCCCCCGGTTACTTCAGAATAAGCCTCTTCACGCGCTTTTCGTCCACTTTGGAAACGAGCGTGGACTGACGCAGGCGCCGCTTGCGCTTCTGGTTCTTCTTGGTCAGAATGTGGCTGTGGTTCATCCGCTTGCGGCGGATTTTCCCCGTGCCTGTGAGGCGGAAGCGCTTTGCGGCACCCCGCCGGGACTTCATCTTTGGCATTTTGCGGTTCCTTTCTTCTCGGAAATTGTCTATACTGCGCGCGTCAACCGGACTGCCGGGCGTCCGCCTCCTTGCCGGAGGCGTTCCCGGTCTCCCGGCCCTTGTCCTTCGGAGCCGGCTGCCAATCCTTTCGCCGGCCCATGATCATGTTGATCTGCCGGCCCATCTTGGTCGGCTCCTGCTCGATCTCGCCGATGTCCGCCATCTCCTCGCGAATGATCCTGATCAACCTGTGCCCCAACTCGGGCCGGGTGATCTCGCGTCCGCGGAAGATGATCGTGAACTTGATCTTGTCCCCCTTCTCGAGGAACTCCCGCGCACGCTTGAGCTTGAACGCGCGGTCGTGCTGATCGATGGCCACCCGCAGCTTGATTTCCTTCAGGTGGATGACCGAGGCCTTCTTCTTGGAGTCCTTGAGCTTCTTTTTCTTCTCGTAAAGGACCTTCTTGTGGTCGAAGATTTTGCAGACCGGCGGGTCGGCTTCGGGCGCGACCTCCACGAGGTCCAGCTCCGCTTCCTCCGCCTTGGCCAACGCCTCCTCGACCGGAACAATCCCCAACTGGGTCCCGTCCTCAGCGATCAGCCGCACTTCGCGAGCGCGGATGTCCCGGTTTGTCCGGGTTTGATTCGGCTTGCGGATGACAACACCTCCTGCGAGCGTCTGATTGCCGGACACACAAAAAGCCCGGCGAAGGGAACTCCGCCGGGCCACGACTCGGGTCGCAAAAAGGGGTCTTCCTTGGCCGGACCTGGAAGCTCTCCCCGCAAAACAGCGGGGCGCCGACAGGTGAGAGACGGAGCGTCCCTGCTTTCTCGCCGCAGACCCTAGCCCCCGCGCCCCGCCCGTCAACGCCAAACCGCACCACACGGACCCAAAATCCCATCTCACGGAAAACCGCCGGGAGTAATTCTTGCTCCCTCCCGCACCATGACGCCAACACCGCGCAGACGGCAAAACACCGGAAACCACTCAACCACCGAGGCTCCCCAACAATGACGAAGACGAAACCCAGCACACTCGGAGAACTGAAGAAGGCCGGCTGGAAGGACCTCTCGGTCAAGGACGAGCTCCGCAGGAACATGATCGCCAGGCTCCAGTCCGGCGAGCCTCTCTTCCCCGGCATCATCGGCTACGACAAGACGGTCATCCCCCAGGTGGTCTCCGCCGTCCTCGCCAAACACGACTTTCTCCTCCTCGGCCTGCGCGGCCAGGCCAAGACTCGCATCATCCGCCAACTCGCCTCCTACCTCGACGAGTACATCCCGGTCATCGAGGGCTCCCCCATTCACGAGTCCCCCTGGCACCCGGTTACGCGCCGCTCGCGCGAGATGGCCGCGGACCTCGGTGACAATCTGCCCATCGCCTGGCTCCATCGCGACCATCGTTATCAGGAAAAGCTCGCCACTCCGGACGTCTCCATCGCCGACCTCATCGGCGACATCGACCCCATCAAGGCCGTCTCCAAGAAGCTCGACTTCAGCGACGAGGAGGTCATCCACTACGGCATCATCCCGCGCTCCAACCGCGGCATCTTCGCCATCAACGAGCTGCCCGACCTCCAGTCCCGCATCCAGGTCGGCCTCCTCAACATCATGGAGGAGAAGGACATCCAGATACGCGGCTTCCCCGTGCGTCTGCCGCTGGACGTCGTTCTCGTCTTCACAGCCAACCCAGAGGACTACACCAATCGCGGCAATATCATCACCCCGCTCAAGGACCGCGTCGACGCGCAGATTCTGACCCACTACCCCGAGAAGATCGAGGACTCCATCCGCATCACCGAGCAGGAGGCTTGGACCGGACGGGAGATGGAAGTCCACGTCTCCCCGCTTCTCCGCGAGCTGATCGAACAGGTGGCCGTCGAGGCCCGTGAGTCCGACTTCGTGGACAAGGCCTCCGGCGTCTCCGCCCGCATGGCGATCAGCTACCTGGAGACGCTCTACTCCACGGCCGAGATGCGTTCCCATCGGGAGAAGAACAAGCGCGCCATGGCGCGCATCAGCGACCTCTTCCAGTCCATCACCGCCCTTACCGGCAAGATCGAACTCGTTTACAAGGGCGAGCAGGAGGGCATCACCAACGTGGCGCTCCACCTTGTCGGCAAGGCTCTCAAGGAGGCCTTTAACTCCCGCTTCGTGCCGGGCTACAAGCGCGGGCGCGACCGGAAGGCGGACTTCTCCGCATTCCAGCCGGTCATCGACTGGTTCGAGGCGGGGAACACCCTGGACCTCGAAACCACCATGCCGCAGAAGGAGTACGCCAAAACGCTCCGCCAGGTCGGCGGCCTCGAGCAGATCGTCAAGGACATGGCCAAGCCCGAAAGCGAGGAGGAGACTCTCCTCATGATGGAGTTCTTCATCGAGGGGTTGCACCAGAACTTCCTCCTCACCAAACGGATCGTGGACGCGCGCATCCGCTACACCGACGCCGTCTCCTTCATGATGAACGAGATCAGCGACTGACCGTTGAAACGCGTCTATCTCGACCACAACGCCACCTCACCACCACACCCCTCCGTGGTGGGGGAGATGCAGCGCGTCCTGGGGGGAGTCTTCGGGAACCCCAATTCCGTGCACCGCGAGGGCACCGAGGCGCGCTATGTTCTGGAAAAGGCCCGGCGTGCCATCCTGCGTGCCATCAACGCCCGCAAGGGCGACCGGCTCATTTTCACCGCCAGCGCCACGGAGTCGGACAACCTGGCGCTGTTCGGCGCGGTAAGGGCGCTCCCCCCAGGGGGGGACAGGCCGCTGGTGGCCGTCTCCGCAGTCGAGCATAAAGCAGTGCTTGAAGCTGGTAGGGCGCTTGAGGAGGGCGGTGAGGCCCGGCTTCAGATCATTGATACCAATGAGGTTGGGCTCGTCTGTTCAGGGCAGATTCAAGGGCTGGCGAGCGCCCGACCCGCGATCGTCTCCGTCAATCTGGCGAACAGCGAACTCGGAGGGATCGAGCCGCTTGCGGACCACGCCCGCACTCTCCACGAGGCGGCGGGGGAGCACCCCATTCTCGTCCATACCGACGCGGCGCAGGCCCTCGGCCGCATCCCGCTGGACGTGCAGGCTCTCGGAGTCGACCTGGTTACCTTCAATGCCCACAAGGCCTACGGCCCGAAAGGCATCGGTGCGCTGTATATCCGCGAAGGCGTGGTCCTTCGCCCCCACGTCTTTGGCGGCGGGCAGGAGGAGGGGCTGCGAAGCGGCACCGAAGACCCCGTCCACGCCGCGGGTTTTGCCGCAGCCGTGAAAGTGTCGCTTGAGGAGATGCCGGGGGAAGGCCCGCGGCTGACGGGTCTCCGGGAAGACCTCTGGAACAGTCTCCGCAAGGCGCTGGGGGAGCGCGCGGTGCGGAATTCCCCGGCGGAGAATTGCCTCCCAGGCACGCTCAACTTCAGCGTCCTTGGCCACGAAAGCCGGGGGATGGTGCGCGAACTTGACGAGCGCGGATTTGCCGTCTCCGCCGGCTCGGCCTGCTCCAGCGGGGGAGGAACGGAAATAAGCCACGTCCTGCGCGCCATCGG
>SLMS01000153.1 GCA_007133495.1 Candidatus Sumerlaeota bacterium | reverse complement strand
CGGCAACCATTCCACGCCCCGCGAGCACTCATGAACGAACAAGAGACGCAGGCCCCGCCAAGCCCAGCCCACGAAAACGGTGAGTTCCTTTCTCCCGGCCGGCCGCTCTACTGGCTGACGGACAAGCAAGCCGTCATCTTCGGCAACGTGGCCGCCGTCATTCTCGGCCTCGGGTACTGGAACTTCCGCGCCAGCAACGCCATCATCCGCTTCGTCAGCGACTTCGGCCCCCGCCAGCGCGATTTTGAGGACCTGCTGGCCTACGGCCTCCCCGTCATGGCGGCTTTTCTGGTGTTGCTGCACGGACTGCCGTGGTGGGCGGCGAAACGCGGCCTGCTGCCCTCCCGCCGCGACGGCCTGGCCCAGCTTTCCCGGTGCCTTTGGCCAGCGATCTTCATGGCGGCCGTGCTGGTCCTCGCCAGCTTTGTCTATCTGTTCGAGGAGGTGCGCTGGCTGCTCTGGGCTCCGTTCGTGGGCCTGTCGATCGGCATGATGGCCTGGCAGGCGTTCCTGTGGCGCACCGGTGTATGGCCCGCAACCGAGCCGCTTGCCCCTTCCGCAAAGGAGGAAGAGAAGCAATCAGAGGAGGAAGCAGAACCCAGCGGCAGCCCCGAGCCCCGCTGGCACCGGCCCTACCTCTACTGGATATCCGGCGCCGTAGCCGGCATCGTGGCCATCTATACGGCATGGTTCGGATACCTCGTCACGATGCGGCATTTCAGCATCGGCACGGCGATCCACGATTTCGGCATCTACGACCAGTTGATGTACAACACGATCCATGGCCGGTGGTTCGAGGCCGCCATGTTCAACCTGGACCGCATCGGGTACGAACTGCGCGAGTTCGACAACCATTTCTTCGCGGAACATTTCATCCCGACGTTCTGGATTGTGACCCCGTTTTACTGGCTGTTCCCCCATCCGGTGACTGTACTGATGGCGCAGACAGTATTGCTGGCGCTTGCGGCAGTGCCCGTCTATCTCATCGCACTGAACAAGCTCCGCTCGCCGCTGCTCGGCGTGCTCTTCGCCGCGCTCTTCCTGATGCACCCGCTCATTCAGCAGACGAACATCAAGGACATCCATATTGACAGTTTTGCGCCGGTGTTCCTGCTGGGGGCATTCGCGGCGTATTTGTATAAGAAAATGATCCTCTTCTGGGTGCTGACGGTGCTGGCGCTGGGGGTGAAGGAGGAAATCTCCGTCAACGTCGCGGCGATGGGCGCGTTTATCTTCATGGGGGAGAAGGACCGCAAGATCGGGGCGGCGACCTTTGCCCTGGGCCTGGCATGGTTCCTGATCGTGATCGGCTACGTGATGCCGTACTTCCGGGACGGGCTGCCGGTGCGGCAGATAGACAGATACGGCCATCTGATTCCGCCGGACCAGCGCGACCCCGACGCCGTCCTCACCAAGGGCATGGTCCTCAAGGCGATGCTTACGAATCCCGGCCATGTCCTGGGAGTAATGAGCGACCAGCTGCGCATCCGGGGGGCGTTCATTCTGCTTTCACCGTTCGCACTGCTGGGGCTGTGGGGACGCTGGGCGTGGCTGTGGATTCTGCCGATGCTGGCGGCGGCGATGCTATCCGGCCTGTTCATGCAGTACGAGATGCTTCACCACTACGGCGTGACTATCGTGCCTGCGGTGACGGTCGCCTCGATATACGGCGCGTGGTGGCTGCTGCGGCGGGACCTCGACCCGAAGGCCATCCTGCCACTTCCGCGCGTGGCTGGGGGCGCCGCCATTCTGGTGTTCATGTTTGCCATCACCTGGTACGAGTTCGGCTTCACGCCCGGCGGCAAGCGTTACGAGCCGATAGACTATCGCATTCTGCCGCACAACCAGCTTGCGTACGACTACCTGGAACAAATCCCCGGCGATGCCGTGGTCTCGGCACAGCTCGAACTGGGCGGGCAGCTTACACAGAGGCGCTATGTTTATTGCTGGCCGGAGGTGCTCGATGCGGAGTATATCTTCCTCGACACCCGCGGCTTCTCATGGCCCGTCACCGACCGCGACGAGTTCCAGGAAAAGGTCGAGGAGCTCCTCCAGTCGGACGAATGGGGGCTCGTATTGCCCTACGAGGATGGCTATCTGCTCTTCAAGAGAGACCACCCCACGGACCTGAACCTGGATGCTCTCACACGCCTCGACTTTTCACGGTACAGGCCTGCGCGCTACGGCGGAGACTGACCCGTACGGCCGGTGGCTGCTGATTATTAACGAGGGCCCGGGAAAAAACGTCCAGTTCCCAGACCTATCCTATCGTGTACTCGCCGCGCTCGACCATGCCGGCGACCATGCGTACGTCCTTGTCGCCGCGGCCGGAGAGGTTTACGATGATGATCTGGTCCTTGTCCAGTTGCGGCGCCAGTTTCATCGCGTAGGCGATCGCGTGGGCGCTCTCGACTGCCGGGATGATGCCTTCGGCGCGCGATAGCTCCACAAAGGCGTCCAGCGCCTCCTTGTCGGTAACGGAGACGTACTCCGCCCTGCCGGAGTCCTTGTACCAACTGTGCTCGGGACCGACCCCCGGGTAGTCCAGCCCCGCGGCCACCGAGTGCACCGGCAGCGGCTCCCCCGCGTCGTCCGACAACATATAGCACTTATAGCCATGGATCACCCCGGGCCTGCCAAGGGTCAACGTCGCGGCGTGCTCGCCCGTCTCGAGCCCCTTGCCCGCGGGCTCCACGCCGACAATACGCACGTCCTTGTCCTCGAAAAAAGGATGAAACAGCCCGATCGCGTTGCTCCCTCCGCCGACGCACGCCACAAGGTAATCGGGGAGACGGCCTTCCGATTCGATGATCTGACGGCGCGCTTCCTGCCCGATGATGCTCTGAAAATGACGCACCATCAGCGGGTAAGGGTGCGGCCCCACCGCAGAGCCGAGCATGTAGAACGTATTCTTATAGTTCTCCACCAGGTCCCCAATCGCCACGTCCACCGCGTCCTTGAGCGTGCGCGTGCCCTGCTTGACCGGGACGACCTTGGCGCCGAGCAACTCCATCCGGAAGACATTCAGTGCCTGGCGCTCGCAGTCGATCTCCCCCATATAGATGATGCATTCCATGTCGAAAAGCGCGCACGCCGTTGCGGTCGCCACGCCGTGCTGCCCGGCGCCCGTTTCCGCAATGATACGGTGTTTGCCCAGCCGGTGCGCCAGCAGCGCCTGCCCGATCGTGTTATTGATTTTGTGGGCACCGGTGTGGTTCAGGTCCTCGCGCTTCATGTATATCTTCGCGCCACCGAGCTTTTCAGTCAGCTTCGCGCAGAGGTATAGCGGGTTGGGCCGGCCGACGTAGCGCTCCAGATAGTACACGTACTCGCGGTTGAACTCCGGATCGTTGCGGTAGCGTTCGAGCGCCGCGGCCAGCTCGTCCAGCACGGGAATAAGGTGGGGCGGGACGTAGCGTCCGCCGAATTCGCCAAACAGGCCGTCGCGGCCGGCGGTGGAGGCTGGTTGCGTGGTGCTCATCGTGTGGGGAACTCCCTTTGGTGGCACTGTGGGCGGCCGGAAGGATCGACTTTCCGGGCCCGGCCGTCAACAATGGGACCCCCAAGCCCCCGAGGCAAGGGAAGATCGGCAGAAAGCGCAGGCCCGCGTCTGCCTCCCTACCGATTCCAGGGCATCTTCGCCAGCAGCAGGCCCATGCCGCACCAGCCGGTCACACCGGCGAAGACAAGTCCGAAGCCCACGAAGACGGCGATCAACGTGTAAAGCGGGTGCACCAGAAGGCCGAGCAGTGAGCCGGTAAGCACAAGCAACCCCGCCCCGATGCGTACCTGGCGTTCGACAGAAATGACGGGGGCGCCGGAGCCCTCCTGCGCGCGTTCGACGGGAAGGCCGCTCCTGCTCCACGCCTTCATGCCGCCGTCCAGCAGCGCCGTGTCCATACCCGAAGAGGAGAGCCTTTCCGCCGCCATGGCCGAACGCTCGGATGTTTCACAGACAATGACCGGCTTGCGGCCGGCAAGTTTCTTCTTCACCTCCTCCGCGTCGAGCGAGCCCAGTGGATGCAGTCCCGAGCCGGGGATGTGTTCCTTCTTGTATTCACGCGGGCTACGGACGTCTATAAGGTACACGTCCTCGCCGGATTGACGGAGTTTTTCCAGTTCTTCGGGGGTGATGTTCTTCACAGCCACTATTGTTCTCCTGTCGTTTTTTTGAATATCAGGGTGCGGAGCAGGTCCGTGGTTTCTTTACGTTTCCTGGAGTGCCGGAGCGGGAGTGACGATGCGCTCTCCGGGCGAGAGGCCGGAGAGGACTTCAAGCCAGCCGTCCTCCTCGCGCATCTCTCCGGTGCGGATGAACCGGCGCACGGGCCGCCCGGCCTCCAGCGCCATGACAAATTCAAGCTGCCCCACGCGCGTGACCGCATCAGGTGGCACGTATAGACGCTGGGCCATTCCCGCGGGAATCATCAGCCGGCCGAACATGCCCGGGTAGAGGTCCTCCGTGGCGGGCAGCGTCACCTTCACGACAAATGTCCGAGCCCCGGCGTCCGCGTGCGGCACGATCTCCTCCACGGCCGCCTCGAAGGCCCTCCCGGCGGCCTCTATCTGCACCCGCAGGGGCATGCCGGAAGAGAGGGTGGTGGCGAGCGATTCGCGCACGTCCGCTTCGAGCCGCAGCGTCTCCGGATCGTATAGACGAACGATCGACACGCCGGGGGAGGCCGTGTCGCCCGGTTCGGCGTAACGGTCGATCACGCGGCCGGTGATGGGCGCTTCGATGCTGGCGAAGGAGAGCGCGGTTTCCGCCTCGTCAAGGCGCTGGCGCGAGGCTTCCAGGTCCGCCTCGGCCGCGCGCAGGGAAGCTGCGAGCCGGTCGAGGTCGGCCCGTGCGATGGCACGCGCGTCGAAGAGTTCGCGCGCCCGGTCGGTCTCCGTTTCGAGATCATCAAACCGCGCCTGCGCCGCTTCGACGCCCCGGCGGGCCTGTTCGACACGCGCACGGAGGTCCCGGTCGTCCAGCATTGCCAGAACCTCGCCTTCCTCCACCCAATCGCCGGACCGGACGTTCACCGTCGTGACCGTCGCCATTATCCGCGGGGAGACAGTGGTCTCGCGCCGGGCCCGGATAGTGCCGGGGAAACGTTCGACAAGCGCCTCCTCCTCAAGCGCCAATTCGAGAGTCTCCTCCTCCGCTACGGTCACTTCCGGCAGGGGCTCGGTCCCTGGCTCTATCTTTTCCGTCCAGAAGTGCGCCAGGTAACCGATGCTCACGACCAGAAAAGCGGCGGCTCCGGCAATGATGGCGATACGAATGGCGAGCTGAATCATGGCTCTTCAGTCCTTTCCGGTGGCAGACCGTGGCCCGGAACACGGGCGAATACGAGATAATAGACTATCGGAACGACTCCGAGGGTGAATACAGTCGAGGCGCCGATGCCGAATATAATCGCCCACGCCAGCCCATTGAAAATCGGGTCGAGCGTAATCACGATATTGCCGAGCATCGTCGTCCCGGCAGTGAGGAGCACGGGCCTCATGCGGACGGCGCCGGCCTGCACGATTGCGTCCTGGAACGGCATTCCCTCCCGCAGGGATTGATGGATAAACTCCACCAGGATGAGCGAGTTCCGCACCACAATCCCCGCGAGTGCGATCATCCCGATCATCGCTGTTGCGGTGAAGTACGACGGGTTCGGATAGCCGGCGATCCTGGTCTCTCCGATGACGTTCAGGAACCAGAAGCCCGGCACGATGCCGATCATCGTCAGTGGAATCGCCAGCATGATGATGAGGGCGATCAGCGTGGAGCCCGTCTGAATCGTCAGCACAACGAAAATACCGATACAGGCAACACCGAACGCGATGCCAAGGTCGCGGAACACCTTGATGGTGATATACCACTCGCCCTCGGCGCTCCAGACCGCGCGGACGCCGTCCGGGAGGGTCCAGCCGTCCCCGCCGCCGGCGAGTATATAATTCCGGCTGTCCACGGGCCGCGGCTCCGCACCCTCACCAAGCGGCTCAGCGCCTTCGTCCCAGAAAATATCGTGGATCGCCTCTCCGGGAGCCCTGCCCGCAATCTCTCCATAGACATAGGCGACGCGCTGAAGGTTCTTTCTATAAATAGCCTTTGGCGGCTCCATTTCCTGAAAGCTGCCGATCTCTCCGAGAGGAACAAGCGGCTGCGGCGCGTCCGTGACGCCACCGGACTCCCGGATTTTGACAACTCCCTGCATGCCCTTGACCGTCAACGTGTCGAGGTCGGAAGGATAGCGCCGTTCCTGGCGGGGAAGCTGAAGCCGGATGGGAAGCGGTGCCGCCTCGTCCGGTTGTTCAGCATACCCCACCGTCATGCCGTCCACGGCAAGCGCTGCCGTCCGGGCCGCGTCTGCGGTGGAGACACCCGAGAGGGCCGCCTTCTCTCGGTCGAGGGCGAAGAGCATTTTCTTCTGCGGCGCTTCCACGGATGTGTCCACGTCCACGACGAATGGTTCCCTCTCCATGCGTGCGGCAAGGAGGCGGGCGCCCTCGCGCAGCTCGTCGTAGGGCGTCGCTTCGGTGCCGTGTATCTCCACGGTAATTGTAGAGAGTACGGGCGGGCCGGGTGGTGTCTGGACAACCTTGAGGTTCGCTCCGTGCTCGCGCGCGATTTCGTGCAGCCCGTCGCGGATTCTTAGAATTATCTCGCTCGACTGGTGCCGGCGGTGGGGCCGCCCGGCCAGCGTCACCCGCATGTCCCCCATGTGCGGGTCCTCCCGCAGGTAATACCGCCTCACCATTCCGTTGAAGTCCATGGGGGAGTTCGTCCCGGCGAAGGAGGCGAAGGCTCGCACTTCCGGCACGGTGCGCAGGTACTCTCCGAAAGCGCGGAGAGCAGCGTCTGTGCGCTCGGCGCTCGTGCCTTCAGGCATGTCTATAACGAGCTGAAATTCGTCCTTGTTGTCGAACGGCAGAAGCTTCAGCGGAATCACCCGGAAGGCGAGCACCACAACGGAGAGCACCAGCAGCAGGCCGACGACACCGAGGAAGATGGCGCCGCGTTTGCGCACTTCAAGCAACGGCCGCATCAGCAGGCCGTAGGACCATACCGGGAAGGAATCCTTGCGCGGTTTGGCCGGTGCGGGCTCCTCCTCGCCGCCGGTATCGCCCCGCAGGAAGAAGTTCGCCAGCCACGGCGTGATCAGGAAGGCAATCCCCGTGCTCATAATCACCGCCAGCGGCACATTCACCGCCATCGGCGCCATGTACGGCCCCATCATCCCCGTGATATAGAACAAGGGCACGAACGACAGGATAATCGCAATGGTGGACATGATCAGCGGCGTGCGTATTTCCTGCATCGCAAGCAGGATTGAGCGCAGCCTGCGAAAGCGCCGCATCTTGAGATACCTGTCTATATTGTCGATACCCGTAATCGGATCGTCCACGAGCAGACCAAGCGCCAGAATCAGCGCAAACAACGTGACCCGGTTGATGGTATAGCCCGCAAGGTAGTTGACCCCCAGCGTCACCCCGTAGGCGAGCGGAACCGCCAGCCCGACCACCAGCGCCGCGCGCCATCCCATGCAGATGCCGATGAAAATAATCACGATGATGACGGCAAGCCCAAGGCTCGTCACCAGATCACTGACTTTCTGGTTCGCCGTCTCGCCGCTGTCCCGGACAATCTCGTAGTGGACGTGGGGCGGGAAGAGAGTCTCCTTGATATCGTCCAGCGCCCGCAGAACGTCCCGCGAAACGGTCACCGCATTCGTCCCCCGGCGCTTCGCCGTGGAAACAGTGACCGCCGGATAGACGTCCTCTTTCGGAGCGCTCTCCGCCGCGGGCCCGAAGCCAAGCCAGGAGTAGGTGTCCGGTTCCGCGGGCCCATCCACCACGGTGGCGACGTCCTTGAGATAGACAGGCTGCCCATCCACCACGTTCACCACCATGTTTTCGAGTTCGCGGCTGGTACGTATCCACGGGCCGGCTTCGAGGCGGATGATATCCGAATCCGATACGAACTCGCCCGCCGGCACCTGGCTGTTGGAGACCTGGAGCGCCCAGGCCACGTCCAGCGGCGCCGTCATGCGGGAGGCGAGTGCCTCCGGGTTCAGCTCCACACGGAACTCCCGCGGCCGGCCACCGGTCACCTCTACCCGGTTCGTGCCGTGAACGGACTGGAGCCGCAGCGCGACCTCCTCCGCGAGCCGGCGCAGCTCCGCATCCCCCGTTTTCTCCGGGTCCTCGCTCCAGAGCGTGGTGAGCAGAATCGGCACATCGTCTATTTCGAGCGGCTTGACGATCCAGGACTCCACCGCCTCCGGCACCATGTCGATGTTCGAGTGCATTTTATTGTATATTTTGACGAGCGATTCCTCGCGCGGCTCGCCGACGTAGAAGCGCACCGTGACAATCGCCATCCCGGGACTGGACGCCGAGTAAACGTACTCCACCCCATCGATTTGATAGAGTAGATTCTCCAGTGGCGTGGTCACCTGCCGTTCGATCTGCCGGGCGGAAAGCCCCGGGGCGCTCACCATCACGTCCGCCAGCGGGACAACGATCTGGGGCTCCTCCTCCCGCGGCGTCATGACAAGCGCTGCCACGCCGGAAAGCAGCGCCCCAATGATCAGAAAGACAGGCAACAGCGAGCGGAGGAACGTGCCCAACTGCCGGCTGAGTGGATCGAGTGCCGGTGCGTCCGGTGCCGGGTTACTCATATCGCAAGGACTCTATTAAATTTGAAATCAGGATCAATTGGTCTGCCAGCTTTCTCTCTATTGTTTTCCATCAGGGCGCCGGCAGGCCAGCCCAATCGGCCCGTCCGCCGGGGAAAGCATAACGGAGGAGGGAGGTTCATGACTCCTCCTCCTGCGCCAGGGCCTCGCCCAGCCGCTCGTGGTGCCGGCGCACTCCGGCGCACACAATGTCGCAGATTTCGAAGACCGACCTGTCCGCGATCGCATAGACGTGTGCGGGACCTTCGCGCCGGGCCTCCACGATGCCGTGGGCGGCCAGGACGTTGAGGTGCTTGCTGGCACTGGCATGGCTGAGACCAAGGTCCGCCGCCAGGGTTGTCACGTTTGCCGGCCCCTCCTGAAGGCGGAGCAGCAAGCGGATGCGGTTTTCCTCGCCGAGGGCGCGGAGCCATCGGGCGGCCTGCTGGATCATGGGGTTGTTGATGGTGAGTGCCATTTTCGTCCTTTTCCCCTACAATTTCATGATTGTATGCACGTATCATGCCGGGACCGCAACCCCCATCTTCTCTTGCCTGGAGCCCCCAACCGCGCATTCTCCCCCACAGGAGCGCAGCCATGCCCTCGAAACGCGCCAAAACGAAACCCAGCTACCGCAAGACGCTCCCCGAGCGGCCCCGCCAGCCCTCCACCTCACTGCTCTGGGTGCCTCCGCCGAGCCTGCTGATCCGGGCGGCGGTGGCGGTCCTGATCGTGTTGGTGGCGGTGGGCGGATGGCGGTCTTCCATTCGCTACGTGCAGGCGGACTCGCAGTCGCAGAAGGGCTGGCAGATGGCGAAGAGCCCCAACGCCATGCTGCTGGGCCAGCGCGAGGTTCGCCAGGCGCTCGCGAAGGCCCCCAACGCCCCGCGCATCCAGAACCAGATGGCGCTGTTGCTCCTGCAGCAGGAGAGTCAGCGGGCGGTGTCCCGCGGCGTCGAGGCGATCGACTTCCGCAACATCGCCGAGGCGCTCGAGCTGCTCCGCAAGGCCGAGCCGGGCCACCAAACGCCCCAGCACCTGCTGGTCAAGGCGGGCGAGACGGCCAACCTGATGGCCATCTACGCCTCGCGGATGGGCGACATGGAGAACCAGGAGAAGTACGTCGAGATCACCGTGGACCGGCTCAACACCTACAGGCACCTGCACGGCATGGCGCTGGGCACCGAGGACACCTTCTACGAGATCGCCGTGCGCCGGTCCTTCGACGATGGGCAGCCGAATCTGGCGCTCACGTTCCGCGATGACTACGAGTTATGGTTCCGCGACAGGATGATGCGGAACCGCACGGTCGCCATCAACGGCATACGCGCCTACCGCCAGATGGGCGAGTTCCACCTGATGATGGCGGAACTGGGCCGGCTGGTCCTCCAGAACCCGCAGGACATGGAGGTCCTTGCCTTGATCGAGGACACGGCCATCCAGCACGGCCTCGAAGACCACGCGGTCCTTATCCTGCGGGAGTTGGAACACCGCGGCCAGCTCAGCGAGGTGGGCGTGCAGCTCATGGAGAGCCTTGAGCGGCGCAGCAGCCTCCGCCCAGCCGGGTGAGTGCCCGGGCCACACCGTTCACCCGGACCCCCCAGTCCACACCGCCTGACACGCCCCCCGCCGAATGGTCCGCCAATTAAGCGGTTCTGCGCATAGGCGCTCCGGGGACGCATTGTAACGGTATTGCCCTTTGACGTGGCGGGCCGGGGCGGGCACTGTTCCGCGCGCTTTGGGGAGCCTTCCCCGGCGCCTACTCAATAGAACCGGACCTTGCAGCACTACATGACCACCCCCACAAACATTCGCAACCTGGCAATTATCGCCCACATCGACCACGGCAAGACGACACTGATCGATGCGATTTTCCGCGGAGCGCACGTCTTCCGCGAGAACGCCCGCGTGGAAGAGCGGGTGATGGACAACAACGCGCTGGAGCGAGAACGCGGCATCACCATCCGCTCCAAGCACTGCACGGTGACCTGGGGCGATTGCCTGATCAACATCATCGACACGCCGGGGCACGCGGACTTCTCGGGAGAGGTGGAGCGTGTACTCTCCATGGTGGATTCGGTGCTCCTGCTGGTGGACGCGAACGAGGGCCCCATGCCGCAGACGCGGTACGTGCTGATGCGGGCGCTGAAGCTGGGCCTGCGGCCGATCGTGCTGGTAAACAAGGTGGACCGGCCGAACGCCAACCCTGCCGCGGCGCTGGACGAGACGTTCGACCTTTTCGTCGAGCTGGGCGCGGACGACGAGCAGGCGGACTTCCCGGTGCTGTACGGCTCGGGGCTGGGCGGCTGGTTCGTCCGCGATCTGGAGAAGGACCCGCACGAGGGGATGGAGGCGCTTTTCGAGACGATCGTGGAGCACGTGCCGCCGCCCGCCGACGTCGATCCCGACGCGCCGTTCCGCATGCAGATCAGCACGCTGGCCTGGAACGACTATATCGGGCGTATCGGCTGCGGGCGGGTGCTGGAAGGCCGGCACCGCGCAGGGCAGCATTTCGTCCGCACGACGGTGCGGTGGAAGGACTTCGACCGGCAGGAGGGCGAGTGGGACGTCGTGGCGCGCAACAACGAGCGCTCCTCGCACCTTTGGGTCACGCGCGGCCTCGAGCGCCAGGAGGTGGAGGAAATCTCCGCCGGGGACATCGTGTGGGTCGCCGGGCCGGAAGACATCATGATCGGGGATACGTTCGCTTCGCCGGACCATCCGGAACCGGCGCTCCCGCCGCTGGAGATCGAGGAGCCGACGGTTTCCATGTTCTTCCTGGTGAACAGCGGCCCCTTCGCCGGGCAGGAGGGCCAGGCCATCACGCTGCGGCAATTGCGCGAACGGCTGGACAAGGAATTGAAAACGAACGTGGCGTTGCGCATGGAGGACGTTGGGCGCGGCGACGGGGTGAAGGTCTCCGGCCGCGGGGAGCTGCACCTGGCGATCCTGATCGAGGAGATGCGGCGCGAGGGCATGGAGCTTTGCGTTTCGCCGCCGGAGGTGATCGTCCACCACGACGCGGACGGCAACATGCTCGAGCCGATGGAGAAGCTCATTGTGGACGTGCCGGAGGAGTACCAGGGCGCGGCGATCGAGAAGCTGGCCCGCCGCAAGGGCGAGATGGTCCACATGGAAGCGAGCGGCACGGGCATCATGCGGCTGGAGTTCGACATCCCCACGCGGGGGCTGATCGGCTACCGGAGCGAGTTCCTGACCGACACGCGCGGGCTAGGCATCATGACGTCCCGGTTCGTGGGCTACGGACCGTGGAAGGGCACGGTGGCAACACGGACGCGCGGGTCGATGGTGAGCATGGACACGGGCGAAGCGACGGGCTACCAGCTCGAGAACCTGCAGGTGCGCGGGACGCTGTTCGTTTCGCCGCAGGAGCGCGTCTATACAGGCATGGTGATCGGGGAGCATTCCCGGCCGGGCGACCTGCCGTGCAACCCGACGAAGAAGAAGCAGGTGACCAACCACCGCTCCTCCACGAAGGAGATCGCCACGGGGCTGGACGTGCCGCGGCGCATGACGCTGGACCAGGCGCTGGAGTGGATCGCCCCGGACGAGCTGGTGGAGGTGACGCCCGAGTCGGTGCGCATCCGCAAGGGCATCCTGAACGCGGACGAGCGGCGCAAATCCGAGAAGCGGCAGGCGGCGCTGGCAGCCAGCGCGGCAAGGTAGTCGCGCCGCTCAGTCCTCGAAGGGCGTGAGGGCGCGCGTCTCCCGTATGAAGATAAACGCGTCATAGCGCAGAGGCAGGATGGTCCCGACGTAGGCCTCCCCCGGCGGATTATAGACAACGCCGATGGCGCGCTGGGGCAGGGCGACGAGGTTCTCCCGGGCGCGCGTCCGCTCACCGAAGACGATCAGAAAGCTCTCCTTCCCCGACCGTTCGAGAATGCCCTCCCAGCTCTGCGGGTGGGAATCGACTATATCCATCTCGCGATGAGGCACGTCCCAGGTCTCTCCGGCGATGACGGTGCCCGTGTGGGACCCGAAGCCGAGGATGAAGACGTTCTCGTCCCCGGCGCTTTCACGCAGGAGGTGGCCGATGTTGACCTCTCCGCGCTCGACCATCTCGGTCATGCTGGAATCACCGACGTGGGTGTTGTGGGCCCAGACGATGCCGCGGCTGCCGGGGCCGTAGTGGTCCGCCAGCCGGACGAACGTATCGTGCATGTGGCGTGCGCGGTGGTTCCAGGAGTGCGCCCCGCCAAGGAGCATGGAGCGGTGTTGCTTTTCGGCTTCCTTGACGGCAAGGGCGTTTTGCTTGGCGGCCCATGCGGAGGTCCAATCGGGCTCTTGCTCCAGGGCGGTGCGGAGGATGTCCACCGGGGCGCGGACCTCGTCCTCGCAGGAGGTGCCACCCTGATGGAGATGCCGGGCGTAGTCGCCCAGCCCGCCCTCGAACCGTTTGAGGCATTCATAGGCCTCGGCCACTTCCGGGGCTTGGTCCTCCTTGTGTTCCTCGAACCAGGCGATGACGGCGCGCATCGAATCCCGGGGGTCCTGGAGGTCGAGGCCGTATAGACCGACCCGTTCGCCCTCCGGCCGGTCCGCGTTGAAGTCGCGCAGCCACTCGACGAACTCCTCGAACTCCTCATTCTCCCACATCCACTGTGGCCAGCGGCTGTGCGCGCTGAGCGCCTCGCGGGCGCTTGCCGCTTCGTCGGTCAGGTGTTTGACGTATTCATTCACGCGGTAGATATTCTGCCAGTCGCCCTCGATGCCGACGAAGTCGAAGCCTTCCTCATCGATGAGGCGCTGGGAGATTCTGGCGCGGTAGTAGTAGTATTCATGGGTGCCGTGGGTGGACTCGCCCAGCAGCACGTGACGCCGGTCCGCCATGGCCTCGAAGAGCGGTTCGAGGCCGTCGAAATCGTCAACGGGGATGGCCTTGCCAGCGTGAAGCTCGGCAATGCGGGTGAGTATTTCCTCGACTTGGCGCCGCTGTTCGTCCCCGGCCGCGGGGACCACGGCGAGCATGAAGACGAGCGCGGCGGCGAGGTGAAGTGGACGCATGGCAATGGTCATGAAACGACCTCCCTGAGGTTCCTCCAAGGATAGGAGCGGCCGGACCGGTCCCGCAAGGGCGACCGGGCACAGAGTGCAAGCCTGACGGTGCGGGCTGTCCCGCACTGGTGTGGTTGCTGGGTCCATGCGGTCCACTCAGTCCACCGTGTCCACTGTACTATGTCCGGCTGGGTGTTGCTACTCCGCGCCGCGGTCCAGTCTGGCGCGCAGGGCCGCTGCGCGGTCGAGCCGTTCGGCAAGGGCGCCGGGGGGCGCGCGGCGAATGTCGCCGGCCAGCGACCTGAGAATCCCGGCGGTGGCCTCCAGCCGGGTGGCGATCTCCTCGCGGTTATGGGTGCAGATTTCCTCCCAGATGGCGCCGCTGCCAAGGGCGACCCGGGTGGTGTCCCGGAGGCCACTTCCGGCGAGGACACGCAGAAAGGCAGGGTCTTCGCCCGCTTGGGCGATGAGTTCGACAAGGGCACTGGCGGTCAGGTGCGGCACATGGCTGAGCAGCGCGCAGAGCGCGTCGTGGTGCGCCGGATCAGTGACGACGGTGCGCGAGCCGAGCTGTTCCCAGAACCGGCAGAGCCGGGCGGCGGCGTCCGGATCGGTGCGGGAGGTGACGGTGACGTAAGTGGTGGTGCCCTCGAAGAGCGTGGGCGTGGCAGCCTCCCAGCCGGTGCGGTGACTTCCGGCCATGGGGTGGGAGCCGACGAACCGGCCCGGGCCGGTAGCGGCTTCGGCAGCTTCGACAAGGAGCGATTTGGTGGAACCGACATCGGTGATGATCGCGCCGGGCCGGGCACGTTCGATCACCCGCGGCAATTGCCGGCGGAGGACCTCCACGGGAGTGGCGAGGATGATGAAGTCCGCCTCGCGGGCGGCTTCCTCCAGAGAGTGGGGCTGCCGGTCGATGAGGCCCGCGTCGATGGCGGGTGTGAGGTCGCGCCGGCCGCAGGCGGCGATTTCCCGGGCGAGCCCGTGGCGCCGGATGGCCAGGGCGGCGCTGCCGCCGAGCAGGCCAAGGCCGCCGATCAGGACTCTGTCGAATTCTGGCAATACCGGGGTCCCCCCTGAAAAAAGGCTCGCTCCCCGGAGACACGCCTTGTCTCCGAGGCTCGCGATAGTGTGGCATTGCGGTCTGAATGGGCAACCGCTCAGTACGCACAGGGGAGCGTCATTCCGGCATTCCGGATGTAATCGACGAAGAAGTAATCTTGCCCTCCATGGGTGAGAAACGACACACCACCAGCGTCAAAAGATACACGTGGGACGATACGAGCGATGATACGACGTGAAAAACAATGACCGAACGGGAACAAGAGGCCGGCGGAGACCTGCCCGACTCCGTTCAGCTCCTGACAATCGGCGTGGCGGAAGAGTTGACCCGGGAGATCACAGGGCTGCTAGGGAAGCGGTGTACGCATTCGCTGGCAGTGGCAGGGAGGAACTGGCAGGACACCTCCTGGCAGAGTTCCCGCCAGCCGGGCACCGCCTGGGTCGTGATCGGCCCGGGGGTGGAGGAGCACTCGGGCTTTGGCGGAACGCTGGAATGCACGCAGCTCTGCAGCCTCGTTTACCGGCCGCAGCGGTTGGTGGTGCTGGTGGACGTATTCCGGCTGGAGGAAATTCTCCGGCTGTTGCGCGCAGGGGCCGACGGCGTCCTGCCCGCAGGGGGGGACGCCTTTCACCTGGTGAACGAGCTGACCCACCCGGGCCTTGCACGGAAGGAGTACTTCCCCGAGCCGCAGCGGTGGCTGCAGACGCTGACCCGCGCGGCGGAGGAGCTGGACCTGTCGCGCTACCCCGAGCAGACCATCAAGAAGCAACTGCGGCTTTTCGTCTCCCAGCTCGAAGTGAACCGGGCCTCGGTCGCGCTGCTGGAGGATGGGAGGCTGCGGCTCCTCGCGGGGGTGGGCATGCCGCGCGAGGTGTTGGAAAGCCAGATTCTACCGATGGAACCGAACAGCATTTCCGGCTGGGTGATTGAACACAAGCGGGCCCGGCTGGTGCACGGCGAGTACGCCGGTGAACAGGAGGACACGACAGGAAATAAGGTCTCCTCCGCGATCTGTGCGCCGCTTATGCAGAGGGACGAGGTGCTGGGGGTGGTGAGCTTCTCCTCGCAGGAGGGGGGGCGTGATCTGACGCACGCGGACCTGGCCGCCACGGAGGTCTTCGCGGCGATGCTTGCCATGGCCATCGTAAACCACCGGCTGGTTCAGGAGGGGCTGGAGACCGAGCGGCTGGTGACGATCGGGGCGACGATGGCTTCGGTGTCGCACTGCCTGAAGAACCTGCTGATGGTGCTGAAGGGCTCGACCGCGATGATCGAGGGGGCGGTGGAGGACCGGAAGTTCGAACAGGCGGAGAAGGCACTGCCGATCCTGCAGGGGGGGCTGACGCGGGTGGAGCGCCTGGTGCTCGACCTGCTGGATTATGCCAAACGAAGGACGCTGAGCCCGGAGCCGGTCATCCTCCCGCGCTTCTTTGATGAGCTGGCGAGCATCTTCCGCCAGCGGACACGCGAGCGGGAACAGGAGCTGATCGTTGAGGCGGAGCAGGTGCCGGAGTTCCAGGTGGACCGGATGCGGCTGGAGCGGGCGCTGCTGAACCTGCTGCACAACGCCTCGGAGGCGGCCCCGGAGAAGGGGCAGATTCTGCTCCAGGCAAAGGAGGACCGGGAGCAACGGATGGTCTGCATTTCGGTCAGCGACAGCGGGCAGGGAGTTTCGGGCGAGGTGATGGACAAGCTTTTCGAGCCATTTTTCACCACGAAAGGGTCCGAAGGGACTGGGCTCGGGCTGCCAATGGTGAAGCATTTCTGCACGGAGAGCGGCGGCTGGGTGGACGCGGACCACTGCCCGCGGCTGGGGGGGCTGAGGCTGAACCTGATGCTTCCGCTGACGCCGGATCAGTTCAGAGGCGAGATCCCCCGGCAGAACGCCACTTGATCCGCGGGCGGTTCCGGCGTTGTCTCTGGCGGCCGCCCCGTGGGCGGACCACCCATCGCACCGGAGCCTGCTCCCCGCCAAATGAGCACCAAGCCCCGCTTCTACATAACGACGCCGATCTACTACGTGAACGACGTGCCGCACCTTGGCCACGCCTTCGAGGTGATCGGCATCGACGTGCAGGCGCGCTTCCGCCGGCTTACCGGCCACGAGGTGCGCTTCCTGACCGGCACGGACGAGCACGGGCAGAAAATCGCCGATACGGCAAAGGCCCGCGGAGAAGAGCCACGCCAGTGGTGCGACCGCCTGGCGGGCGAGTTCCGCCGCGTTTGGGACCTGCTCAAGATCAGCTACGACGATTTCATCCGCACCACCGAACCCCGCCACCATGAGTCCGTGGCGAGGCTGTGGAAAAAGGTGGAAGCGAACGGCGATATCTACCTCGACAAGTACGAAGGGTGGTACGACGTAAAGGAGGAGTCCTTCATCACCGAAACGGAGATGAAGGAGAAGGGCTTGGAGCCCGATGGCGAGCGGATCAAGCGGATGTCCGAGGAGGCATACTTCTTCCGCCTCGGGAAGTATCGCGAGCAGATTCTCCGTCACATCGAGGAGAATCCGGACTTCATTCAGCCGGAAATCCGCCGCAACGAGGTGGTGAAAAGCTTCCTGCGGCCGGACATGCCGGACCTTTCGATATCCCGCACCTCGATCGACTGGGGCATCCCGGTGCCCGGCGCGAAGGGACACGTGATCTACGTGTGGTTCGACGCGCTGACGAACTACATCTCCGCCGCCGGATACGGACGCGATGAGGAAATGTTCGGCAAGTGGTGGCCGGCGGACGTGCACGTGATCGGCAAGGACATCCTGAAGTTCCACTGCGTGTACTGGCCGGCGATGCTGCTGGCCGGAGGGGTGAAGCTGCCGAAACAGGTGTTCGGGCACGGTTTCATCACGGTGCTGCGGCCGGGAGAAGAAGGTCAGGAGAAGATGAGCAAGTCCGCCGGCAACACGGTCGATCCGATGGCCTACGTGGAGCGGATCGGGGTGGAGCCGCTACGTTACCTGCTGATGCGCGAGCTGAACTACGGCAGCGACGGCATTTTCAACGAGCATTCGATGATCCAGCGTTACAACGCCGAGCTGCCCAACGGGCTGGGCAACACTTTGGCCCGGACGGCGAGTCTGATCGAGCGCAACCTGCCGGACGGGATCGTCCGGCCCATCGCCCGGGAGGAGATGACCGAGATCGAGCACGAGTTCGTGACCTACTGGGAGGAGACGGTGGCGGAGTTCGAGCGCGGGATGCCGCGCTTCGAGTTCCAGGCCGTGCTCGGGAAGGTCTGGGGCCTGATCGACCTGATGAATCAGCGGATGAACGAGGTGGAGCCGTGGAAGCTGGCAAAGGACCCGGCGCAGACGGACCGGGTGCGCGTGTTCCTGAGCTGCGTGGCGGAAGGGCTGCGCGGCGTGGGGCTGCTGCTTTCACCGTTCATGCCGGACGCAAGCGCCCGCATCCACGAGACGCTGGGGCTATCGCCCGAGGAGACACCTTGGGAGGACGCCCGGCACTGGGCGCGGTGCTACAGCGAAATGCGCGTGCGCAAGGGCGAGCCGCTCTTCAAGAAACTGGAAACCTGACCCCCCATCCCGCATCCCGGAAAAGGACCCGGCAAGGCGCCAACTCCATCCATGCCAGAGTTTCAGACAGCACTTGACCGGTACGTCGTGCAGGGCGGCGTGATGATGATCGCCCTGATTCCGTGCCTGATTCTGATGATCGCCTTTGCGATACAGGGGGCGGTGAATCTGCGGAGGTCACGGGTGGCTCCGCCGGGGTTCGCGGCCCGGCTGCGGCGCATCACCCGCGAATCGGGAGTGGAGGAGGCCCGGCGGACCCTCGGCGAGGAGAATCACTCGCTGGCCGAGGTGATCCGCAACGTGGACTCGCATCTTAGCTTCAAGCCGGACGCCGATCCGGCGGAGGTGCTCCGCTCTGAGATCGGCGACGAGTGCGACGCGCTGCTGCAGCAGAACTCCCAGCTCGCGGTGATCTATCGCATCAGCCCGCTGCTGGGATTGCTGGGCACCGTCTTCGGCATGATCTCAACGTTCAACGAGTTCGCCGCCTCGCCACGGCCCGACGTGCAGGAGCTGTCCGTCGGCATCAACATCGCCCTGATCACCACGGCCTGGGGCCTGAGCATCGCCATCCCGGCGTACGTGGTGCTCTATCTGTTCCAGCGGCGGGTGGGGACCTACGAGCAGGTGGTGCTGCCGGATGAGGCGGGCCAGGCGCTCCATGTGCTGCTGGACCGGCCGGTTGCGCCACGCGAAGCGGCAGAAGACTCCGCCCGCGCCGCGGCGGAGCAGGAGGCCTGAGCCGTGGCCGCAAGAGTACGCCGCAGAGGCCGCGCCTTCCTTGAGGACGAGGGGGGTATCAACCTGGCGCCGCTGCTGGACGTCATCTTCAATCTGATCTTCTTCTTCGTGGTGGCGACGACGCTGCGCACCGACGAGACGTTCTTCGACCTGGTCCTGCCCGAGGCCGCGGAGGAACCGGCCCGCGAGCAGCAGCCTCCGCTGCCGGAGGTGTTCGTGCTGCAGGACGGGACGCTTATCTATGACGGGAACGAGATCACGGCCGACGCGCTCGAGCAGACGATCCGCGAGTACGTGGACCGGGAAGGCACCCGGCGGGCAGTACTGAGCGCCGACGGGGAAGCGAGCGTGCAGAGGCAGGTGGATGCGCTGGAGGTACTCCGGAGGGCAGGCATCCAGGACGTGATCCAGCGGGTGCGCACCCCGCCGTAAGTGCAACCCACGTGGCCGGGTGACCATCATGCAGCGAAGAGGGAACGGCCAGCCGGCATCCATCCTCCCCGCCCGCACCCCGGGCCGGCGGAGAGGCTGGCTCCGGCCCGGGGTGCTTGCGGCTGCGCTGCTGGCCGGTGTGGTCCACCTTGCCGGGGCGTGCGGCGGTCACGAGGGAGAGGGCCGTGCCCCCGCGGAGCGGGTCCTCCGCGTTGCCGTACCGCCGGATGGCCTGCTGGCGCCGCCGGTGTTCCGAATGGAGGAGACACAGCCACTTGCCGCCGAGGGGCTGGTCATCGAAGTCGCCGCATGGCGCGGCCCCCAGCAACTGCGTGCACTTGTCGCCAGCGGCAGCGTGGACTTCGCCGGCCTTCACGTGCCGACGGCGGCGCTGTTTGCGGAGCGGGACCTCGACGTGCGGTTCCTCGGGGCGTCGCTCGGGAATGTGCTCCACGTGGTGACGGACGATCCGGAGGCGGCGGTCCTGGAGGATCTGCGCGGGCGGACCGTGGCGGTGCCGATGCGGGGAGAGTTCCCCGACATCATGTTCCGTGCGGCCCTTGAGGAGTCCGGCCTGACCGGCTCCGTCGAAATCCGCTATGTGGCGACGGCGCTCGACGCGGCGAACCTCGTGGCGAGCGGCTCGGCGCGGGCCGCTGTCGTGGCGGAACCCCACGTGTCCATCTTGCTGGAGAAGCAGGAGCGCCATGGCGCCGCGGACAGGCGTCTATACGCCTCCGTGGATATCCAGGCCGCGTGGGCCCGTGCCCGCGGGGAGGATGCGCCAATGCCGACCGCCGGATTGGCGGCCATCGGCCCGGTGGCGCGCCAGGACGATGTTCTGCGTCAATTCTGGAGCGCCTACGCCGGCGCCGTGGCATGGTGTCTGGCGAATCCCGGCGAGGCCGCCACTCTGCACGGTGCCGCGGAACGGGACGAGGCGGCCCTTCGGGGCGCTGCGCGGGCCTTCTCCGCCTGTGCCCGGGTACCTGTCCCCTCCTTGCACGAGCGGGCCCGGATGGAGGATTTTCTGGATGTAATGGGCGCGCAGGCCCCCGATACGTTCGGCGGCCTGCGCCCCGGCGACGATTTCTACTGGGACCCCGTGGAAGCGGGGGGGACGGACGCGCGGCCCTGACCTTGGAAGACCAGACGAAAGACCCCCTTGCGAAGCAGGCGGACCGGCGCTGGACGTGGGCCGGATTCGGCCTGCTCATCGCGCTCTGGTGGATTCTGGCGGTGCTGTCCGGCCCGCTGGTGATTTCCCCGCCGCCGGACGCGCTCCGTGCCCTCGGCGGCATGTTGGCGGGACCCGAGTTCTACGAGCATTTCTCGCTCACCATCCTGCGGATCGGCGCGATGGTCCTGGTGGCGGCGGGTGTGGCCGGAATATTGGCCGGGCTGGCGCTCTGGGACCGCCGCATTGCCCGCCTGATCGAACCTTCGCGCCGCGTCTTCGCCACCATCCCGCCCGTCATCGTGGTCGTCATCGTTATGTTCTGGCTGGGGATGGGCTCGCGGATGATTATTGTCTTCGGCGGCCTGATCCTCTGGCCGGTCATGTATATCAACCTGCTGGAGGGAAGCGAGTACCTGGGCGCGGACCTGCGGGAGACCGCGCGGGCCTTCGGCATCAGCCTTTGGAACCGTGTGCGTCATTTCTACCTGCCGGCGATCGCCCCGGCGGCGCTTGCCGGGCTGGTGCTTGTCCTGTGCAGTTCCATCCGGGTTGTCGTGCTGGCGGAGCTGCTTGGCGCGGACGAGGGCATGGGCGCCGCCATTGCGGACAACGCGCGGGCTCTCGCCGTGGACCAGATGACGGCCTGGGTGCTGGTCGTGCTGGTGCTGGCGGTCGGGTCCGAACAGGCCCTCGTTGGCCCGATCCGCAGGCGCGTGTACCGGTGGAAGAAGCCATGACGACGCTGGTCCGCTTCGAGTCCGCCTCGCTCTGCTTTGGCCGGAAGGTGGTCTTTCGTCCGGTCGACCTTGAGGTGTGCGGGGACGAGGTGGTGCTGGTCACCGGGGCGAGTGGCGCGGGGAAATCCTCGTTGCTGCGCTTGGCGGCGGGGCTGCTGGCGCCAAGCTCGGGGAAGGTCCGGCGCGCGGCGGGGCTGCGGCTGGGGGTCGCGTTCCAGACGCACCGCCTGCTCCCTTGGCGCACGGCGTGGCAGAATGTGGCTATACCACTTGTGAACGCCGGGTGGCCTCCCACCGAGGCGGAGCGCCGCGCGCGTGAGCTCCTTGCGGAATTCGGGATCGGGGACGCTGGCGATCACTGGCCGCTGTCGCTCTCCGGCGGCATGGCGCAGCGGGTTTCGCTGGCGCGCGCGCTGGCTGTGGAGCCGGGCCTGCTCCTGTTGGACGAACCACTGGCCGGCCTTGACAGGGACACCCGCGCCAACGCTTGCCGGATCATCGAGCGCTCCTGCAAAAGGCCCGGCACCGCCGCCCTGATCGCCAGCCACCATGCAGGCGACCTTCCCCTCGCCACAACGTGTTCGCTCCACTGCGGCGCCGGTGCGCTTACGGTGATGTAAGTGTCACCAACAAAAGGGAGCTTCACCGCAGCGTCACAGCGATAGAGCTATGCGGCTCCTTCAGGTCCGTCCGGAAAGCAGGCGGTGCGGGTCGCGATCCGGCCCTGAAGGCCTGCCGGTCACTGTCGTGGGAGGAGCACGTCGGCGGCGTCCCAGACGCCATCCTCGTTGCGGTCGCCGAGATGCGCTCGTTCGGGGGAGGTGACCCCCCGCAGGCCGAGCAGGGTGTCTATTATTTCCGTCCGGCTGACGGAGTCCGGAGGCGGGGTAAGCGTCGGTCCCGGGGTGGGGGTTGGTTCCGGCTGGGGAGTGGGTCGCGGCGCGGGATCATCCCCGGCCGGAGGGGCCGGCAATCCGGCTTCGTTCGCCAGCATATAGTCTCCGAAGCCAATCGCGCCCACCCCCGTCCGGTAAGCGACGCGCAATCTGTGGGCCCCGTTGCGGTATGTCAGCCCGAGCACCCCCGGGCCGCTCCCGCGAGTCATCGGTTCGTTGCCGGTTGCCACGGTCCCCCAATTATCGAAATCGGTGATTGCGCGCGGTTGCGCGCCTCCCACCGGGCCGAGACCAAACCTTGGAGACACTCCCCCCGAGTTACGGAACACACGGATCGAGCGGCTCGGTGCGTCGCGAAAAGCCACGGAAACGCGCTTGTCAAAACGGTCTTCCAATTCTGCCGCCGGCTCCACGATGATATCGGGCCAGCCACCCTGCGGCACGGACTCCGCAAGGGGGGACGCCAGTTGCTCGGTGACAAGACCACCATTTCCCTCAAGCGGTGAGAACTGTATATACCTGAGTTGTCCCCCTGCGTATGGCAGGTATGCCACATGTCCGACGTACCCTTCCGGTTGGCCGGACACGGTCTGTACGGCCAGTGCGGGCTGGAAGTCTCCGGTGACCAGGCTGCTGGCGATGGTCTGCGGGGGGCGGAACATCAGCCCGCCAGCATCCGTTCCATCCGACGCGATGGCGTATAGACCGTCTCCGCGCTGATAGACAATCGCGCCCTGGGCCGGCGGCACTCCTCCGCCGGAGGAGCGGAGCCCCTCCACCAGATCGAACGCCAGGTTGCGGTGGCCCGTTTCCCCGGCACCGGTCAGCGTGCGCATGGTGAACGTCCCGGTCGTTCCGCCGCCCTGCGGACCAGTGAGCAGGCATACTGCCGTGTTGGTGCCCCCCGGTCTGTTGCCCACGAAGGCAACGTGAGGACGGGCCGCCGATTCCCCGGGGAGGCGCACGGCGGCAACCCTGGGGTGCGCCGCCTTCGTGATCGTCGGCGGGGAGATCAGCCGCGGCTGTATGGCGCCTGTACGGCCCACGCGGGCATAATATACACCCTGCACACGTTGCGCGCCGACCGGCCTCTCCCCCACCCATACAAGATGCGCTTCCCCGTTGCTGTCCACAAACAGGTCCACGTCGGGGTCGGGGGTAACTCCGGGCAGGTAACCATCCAGGCCGACCGCCAGGCCGGTGTAGAAGTTGCTCGACCCCGGGGTGTCCTCGCGCGTATAGAACACGGTCATCTCGAAACTCTGATCATAGGTGTGGTACGCGGCGTGAAGCCGGCCGGCATTGGGGCCCGACCGTTCCGTGAAGACCGCATGGCGGGGCGGGTCCATTCTGATTCTATCCTGGATGGTGCCCCGTTGCGGACGGAATTGGATGACGCCACCGGGCGGTTCGGGGGTCACCGTCGGCGTTGGAGTCGGGGTGGGCGTGGGCGTCGGGTGCGCCGGGGTTGGTGCTGGGTCCACTGGCGGTGGAATATCCAGCCTCCAGACCCGGACCGTTCCGTCCCGCAATCCCGTAACCACCTTGGACTCATCGGGCCAGAAACAAACCGAAAGCACCGGCATCATGGGCCACTCGAACTCCTGCAGGACCTTGCCGCTGGCAAGGTCCACCACTCCGGCCGATCCCTGGCCAATCCCGAGCACCCGCTTGCCGTCCTGCATATAGACAAGACTGCGAACATATTCCGTTTCGTGGGTGGCAAGCAATTCGCCCGTATGCCTGTTCCACACCCTCAGCCGCGGTTCCGGTTCCCCGGTCGGAGAGGCGGGTAGACCAAGGCTGCCCGTGAGCACTCGGCTCTCATCGGGAGAAAAGGCCACGGAGTGCACGCTGTCGGAGGGCTCAGGTGATTCAAAAGTGCGGACCAGTTCCCCCGAACCCGCAGCCCACAACCGCGCGACGCCGTCACCATAGCCGGCGAGCACGTGCCCGCCACCCCGCGAAAGTGCCGCCGGGCGCCGGTTGGACCCAACGTCCTCACCGAATTCGTTGACCACATGACCCGACTGGAAGTCGTGAAGCGCCAACGCGAAGCTGGAAGGCGCGGTCACCATCCTCCTCCCATCCTCAGAGACCGGGGTGAGAGGCAAGGAGTGGCTTACGGTTCTGGCCAGTTCCCCCGTGTTAAGATCCCAGACGAAGGAGTCCCCCGCCAACGCCGCGTACACTTGCAGCCCGTCTGGCAGGAATCCAACCCAACGCACAAAGGCATAATAATACCTGTGCGCGTCATCCCATCTATTAATAAACTGCTGTACCGCTCCCCCATGTGTAGTGTTCCAGGCTGTCAAATAACTCTCCCGCCTGGAATAACCATGCCACCCATACCATCCACTCCACCCATGCCACCCATACCACCACCCGTCCAACCGGCCCCACCACCCGTGCCATCCATAGCCCCATCCGTAGCTTGGTGAATGCCCGGAGAGCAGGCGTGAACCATCGGGCGAGACTGCCACCGCGGTCACCGCGGGTGTATGCCCGCCGAGCCGGCGCTGGCTGCCCGATTCGTATATGAATACATGGGTTGTATCCACAACCACGGTCAGAATCGCGGAACCATCGGGTGAATAATCCACCACGGTCCGCCCCCACGAGTCACTGAAAGTATTGGAATAGCTGTGCTGCAACCTCCCCGTGCGCGTATCATAGATCCTTACAGACTGCGATCCCCCTGCGGCCAGCCGGCTACCGTCCGGCGAGAAGGACAGCGAGCTTGCCCACCACCAGTGCCCCAATGTCTCAAGTGCGTGAAGCTGGTCGCCGGTTTCCACGTCCCAGATCCTCAGGCGGCCTCTGTACCCGGCTGCTATGGATTCCCCGTCCGGGGAAAAAGCCACCGCTCCCCACCACCACCAAGGTTGGTCGGGGTCGTCCTCCTCGTGCTCCGGGTGGGTAAACTCGCGGACCACCTCGCCGTTGGCAGCTTTCCAGAGCAGGATGGACCGCCTGCCTGCGCTCAGCACCATGGTGCCGTCCGGCGAGAAGGCCACTGAGTTTGCGTAGCGCCATGCGTAAGAGAGGTCGGGGGCGTCGGGGTCTTCCTCAAAGACGAAGAGCATATCTCCGGTGCGGGTATCCCAGATGCGCGCGGTCCCGTCGCGGCTTGCGGTGACGACGCGGTCACCCCCGGGGGCATAGTCCACGGCGGAGACCATATCCTCATGCCCACGGAGCACCTGCACCGTTCTTCCCATCTGGACGTCCCAAATCCGCGCCGTGCCGTCGAGCCCCGCCGTCGCCACCCTCGTTCCGTCCGGCGACATTGAAAGGTCCAGCACCGGGTGTCCCGGCGATTCAATAACCCGCGAACCACCGCCGCCCTCCAGCTCCCAAACCACCAGGCCGCGAAGCCCTCCGGTGACCGCCCTCAACCCGTCCGGTGAATAGGCGCCCGAGGTGACTACCCCCCGCCCATAGGTCTGCAACGGGGGCTCGGGCGGGGGGTCTTCCGCACCGGCGCCAACGCAGAGCACAAACACCAGCAGGGCCGCCACCAAGGCGCGGCACCCAGACAGGGAAGCAAAACTCCCCGTCCCGGCCTCTTGTCCAAGGCAATTCCTCATCTCCCGCATCGCTCCCTCCTCCCGGCTCTCGGCCTGCCACCCCCCGGCGTCAGAGCGGTCCAAGCGCACTGCCCATGTGAGCCTCTTGCGTGAATCGGTGGAGGCAACCGGCAACGGCTCCCTTCTTTGGCAGGCTACATAACGTCTGGCGCGCCACACCCCCGCCTGTCAAGCGGTTTGCGCTTTGCGGTGCAGGCGGGCTCAGGACGTTTCGGTTCTCGACTATCCCCATCCCCTGGCTCGATAGTCACAGACTTTGGTGTTATCCGCAGATTCCGCAGATTCTCGCAGATTCAGCTTCACTCCACCCACGGGGCCGGACAGCAACCCCCATCGGCGTGAATCGGTGAAATCGGCGGATGATTCTCTACGGCCGCAGCCCGCCACGTGGTCAGCGGAAGGAAGACGCCCTGAACCGCAGCATACTCCTGGGATCGCCAAACTCCCGTTTGGCGCTTTTCCCCCGCCAGCAACCGCGGTACAGAAAATCCTCATTCCTCTCGGGCTGATCTTTCAGGGGCGGGCTTGTCCTCTGCTCCGAGGACCCCGCCAAGGGGTCCGAGATGGTAGCCGGTGGTTGAGCGAAGCGACACCACCGGTAACCGGGACGAAGGTGCCCACGACCCCGGCAGGCGGTCGCAGCCAATTGGACGACCGGAATCGGAGAACGGAAACGTCCTGTGGGCGGGCCTACTGCGGCGGGAGGAACACGTCCGCCGCGTCCCAGACACCGTCGTCGTTGCGGTCACCGAGGAAGAAGCGCTCGTCGATGGGAAGCGAGCGGATGCCGAGCAGGGTGTCTATTATTTCCGTGCGGGAGACGGAGTCCGGCGGAGGCGTCAGCGTCGGGCTGGGCGTCGGCGTGGGCGTGGGCGTCGTAATGGGAGTGGCTGTCGGGGTCGGCGTAGGTGTGGGTGTTGGAGTGGGCGTGGGAGGCGGTGGTGTGGGCGTGGGCCCCGGAGTTGGCGTTGGTGTGGGCGTGGGAGTCGGGGTCG
>SLMS01000010.1 GCA_007133495.1 Candidatus Sumerlaeota bacterium | reverse complement strand
GTCATGACGGGTGTCTTGCCGAAGAGGGCTTCGCGGCCGAGGAAGCTTTTCACCAAATAAATGAACGCGAAAGCCGCGGCCAGCGCAAACGCGGCGTAACTCAGCAGCATCATGGTGACGTGGATATTCAGCCAGTAGCTGTTGAGCACGGCGCGGAGGGGTTGGATGCGTGTCTCGTGGAGGGGCATCATGGCGGCGCCGGTCAGGAAAAGAAAAGCGAGCGTTGTCGCGGCAACGCCGATGAAGGCACGGCGGTTCACGAGTTCCCAGATACCCGCAATGGCCAGCACGGCCCAGGCGGTAAAGGTGATGGACTCGAACATGTTGGAGACGGGGAGGCGGAAATCCGTTTCGTAGCTGCGCAGGTAGGTGCGCAGAACCATGACGCCGGTGTGGACGACAAAGCCGGTTCCCATGACGCCGATGGCGGACCAGTACCAGGCAGGTTTCTCGAAAAAGAAATACATCCCAAAAAGAGCGGCAGAGAGAAGGTACAGCCATGCCGCGACGTACCACAGGTTGTTCTCGACATAGAAATTCTGGCCCACTCGGAAGGAGCGGGAAGGATAGAAGCGGCTGAGTTCGGCGGTGTTGAGGAACTCCTGTGTGGCTGAGGCAAGGAGGTTGGTGTTGCGTTCGTCGAAGGCGCGGGCGAGGGTGCGTTCGAACGTCTTTCCGCTGTCTATCAGGCCGGGCCCGTGCTCACCTCCAAAGGCGACGGGGCGGACCCAGCTATTATCCACGGACTCGGTGTCGGGGACGACCAGGAACTGGTGGCGGAGATTGGTGAGGACGTATGCCCCGTTCAGAAGTTTCTCGCCGGCCTGGAGGAAGGGGCGTTCGCGATTGACAACGTCGCGGAGGGCGCGGCGCTCACGGTGCATCTCACGCATGGACTCGGGATTGTCGATTAATTCGAGGACGCGTTCGGCGGAAATGCCCTCGTGCTCGAACATTCTGAGGACGCGGTCCTCGCGGCCGAGGCGGTGCACCTGCTCGACGGCGTTGGTGACCTGGGTGAGCCGCTCCAGCTCCTCCTTGCGTTCGCGTGCCTCCTCGACGCGGTGGATGAGGTTGGCCATGTTGGGATTGTCTATTATTTCGGAAGCGGAGACGACGGTGTGGTCAACGTCCAGGACCTGACCGACTTCCGGGTGGCCGACGGGAATGATGGGGGCGCCATACCATTCTGCGCCCTCAAAGATCATGCTGAGAATGGTATAGGCAGGGTCCTGCCCGCGGAGGCGCGTGCGGCCTGTGATTTCGTTGAGCTTGATGCGGGCGAAGCTGGACAGGGTCTCGCGCCAGCCTTCGTGTTTGACGACGATCAGGTGGAGGTCCGCGTCGCGGACCGCGCGTTCCATATCGGGACTGTATGGGATTTCGCCGCGGACGGGGGAGTGATCGTGGCCCGTGTGGCGCGGGCTTTCGGGCGTGCCGATGGCGGCATAAGCGTTGAGTGCCGGCATGAGCGCGAGCGCGAAGGTGATTGCGAGGACTTTGTAAATGGAGGTTGTTGCTGTCATTCTCTCTACTCCCGGGGGCGGGGGCCCCGGCTGGGTTGACTAGACGCGGGCGTATTCGCCGCGGGCGGACTGGTGCTCGGCTGGAATCTCGTCCGGTGGGGCGGGGCTGTTTTCGCCTTCCTTGCGGGTAATCAGGCCGCGGCCGCCGGAGAGTTCGCGGACCAGCTCGTCGAACTCCTCCTGAACGGGTGACTGGCCCCAGCGCGGGACAAGCGCCATGCGAAGCGTTTTCCGTTCCGGGTCCCACTGGCCGTAGAGCGCGCGGTAGCGGAACATGAAGGTGAGCATGGCACCAAAGACGACAACCGCGACGCCGAGGTTCAAGTAGGGGACGGTGGGTTCGTTGACGACGGTGAGGACGGTGAGGAACCGTTGTGTTGGCCCGGCGATGCGGACATCGAAAATGCCCTCGGTGCCGAGTTCGATGTCCGCATGGTCTATTTCGGCGGTATATTCATAGTCGCGGGAGTCCTCGCCAAGGACGAGCATTTCGCGGCCGCGCTCTGTGTTGTTCTGCATGTCCCTGAGGGTGAAGATGAAGAGCGCGTTGCCCGGCCGGTTCCAGTCCACGGCTTCGGGGTCTGCGCCGGAGCGGAGACGCACGTCCTCAAGTTCGAGCCGGAAGCGCGGGTGGGTGTCGGGGACGTGACCGGCGAGTTCGGGGTCGAGGAAGAGCCAGGTTGTGGCGACCTGCTGGCCGTCGAGGAAGATGGCGGTCTTGAGAGCGGGGTTTGCCGGCTGGTTGGAGGCGTTGTGCGGTTCGCCCGTTTCCTCGTCTATACGGAAGTCGGGATAGAATTCTTCGGGGCGGAAGGAATAGGCCAGTTCCTGGCCGCCCTGAAGGAGACCCTCGGCGGCAATCTCGAAGGGATTTTCCGCAGAGTAGATGCGCCAGCGGTCGGCGGGCCGTATGCCGTCCACTTCGAGGAAGTACTTCGTCTCGCCGATGCGGACGCGGTTGTGGGGGTGTGTGTCGGTAACGGCGATGCGCTCGCCGGTGCGGCGGTCGCGGACATCGAAATTGACGCGCTGGAATTCGCCGTCGTCCACGGGCTGATAGCCTGCCTGGTGAAAGTTGAGCCAACCGTATTGTGACGTATGAATGCGCAGACCATGGTTCATGTCGAGCTGGGCGACGGTGATGCTGTTGTCGCGCGGGTCGCGAACTTCGAGGAGGGAGCTGAAGTACGCCGGGACGTTGCTGTTGGGGTGCATGACCTCATCGAAATCGAGGACCTTTATCCACACGTCGATGGGTGTCTCGCGGCGGTTTTCGTTGGTGATCTGCTGTTCGAGCGCGATGGGCTGATGAATGACATTGGTGGTCTCGCCCTCTGCGGCGATAAACCGCCCTTCGGTCAGGATGCGGTCGTTCCAGATAAGGACCGCTTTGGCGACGGTTGCGCCGAGGACAATGAGGATGCCGGCGTGGACGATGGTGGGGCCGATGCGGCTGAGGATGCCCTTGTGGGCGAAGAAGGCGTCGCCGTCGCGGTGCACACGGGTGAAGCGCTTGCGGAGGATTTGCTCGACGGCTTCGGGGCCGCCTTCGACGGGGACCTCGCCGCGGGGGGATTTGCCGTACTGGTAGTAGGTCTTCCCGCGGCGGAACTCCTTCTTCCACCAGATCGTGCAGCTCATGACGGTGACGTGCCACGTGCTGAAAATGAGGTTCGTGGCGAAGAGAAGGAGCAGGGCGACAAACCAGCGGCTCTCAAAGACGAGCGTGCGGGCCATGGTGATACTGTTGTCGCCGAGGGCGGCGTTCGAGGCGTAGCCCATCGTGCCCCAGATGGAGACGCCGAGGATGAGGGCGAGGAGGAAAATGCCGAACTTGAGGGAGATGAAGATGCGCCAGCCCCTGAGGAGAAGGGCGTCGAGTTGGTCGAGGACACGGAGGAAGGGGCTCTTCTCGGAGTCCGTGCTTTTTTTCACAATGTCGCCGGCAGGGTTACTCACGCTTGGAAGACCTTACTCCGGAGAAATGCTCCGGACCTGCGCCGCAGGGCCGGACGGAACGTGGGGGGTGTGGGGCGGGATTGACGGGGCAATCACCACAGTCGGGGGGAGTGTCTGGAGCGCCCCCCCGCCCGTCAAGGAGGACAGAAGACAGCCATAAAGATGACCTGGCGGGTGTCTATTGGGGCCTCTTGTCGTCCTCGATGTCGAAGCGCGAATCGAGCATGCGGCGGGCCCGCTCGAGCGGCTCGGTAAGTTTCTTGATTTCGTGGGAGGAGCTGCGGCGCTTCTGCCGGGGAGGGCCGGGTGGCTCAGGAGCAGGCTGGCTGCCTGGTTCGGGTGTGTTCACTTCGACGAGGGCCGGGCGGAGGACCTTGTCGTGGAGACGGAAGCCGGGGCGGATGAGGCGGAGGATGGCTCCTTCGGGGCGGGCGGGATCGGAGAGGGTGGAGACGGCTTCCTGCTCCCGGGGGTCGAATTGCTCGCCTGGTGCGGGAGCGATTTCGCTGAGTCCGGCAGCGCGGACAATGGCGAACACCTCTCGGTGAACCATTGTGACCCCGTCGCGGAGGGAGGCGGCGTTGGCGTCCTTGTCGAAGGATTCGAGGGCGAGGCGGAGATGTTCGAGCGGCGCGAAGAGCTCGCGGAGTACCTTTTCCGCCGCGAAGCGCTGCACTTCCTCGCGCTCGCGGGTGAGGCGCTTGCGTTGGTTGTCCATTTCGGCGCGTGCGCGGTTTGCCTGCGCGCGGGCCTGTTCTGCGGTCCGGGCTTCTTTTTCGAGCTTCCGGCGGAGGTCTTCTACCTGGCTTGAGAGGCGTTTTGCCTCGGCGTCGCGGCGGTCGTAGGCGCGCCGGGCCTCGCTTTCGGCGATGCGAAGGGCTTCGACCTCGATGCGGAGTGCTTCGCCGGTGGAGGCACTCGGGTCTTCCGGTGTGGAGGCGGGAGGGTTCGGCTCACCGGGCGGCCTGAGGGGGTCGAGCGGGGGCCTGCGCAGGCGGTGGTAGAGCTTGCGGCGCACGCTCAGGCGCGGGCCGTGGGGGACTTGTTGCCGGGGGGGAGAGTCGGTCATCTCGGCGTGCGAGCTTTCCAAAGGCTGAAAACCTCGGCACAGCCTTGCGAACGGCGGCGGGGAGAGGCAAGGCCGGTTCGCTTATCAGGCGGAAAAGGAGAGAGGGGGAAAGGACTGCCCGGGCGGTGCGGCGGCCCGGGCAGTTCCGTGCGTGGGGGGGGGTGAAGGGTGGTCAGACCTTGATGGTTTCCTCGCCCTTCTTCCAGTTGCAGGGGCAGAGTTCGTCGGTCTGGAGCGCGTCAAGCACGCGGAGCACTTCCTCGGGGCTGCGGCCGACGTTGTGGCCGGTCACATAGATGAAGCGGACGATGCCGTGGGGGTCGATGAGGAAGGTCGCGCGCTGGGAAGTACCTTTCTCGTGGTCGAGGATGCCGAGGGCGCTGGAGAGTTCCTTCTTGTAGTCGGCGAGGAGGGGGTGTCTGAGGTCCTTGAGTTCCTCCTTGGCCTGTGTCCAGCCGAGGTGGCTGAAGGCGCTGTCGCAGGAGCCGCCAAGTACGGCGCATTCGCGGTCCTCGAAGTCGGGCACTGCGTCACTGAATGCCTTGATTTCGGTGGGGCAGACGAAGGTGAAGTCGAGGGGGTAGAAGTACAGACAGAGCCACTGTCCGTGGTAGTCGCTAAGTTTGACGGTGGCGTTGGGGTCGTCTCCCTTCAGGGCGGAGACTTCGAATTCCGGGCACTTCTGTCCGATGTGGATCATTGCGAACCATCCTTTCCTATTGTGTGCTTTGATTGTGTTTTATGCTGATGCTTGGACGGGCTGGTCGTGTTCAGCCGGTTGCTGTTGCGGGGGCGGGAGCGCCGGCAAGGGCGCTGGCCGCGCGGGCGGCTGCGGAGCTGGCCGCTGCCACCTTGATGAGTTCGTCTATCTGCTCGGTGGTCAGGCCGAGGGACTTGCCCTTGCGGATATGCCCGTCCACGCACAGCTCGCAGCCGTTGACCGAGGAGACGGCTATACAGATGGCCTCGACGTCGGGGGCCTGGAGCGTGGTTTTCATGAAGCTGTTGGCGTTGAAGGGGGCGCGGAAGTTTTCGAACTCGGCGCGCATTTCCTCGCTCACCTGATGGCGGAAACGGTAGTATCCGTTGAAGATGCCGCAGACGGTGGCGACGGAAACCGCGTCGAGGACTTCCTGTTTCGCGGCGCCTGCGTTGATGGCGGCCTGGGCGAAAAGCTCGGTGCCGCCAGCGCTGCCGGTGGCGGAGGCCACGGCGGTGGCGACGAGGAGCTTTTGGCGCTCCTCCAGCTTGCCCTCGGCGAGCTGGCGGTTCAGATTCATGTAAACGTCGCCTATGCCGGGCTCGGAGCCGGCAAGGGCGCCAAGTCCCGCCGGCAGCTCGGGGAGTGAGAAACGCTCCTTGAGGCGCTCGGCCGAGCGTGCTCCCTTTTCTGTTGGCTCAATGTCCAGGGATGTTTTCCCTCTCTCGGACATTCAGGTCCTCCTTCGAGATTTGATCTTGGGCCGGCGCTCAGGCCGGCTGCGTGGCAATAACCTCACCGGGCGTGCCCCTTGAACAAATACCGTGCCGTGACAAGAGACGACGCAAGCCTCAACGCTCCAAGCTCCGATGCCGGGCCGCCGGACCTGTCGGTTATCCTGATCAACTGGCGGATGCGCAAGGACCTGGAGGCGTGCCTGGAGGGCATCGAAGGCCATGAGCACCGCTGTGCTGCGGAGGTGATCGTGGTGAACAAGCCCTCCGGGGACGGGACCGAGGAGATGATCGGGGAGCGGTTCCCGTGGGTCCGTCTGTTCTCCCACGATACGTTCGGATTCGCGCCGATGCGCAACGTGGGGCTGCTGAACGCGCGCGGGCGGCATTGTCTTGTGCTGGATACGGATACGGAACTGCTGCCGGGGTGCTTCGACAACCTGGTGGCGTTCATGGACCGCTATCCGCGGCTTGCCGGCTGCGGGGGGCACACGACGCGGCTTGGCGGGGAACTCGAACACAACGTCAAACGGTTCTACGATCTGGCGACGGTGGTGGCCCGGAGGAGCTGGATTGACCGGCTCTGGCCCGACAACCCGTGGAATCGCTATCACCTGATGAAGGACAAGGACCACAGTCGGCCCTTCCTGGGCGATTGGATGGCGGGGGCGTGCTTTTGCATCCGGAGGGCGGCGGTGGAGGACGTGGGGTTGTTCGACGAGAGCATGCACTACTTCGAGGACGTGGACTGGTGCTGGCGGGCCAAGCAGCGGGGCTGGAAGATAGCGTTCAATCCGTATGCGCGGATCATCCACAAGGTGCGCCGGCTGAGCAGCCGGGGGCTGGACCGCGTGGCGCTGGTGCACCTGCGCAGCGGTCTGCGGTTCTGGTGGAAGGTGCATCATCAGGGGCTGAACTGGGCGTGGGCTTCGCGGCCGGCGGGGGAAAGCCGCAAGGAAGGCAAGCCGGCTCCGCCGCCGGGCTCGGAGGTGCCGGACCTTTCAGTCGTGGTGATCAACCTGAACGGGAAAGGACTGCTGCGGGACTGCCTGGAATCGCTGCGCGGGGCGGCTCCGCGGCACCGGCTGGAGACGATCGTGGTGGACAACGGCAGCACGGACGGCTCGCCGCAGATGGTCCGGGAGGACTTTCCGGAGGCGGTGCTCGTCGAGAATGAGGAGAACCTTGGCTTCACGCGCGCGAACAACCAGGGGATCGAGCGCGCGCGCGGGCGGTATGTGATGTTGCTGAACAACGACACGCGCGTGCTGCCGGGAGCGTTCAGCGAGGCGGTCGAGTACCTCGACGAGCACCGGAGCACGGGCGTGGCGGGGCTGAAGCTGCTGAACGAGGACGGGAGCTTGCAGCTCTCCTGCCGGCGCTTTCCGAGTTTCAGCCAGGCCCTTTTCAACCGGTACTCGCTGCTGACACAGCTTTTTCCGAACAACCGGTTCTCACGCGAGTATCTGATGACGGACATCCAGCACGACAGGATCCAGGAGGTGGACTGGGTGAGCGGAGCGTGCCTGGTGATCCGGCGGGACCTGCTGGAGGAGATCGGGCCGCTGGACGAGCGGTTCTTCATGTATTCGGAGGACGTGGACTACTGCTACCGGGCGTGGCAGTCGGGCTGGCGGGTTGTCTATCTGCCGTTTGCCAAAGTCTATCACCTGATCGGGCAGGACACAAAGAAGGTGAAGTTCAAGCTCACCTACGAACGCCACCGCTCCATGTACAAGTTCTACAAGAAGCATTACAGCCGCAACCTGATGCTGATGGACATTGTGACGTTCGTGACGATCGTGCTGCGGGGTGCGGTGCACCTTGGGGGTGCCTTTGTGCAGCAATGGCGCCGGCCGGCCGCGGAGGGAGAGGGCGCGACATGACCGGGAGCCCGGCCTTCGACGCGTTCTGGGTGACGGCGGCACTGACGGTGCTGGTGGAGTTCGCCAGCCGGGGGCTCTTCCCGCGGGGGCGGGACGGCAAGCGGCGTCCGGCCCCGGTGCTGTCGATGTCGATGCCGCTGGGGTTGGCGCTGATGACGGCGCTTGGCTCGGCCGCGTACCCGCACGTTCGCGTCGGGGTGGAGGGGTCCTTGTGGGCCGTGCTGGCGGGGGCGGTGGTGCTGCTGGTGTTCGTGGCGCGGTCGGACTACCGGGGGCCGAGCAGCAAGCGGCATGCGGCGGGTGCGGTGCTGGCGGCTGCGGTGCTGATCGTGGGAGGGCTGGGGATCATGCCGTCGGCGGTGCCGTTGGCGCCGGCGTTGCTGCCGGGAGGGCTCGTGACGGTGCTGGCGACGATGGCGTGGGTGTTTCTGGTCGTGGCCGTTATCGAAATCTGCAGCCTGGTGCCGCTGCTGGCACCGGTCGTGGTGCTGGCGATTGCTTCGGCGATGCACCTGCCGACGGATGCGTTCGACAATTTCACGGGGTTCGTGCTTTCGGGCGTGCTGATCGGGGGGCTGCTCGGGCGGATGCTGGCGGAGTTCCTGCGCGGCCGGGCGCGGGTGCTGGAGAAGTCGGAGGTGTTGCTGATCGGATATCTTGCGGCGGCGGCGACGCTGGCCACGTTCCTGAAGAGCATGACGTTTGCGGGGATCGTGCTGCCGGTGGCGCTGCTCACCATCGCAGCGGTGCTGATCGCGATGCAGGGGTTTGAGAAGTCCATACTGCTGCGTCAGAAGCCGCGGGGGTAGGGGCCGGGTTTCGTATATACGGTATTTGTATTGGCGCGGCGGGGAGTTCGTCCTTCCTCCCCGTCCCGTGTGCTACTGCCAGTCGCCGCTGAGGACGATGCCTGCCCAGTGGGCGGGGTGGCGGTATTCGGGGCGCTCCTTTAGCTGAATCTGGGCGAGGCGGAGCGCCTGTGCACGGTCGTGCTCGGCGTGGTTGCGGTAGAAGTACTTGAAGAGGATGGCGGTGGAGATATCGTCCACGCGCCAGAGTGTGGTGAGGAGTTGGCGCGTGCCGGCGTAGGTGAAGGCGCGGTTGAGGCCGACGACGTCGTCACCGGCGGAGACGCGGCCGAGGCCCGTCTGGCAGGCGGAGAGGGCGACAAGGTCCGCGCGCATCTGGAGGGAGAAGATGCGTTGCGCGGTGAGGACCCCGTCGGTTTCCTCGTCCGGCGCGAGATAGACAGCGGAGAAGAGCGGTGCGTCCGGCAGGTATTCACCGTGGCTGGCTATATGGATGATGCCGTAGTTGGGCAGGTTTTCGACGAGCCACCTGTCGGTCGCTTCGGCGCCGGTGCGGAACTCGACGTGGGGGAAGTCGAAGCGGAGGCGCTCGACCTCCTTCTGGGCGAACGGCAGGTCGTAGGCGGGGTTGCCGAGGTCGGGGTTGCCGACGGCGAGGACGCCCTCGACCGGGTCCTCGCGGTCGCGGCGGGGCAACGTATAGCGGAGGACGCTGGCGCTCGGGACGTAATACAGAGCGGCCCTGTCTATAAGGTGTGGTCCCCCGGCCACGGGGAGCGGAGCGAACGGCAGGGTGTGCAACTGACGGTGGGGCACGATGCCGATGCGTTGTGCGTCCTCCAATGCGGGGAGGACCGGCTCCAGGAGCCTGCGGGAAAGGAAGGCGAGGTCTTCTTCGACGCGCTCGAAATTCTGGAGGCGCCGGCGTGTGCGCTCGATGGCCTCCACCAGGTCTTCCGTCCTGCCGGGCAGTTCGGCAACTTCCAGCGAATCGGGGCCGAGCACCCAGGCGACCGCCCGGTCAGGCAGCAGGTGATACACCAGCATCCGGGTGCCGGGGTCGATGTACTCCTGCAACTCGGAGACGGTGACGGGCTCGACGCGCAGGAAGGAGGACAGCTCCGGCGATTCGGTGCGCAGCAGGAGCAGATAGTCGGAGTATTCCTGGCGTGCCTGGGCGATCTGCGCATCCAGTTCTTCGGCGTCATCGCCGGTGGCTTCGCGGCGGGCGGTCTGGAGTTCCTCCAGCCGGGCGCGGAGGCTGCGTTCCCGTTCGAAGCGTTCCTGGTCCGCGGGGCTGCCGAGTTCGAGGGAGCGGTTGCCGAGCAGGTCGATGAAGTTGCGGCCGCGGGAGCGCTCGGATGTTTCGAGAGCGGCGGCCGCCTCGCCCCGGTCAAGGCGCAGGTCGATGGCCATGTCGTACAGGTCCTGCTTGTCCAGGAGGAAGCCGTCCTGGAACTCCTCGATGCGTATAGACGCGCGGAGGCCGTCCACGGTGTCTATCGCCTCGTCGAGGTGGGAGAGGGCGAGCGTGGTGTCGTCCTGCTCGACGGCGATGCGGGCCTTGCCGTAGAGGGCGCGCCATTCGACTTCGGGGAGGGGCAGGCGGCGGGCGTCCTCAAGGGCGATTTCGAAGCTTTCCTGCGCTTCGGTCAGCTCGCCGAGTTCGAGAAGCGCGTCGCCAAGGGCAAGGACGGCCTTCGCGGCGTTGGTCTCGTCGCCGATCTCCGTGGAGAGTGCGAGTGCTTCGCGGAGTGGTTCGAGTGCCTGGGGCGCGTCGCCGGCAAGCGTGTGGGTGATGCCGATATTGCGGAGCGAGTAGGCCTGGCCCCAGCGGTTGCCCTCGGCCTCGTCTATCTCGAGGGCCCGGCCGAACCAGGTCAGCGCGTCCTCCCAGCGTTCCTGAGATCTATACAGGAGGCCGAGGTTGTTGGAGGTGGTGGCGATCTCGCCCTCGACGCCGATGCGTATGGCCAGATCGAGGGCGGCTTCAAGTTCGGCGAAGGCGCGTTCAAGGTCGTTGACGGCCCAGGAGGTGAGGCCGGAGACGTTGCGGATGGCGACTTCGAGGGGGCCGTCCTGCGCGGCCTGGGCATGGCCGATGGCCTCCTGCTGCTCGCGGAAGGAGGCGAAGTACTCGGAGCGGAGCCACTCGACGTTGGCGATCTCCAGGTAGGCCTGGCCGACGCGGGAGCGGTCATCCGCCTGGCGGGCGAGTTCGAGCGTTTCCTGCGCCAGTGCCTCCGCCTCGTCGAAGCGGGCGAGGGCGTACTTGACGCGGACGATGTTCAGCATGGCGTCTATACGCAGGCCTTCCAGGTCATGTTCTTCGGCGCGGGCGAGGGCGGTGCGGAGTTCCTCCCCGGCGGCGAGGTAGCGGTTGAGGTAGATGCGCAGGACGCGGGCGCGGCGGAGGCGCTGTTCCGTTTCGAGACGTGCGTCTCCCGCCTCCCGGGCGGCGGCGGCGATCTCCTCGCCGAGGGAGAGGGCCTCCTGGTAGCGGCCGGAATTCTCGAGAAGGATGGACCGGTCAACGGAGACGGCGCGGGCGCCCTCCTCGTTGCCGGCGTCTTGATAGATGGACATGGAGGCGGCGTATAGTTCCTCCGCCTCGTCCCACTGGCGGGCGCGGGAGGCGATTTGCGCGGCGGTGCGCTTGGCGCCGGCGAGCTCGACACTGCCGCCCGTGGCCGCTTCCTCAAGGAGGGCGACGCGCCGGCGTGCAGCTTCGAGCGCCTCACCCCAGCGGCCGAGCGCCCCCTTCAACTCGGCCAGCTTGCCGTAATACAGATCAAGCTCGTCAGGGTCGCCGATGGACTCCTTGAGGAGGATCACACGCTCCAGCTTGACGGCGGAATCGGCGATGCGCTCCTCGTCGAGGGCCTGGAAAAGGGCGTCCTCGGCGGCGAGGAGTTGTTCCTCGGCGAGGAAGGGTGCCTCGCGCGGGTCGAGCGGATGGCCTATCCATGCCTGGCCGCGGAAGGTTGTCTGTACAACGCCGTGGGCGGCGAGCCAGGACGCGAGGCGCAGGTCTGTATAGCCGGTGGGCCCGTCCGGCGCTGGGTGGATAAAGACGAGTTGCTCGAGGTCGGGCGCGGCGCGGAGAAGCTCGGCGAGCGTGCGGCCGCCCTCCCCGATGGTCCAGGTGCCGGGGGATTTGCCGCGTCTTTGAAGCGGGACTTCGACCTCGATGGTCTCGGCGAGGCGGAGCTGGCGTGCGTCCGGGGGGAGGGCGCCTGTCAGGCGGACGGGCTCGCGGCCTGTGCGCAGGGAGAGGCGCTCGGCATTGCGGAGGATGGTGCCGCCGTCCACGATGGAGATGGTGGCGGGGAGAGGTTCGCCGATCGTATAGACGCGGTGTCCGGCGGGGACTTCGACGGTGTCCTCCGGGAGGAAGCGGCTTTCCTCGGGCGTATAGATGGCGCGGAAGGTACTGCCGTTGACGGTGCGATTGAGGGCGAAGGCGGGGGGCGTCTCGCCAAGGAAGGGCGGGTCGAGCAACATGGCGAGCTGGGCGAAGGGCACGGTCCCGGCCCATGCGTATCCGGCGGCGGGGAGGTCGCGATCGCGCCCCTCGCGGATGTGACTCTCGAAGGCGGTGCGGCGGTTGTCGAGCGTTTCGCGCGCCTGCCTGTGGCGGACGGTCGAGGTGGAAGGTGTGCGGCGGAGTTCCTCCGCGGCAGCGACCAGGGCGTTGCGGTGCTGGGCGAACCGGTGGAGCCACTGGCCGTGGCCGCCGGTGAGGGCGGAGGCGGAGGCTTCGTGGTTGAGGACGCGGAGGCGGACGGCGCGCCAGCGGTCCACGGCGTCCCAGGCGGTTTCGGGTTCGTCTATACGATGCGCGTGCGTGAGTTCGGCCTCTTCGAGCGCGGCGAAAAGGGGCTCCACGCCGGCCCAGGAAAGCCCTGCGGGGGAGAGCGGTTCGTTGAGGAACTCCTGTGCGGCGGTGGCGGCGTAGCGGGCGCGGTCCTCTTCGCGGGAGGAGGCGAGCGCGGCCGTGGCCGCAAGCCACCAGCGGTGACCGTGGAATCCGGCATGGGCGGCGAACTCACGCGCCTGGGCCAGGTGGTCCTCCGCCGTTTCTGCGTCCCCGCGGAGGAGTGCCAGGCGCGCGGGGATGGCCTGCGCGAGGAGGGCAAGGCGGCGGGGCACTTCGGGGTCGGCGGCGGCCTGGGCGAGGGCCAGGAGTTCCGCCGCGTGCTCCTCGGCGTCTCTTGTATAGACATCCAGGTTGCGAAGCTGTTCATCCGAAGGGGTGCCGGGGGATCCGGCTATGGCGTATAGCTGTTCGGCGGCGAGCCGCTCGGCGGCGGTTGCGCGCACGAAGCGGAGGCGCGCGAGGTCGGCGTCCTCGGTGACGAGAGGAATCTGCTCGCCGGGGAAGGCCGGGTCGTGGGCTTCGGTCAGGCGTTGCGCAGCGCGGTCCATGAACTCCCACGGCCATGCAGCCGCGTTGCGGTCCTCGCTGCTCATCATCCAGAAGCCGGTGTGGTCCGCGCGATTGGGGGGCTCGCTCCAGGCGAGGAGGAGTTCCTGTGCCTGGGCGAGGAGGCTTGCGGCGGCGGTGGCGTTGGCGAACTCGTCGCGCGAGACGCGGAAGCGTGTGAGAACGAGGGCGTCGAGCACGTTGTCGAGCGCATCGCCGCGCTGGCCGGTTTCGGCCTGGCGGCCGGCAAGCTGGCTGAGCGTGACGGACCGGGAGGCGTAGTAATACGCGCGGTTGAGGTCCGTAATACGCGGGTCAAGTTCGAGGCGGCGCTGGAGGTCGGGGATGGCCTCCTGCGATTCGCCGAGCAGTTGGAGCAGGCGGGCGCGGGTGGAGCGGAGGAGTTGCTCCTCGTCGCGCCGGTCGAAGGCGAGCCGGCCCGCGCCGGCGACGGGGTCGCTGGAGAAGACGAAGTCTATATTGATGAGGCCGGCGCCGGTGGTCATGTCGGGGTCGCCGGTAAGGTTGGGGTCCTGGATTTCGGTGAGGGCGCGTTCGGCCATGGCGAGGCCGTTGAGGAGCGTTGCCTCCCGTTCCTCCGGGGGCGCCTGGCGGGCCTCGAGTTCAAGGAGGAGCGCCTGATTGCGGAGGGCGCGGACACGGGCGAGGCTTTGTTCCGGGCTGGCTGTATAGACGCGCTGGAAGAGGGCGCGTGCCTCGGGGCGGGCGCCCATGTCCATCAGGGCGAGGGCGCGCCGGCCGGTAAGCTCGAGGCGAAGCGCATCCCCCCTGTCCGGGACGATCATTTCGTTGTCCACCAACTCGTCCAGGAGTCCTTCGGCGCGCTCGAAGACCGTGCGGGCCCGGGCGGGATCGGAGGCGCGGAAGGCCGCAATGCCGGAGTTCAGGTAGAAGAGGAACTCGGTGCGGGGGTCGCCGAAGGCGACGGGGGTGCGCTCGCGGTTGATATACAGGCTGTTGGCGCGGAAGTTCTGGTTCAGGGCGAGCGCGACGTTGCCAAGGTTGAGAAGGGCATCGGCCTGGAGTTGCGGGTCCTCCTCAGGGTCGGAGAGGGCGAGGGCCTGCTCGTAGGCGAGGGCGGCCTCCTCCAGCAATTCATTGCGGATGCGGCCGCGTTCCTCGTCGCGGCGGAAGCGTTGCTCGTCTATAAACCCCTTGGTGAGGTAGGGGTAGGGGGATGCGGAGTCGAGCGAGATGGCGCGCTCAAGGGCATCGCGGGCCCAGCCGGAGGTGGGTTCCTCGTAACTGCGGGCGAGGCCGTAACGGTACCAGGCGATGGGGTCGCCGGGGTTTTCGCGTGTGGCATCGCGTGCGTTGCGGCGTGCTTCGCGTATGGCCCAGTCCTCGTTGGAGAGGGCGGCGTATAGACCGCGCCACGCCTGCGGGAGGGTCTCATCGAGGCGGAGGAGTTCGCGGTAGGTGGCGGCGGCCCGCAGGGGGTCGCCAAGGCGGAGTTCGGACCGGCCCTTCTCCAGGTAGGAGCGGATGAGCTGGCGGCGGACGCCCTGGAAGATGGCGAGCGCCTCGCCCTCGTCGGCGTCCTCGAGGCGGTCGCGGGCGGTCTGGAAGGTATCGACGGCATCGCGGAAGGCGCCGCGCCCGGCTTGAAGGCGGGCGAGTTGGGAGACGGCCTCGGCGGCGGGGCGTGGTGCCTCGCGGATGAGGCCGGCGGCCTCCGTATAGACCTCCTCCGCCTGGCGGGGCTCGGCGAGGTCCTGGAGGAGTTGTCCCTCGCGGAGCAGGAGCCTGGCGAGGAGGAAGGGATGGTCCGCGGCGCGGGCGACGAAACTGCGGACTTCGATCAGGCGGCGTTCGGCTTCCGCATGGCGCTCGTCCAGCAGGGTCAGGAGCCGTTCGGCAGCCTGTTCCTGGGCATCGCGGTCGGCGACTCCGAGTTCGAAGATGGAGAAGAGGGTTCTTTCGGTTTCCTGGCCAAGGCCAAGGGCCGTATAGATGTCCACGCGGTGGAGAACGGTGCGGGTCACCACGTCGGGAGGCATCCTGTCCGCCAGGTCCTCGACGAGGGGCTCTGTCTCGGCGAGGGCTCCGGTATAGTCCTGGTCCAGTTGCATGAGGCGTGCGAGCTGGAGGTATATTTCGCCGGCTTCGCGGTACTCTTCGCGCTCGAGGAACCGTTCGCGGAGTTGGCGCAACTCGGCGGTATCGTCTATAAGAGGCGCGGCGGTCTCGCGGCGCTCGTCCTGCTGGCGGCGTGTGTGTTCGGCGCGGGCGACGAGGAAGTGGGCGCGGAGCCGGTCGCGCAGGCCGCCGCTGATGTCCTGCATGTCGAGTAGTTGTCCGCCCTTCTCGACGGTCTGGCCGTGGCGGCCGAGGCGGTTGAGCAGGACGAGGTGTTCGCGGCCTGCCTCTGCGCGGGCTTCATTGCCGGGGGCGGTGCGCATGGCCTCGCGCCAGGCGGCGGAGGCGAGTTCGAGGTCGGGGCGGGGACGGGCGAGAGCCTCGCGGGCGAGTTCCGCGTACTCCTCGTGTGTACGGGCCTCGAGCAGCAGCGTGGAGTGAATGGCGCCGATGTCGAGGTTGCCTGTCCAGCGCGCGGAGACGTACAGCGTGCGGTGATCGAGGGTGGCCGTGGCGTCGCGGGCGCCGGGAAGGGGCAGGGTGGCCTGCTGCCAGCGTTCGCCGTTGTATATCCATGCGGTGAGCCCGTCGCCGGGGCCGCGTGTACCGTCGCCGGTGGTGTCGTCGGAGTAGAGCAGGGCGACGCCACGGACCGGGTCGAGGTGGCGTGCCTGGTAGGGCGGTGAGGGGACGGTTTCCGGGGGGCCGCCTTCGACCGGTGACGTTTCGCCGCTCCGGATGTTGTAAGCGTGCCAGCGGAGGGGCGCGCCGGCGCGTCCCATCTGGAAGTAAAGTGTCCGGCTGTCGCGGGAGAATCGCGGGTTCGTGGCCGTCTGTCCGGTCGGGGTGATGCGGGAGATGCTGCCGTCGGGGAAGCGGCCGAGGAAGATGTCCCCGAGTGCGTCCACGCGTTCGGAAACGAAGGCGAGGTGCCGGCCGTCCGGGGAGACGGTGGGGGAGAAAGTGTTCGCGGGATGGGCGTGCAGGGGGCGGGGCGGGCGCGTCTGCGGGCCTTCCAGGCCGCGGACGTATAGACCGGGGGCGCCACCGCGTTCGGAGACGAAGACCAGGGATGACCCGTCCGGGGCGGCCGCGGGGGAATAGTCCGCGGAGGGGTGCGTGGTGAGCAGCTCGTCGAACGTTGCGTGGCCGGCCGTTCCGATGGCGAGGGCGGCGGCCAGCGCAAACGCCCGGAGTGCCTTTTGTGCGTTCATCGCATTCTCCAGGTGCCGTCGCGCCGTTGGTACATGGAGCCCTGGGGCGCCATGTCGCGGTTGAGTCCGGCGAGAATCCATTCCACCTCCTCGCGGTCGTCATCCTCGACGCCGGGGGTGGTTTCCATCAGGCGGGCGAGGATGACCTCGCGGTCCTCGTTCTCCTCGGCGATGAGTTCACGTATGAACTCTGCGGAGAGTCCCTCGACGGGGTGTATCTGGTCCACGAGGGGCACGAGCATGCCGTTGCGGCCTTCACCGGCGAGCTGCGTACGCAGGAGGAGGTCCACGTCGTCGCGATTGTAGCGGCGATTGTTCATGGCGGCGATCGCTTCCTGCTGGCTTTCGGTGAGTTCGGGGGGCGGGGAGAGCGTGCCGTCGGGGTTGACGCCGCGGACGGAGGCGTAGGTGGCAAGGTCGCGGCCGATCTGCTCGTAGGTGCCGAGGACCTGGCGCTCGAGGGCGGTGCGCTCGCCGACGACGAAGAGGTTGATGCCGAGAAACGGCCGGGTGCAGCCGGAGGCCAGGAGGAGGGCCGCCAGCAGCGGCAGTGTATAGACAATTGTCCTGGTCATGGTGTGTTTGTTCCTTCCTGCAGGAGTCGTGTCCATTCCTCGAGTTCGGAGGCGAGGACGAGGCGTAGGAAATTCCTTCCGAGGCGCAGGCCGGCGTCGTCCACGGCGGGAATCCACGCGTCGAGGAGTGTGGCGATGCCGGCGCGTTCGAAGAGCGGGATGGTGAAGTTCACCCCCGCGGGGGTGGAGAGGGTGAGGCTGATGTTGAGCAGGCCGCCGCGCACTTCGAGGACGCCGCTGCGGGGCGTGCTGAAGCGGGAGGCGGCCAGGGTTGCCTGGATGCCGGGGTTGGCACCCTCGCGGTCCATGAAGCGGAGCACCTCGCGGAGGAGGTCGGTGGAGACGGCGGTAACGTCCATGCGGAGCGTAAGCTGGTCAAGGAGGCCGCGAATGCTGGGGTCTTCGGGGAGGACAAGCTGGAGGCTGCCGAAGGCGTCGAGGTTGCGGCGTCCGGCGGGCCGGCCTTCAAGGCGTTCAAAGAAGGCGGCGCCGTCTATACCGGTGAGGGAGAAGCGGGCCGTCAGCTCCGGATCGCCGGCGGAGAGGGCAACGCGGAGCGAGCCGCGGGCGGTGCCGCCGAAGAACTCCCCGGCCTGGAATTGGCCGGTGAATTCGGGGCCCTCGGCCGTGATGTCCGCCACGAACTCGCGGATGTCCGCGCGGACACCCGGATAGCGGATGGTGATTTCGGGGAAGTGGTAGCGGCCGCTGCCGGCGTGGGTGCCGAGTCCGGCCCGGGCGGCCGTATAGACCTCGGAGAAGTGTTCGAACCCGGCCTCGGCGTCCTCGACGAGGAGTTCGCCCATCCAGTCGAGGGTGAGGCCGTCTATCTGCTGGTCGAATCCGGCGCGGAGCCACTGGCCGGGGCGGTGCTCGACCCGGAACCACGTTTCCGTGTGGCCGCTCGCGGTGGTCACCTGGTCGAGGTTCTCCAGTCCGGCAGCGTCCTGACGATGGCCGATGAACAGTTCGACGGGGAGGGCGAGCAGCCGGTCCACCATGGGGGCCTCTTCCGCCTGGGGGCCGTCTGCGAACATGGCCAGCAGGCCGTCCACCCTTCCGCGGAGGAAGAGTTCGGTGCCGGGGGTTTCGAGGGCGAGACGGCCTTCCTGAATGTATAGACGGTCCTGGCGGTCGAGATAGAGTTCCGTTTCGGCGGCAAGGGGCGCGAGCAGCTCCTGCTCCTCGGAGTCCTCGTCGCGGAGGGTGCCCGTCCTGTTCGCGAAGGCAAAGCGCACGTCGTCGCGGTTTGCATTGATGGAGGCTTCGCCTGCTGTGGCGCCGAGGGCGAATCCTTCCGGCACGGCGACGGCGATGTCCTCCCAGGAGGCTTGCAGGCGCAGGAGGCTGGTGAAGGGGAGGAGCGGGGGATTGTCTGCGGAGGCAAAGGCGTACTCGCCTTCGGCACGGAGCGTTCCCTGCCAGTTGAGCGGGGCGCCGGGTGCGAGCCAGACCTCGATGCCGGAGAGGTCCGCCTCGGCGCGCTCGAGTTGGGAGGAGAACGTCTGCTCCCCGGCGTTCCCTTCGGCGCGGAGCCGGACGTCGAGCCAGTCCTGTCCCTGGAGGGCGAGTTCCTCGAGGTCAAAGGCGCCGGTTTCGCCGTTGTAGTTGGCGCGCAGCGCGGCCTCCAGCGTGCCGAGTGCGGCGCCCATGCCACCCTCGCCGGCCCACTCCAGGGCTCCCCAGCCGAGGCGCTGGAGGTCCACCGTGTGGGTGTTGGCCGCCCCGTCGAAATCGTGGGAGAGGTCCCAACGGATGGCGGCGAGCTGGAGGGTGTCGTTGAGGAGCGTGTCCGCGATAACCCCGTCGGTGTGGGAGGTGGCGGAGACGGCGCCGTCCTCCGCGATGCGCGCGGAGAGTTCCTGGACGGTTTCCAGCCCGATCACCCCGGCGTAAAGGCTGGCGTCCTCGTAGAGCATTTCGCCGATGTCTGTGTCTATGCGGGCGTTCACCGTGCCGGGTCCTTCGAATTGTGCCTGGAGGCGGGAGGTGCCGGCGGCGTATGCCTCCCCGAGTTCGAACCACTCAAGCATGGGGAGCGCCCAATACGCAAGGGGCTCCCACAGCATCTCGACCGCGAGATCGGCGTGGAGGTTATCCGGCCCGGGATTTGGCATGGAGGCGTGCAATTCCCCCTCAAGCCAATCGGCAAAGGAGAACTGCGCGTTTGCATCGGGGACGGCCCAACCTTCCCCCTCCGGACGGGCGCGCAGGGCAAGGGCGAGGGCGACGGCGGCAGGGACGCGCAGGCCCTCCACGACGGGGAGGAGGAGTTCCTCCGGTGATCCGACCGAAAGCTGCAGCTCCGCTTCCATGTCTTCGGTCAGGGCGAGTGTGCCCTCGGTGCGGAGCAGGCCTGCAGGGAAGAAGGGGCGGAATTCGGCGAAGGCTTCGGGGAGCGCGGCAGCGAGGTCCTCGAAGCGGAGGTCCTGCCGCCATGCGGTGCGGCCGGGGTGCGGGCCGTCGAGGGCGCTTTCGAGGGAGAACTCCTGGAAGCGGTTGTTCCAGGACGCGGCCAACTCCATCGCCCCGCCGATGGCGCCTTCGGCGGTGAGGTGGCCGTTCCACTCGTCCGTATAGACGATGTCCTCCTCCCCGGCGAGGGCGAAGGTGAGGGGGGTGGTCTGATAGTCAACGGAGAACCCGGCGCGGGGCTCGTCGTACTCGAAGGTGAAATCGGCGGTGGCCTCGCCGTCGAGGGCCGCTTCGGGGAAGAGGGCGGGGAGCATTTCGTTGCGCACTTCAGAAAGCCCGCCAAGGCGGAACACAAGGTCGCCGTTGCCCCGGACCCTGCCGCCGTCCTCCAGGGTGACACCCATCGCAACGCGGCCGAGTTGTTCTGATCCGGTTACCATAAGGAGCCGCCGGTTTTCCGCGAGCTGGCGGTATTCCACCCGACCGTCAAAGTCGAGAGGGCTCAGGGGAAGGACATTGCTTCCGTCAAGCCACTGGGCGAGCGCCTCCGGTGGCTCGTCCCAGGTGGCGTGCTCGCCCTTCCAGTGCATGTAGGTCCTGGCCGCCCACAGCTCGAAGCCGCGCAACTCCATCTCCCCATCCATGGAAAAGAGAGCCTCGATTGCCGGAATTCCGGCCTCCGGGAACAGCTCGCGCGCCAGTGCTGTCCATTCCCCGGCCGGGACCTCCAGATTCCATGCTCCGAAATGATGGTCAACGTTTCCCCGGAACCCCCCTGGCCTGAATCTCTCCTGGAAATCAAATTTTGCCTCCCCCACGGCCATGCTCATCGCCAGACGTTCGCGGCGTATGGGGTCACGCGGGAAGGCGGTGAAAAAGTCCAGTTCCATCGTCGGAAGCGGCACGGTGTTGCCATCCGGCCCCCAATCGCGGAGCGCGGCGTCCCGGAGGGCGAACTTCGCAGAGACTTCCTCATCGCCGTCCAACTGGGAGAAGGCACCCACGTTCAGGTGGGCCACGGCGGTCAGGTCCGGCACGTCCTCGGCGAATAGGCGGGCCAGCGGCAGCCAGGCCTGCGCGTCCAGTTCCACCAGTGCTTGATAGCCAAGCTGTTCGCCCCGCAGTTGGGCGCGGAGAGCCTCCCGGGCTTCCGAGCCGACGTTGACGAACACCGCGGTCCGCATCTCCCGGGGCGTGGTATATCCTCCGTATATCCATCGCTCCATGCTGGCGTCGAGCGCCACGGGGAGGCTGCCGCGGGCGGTGGTCAGCCGGCCGGGAAACTGCACGGTGAGCGGCTCGCGGCCGCCCTCCCAGATTACGTCAAGACGGCTTTCGTCCCAGGTGATGGAGTTCTCCGGCTCGGCCGCGTCGCGCAGGCGGAAGGCGATGTCCTCCACGTGCACGCCGATACTGCCGATGGGCAGGTGGAGGTGCGGGAGCATCGTGGCGAAGTGAATGTCGATGGATTCGTCCGGATCGGGTTCCGGCTCATCCGGTTCCTCGGGAGGTTCGGGGAAATCGGGGAGGACGAGGTTGCCGTCCTCGTCGCGGCGGAGGTTTACGGCGATGCTCTGAGCGGTGACGGCGACCGGCCGGCGCGAGGAGAGGCCAAGGCGGAGCAGCCCGCCCTCGACGCGCAGCCCGTGCAGTTGGAGAAGGGGCTCATCCGGCGGGTCATCGGGGAGGCGTATAGACAGCTCCCGCACGCGCATGGGGCGGAACCAGCCCACGGCAAAGCCGCGCAGTTCGGTCTCCGTGCCGGTCATGGCGGAGATGCGCCGGCCGGCGGTGCCCTCCAGCGGAAGGATCGTGAGGATGGCCGGCAGAAGGAGGATGAGGACGCCGAGCGCGGCGAGCACAATGGCGGCAACGCGCGCCACCCTCCACAGGCGGCGTTTCCACCTGGCCGGAAGCGCCCGGGAGCCTTCCGCCGCTTCCGCCATCGGAGCCCTTTCCCGTCAGCCGCCGAGCGTCCGGCGGATGACCTCCTGGTAGCGTTGCTCCTGGACGGCTCCGCCGATGCCGGCAAAGTCGGACTGAATTGCTGCCTCGATGCGCTGAATGCGGCGGACGAGCGGGGGGTGGGTGGCTGTCAGCCATCCTCCGCCGCGTTCGCCCGCACGGGCACGCAGCGCGCGAAGATACCGCACCAGCCCCTGCGGGTCGTAACCGGTCAGAGCGGCGTACTCCATTCCGAGGCGATCGGCATCGTACTCCATGTCCTGGTCGAAGCCACGCTCAAAGAGCGTCTGCGTGCCGATGTTGACGGCGTTGCGGACCTGGCTCATGTCGCGGCCGGCGGCGACCTCGGCGATGTCGGTAAGGCCGGCAACGCGCTGGGTCCGGCGAATGATGCTCATCATATGGCCTTCGGTGATGTGGGCGATTTCGTGGCCGAGGACGCCGGCGAGCTGCGCCTCGTCCTCCATTTCCCTGAGGAGGCCGGTCGTGACGAAGACGTATCCACCCGGGGCGGCCCAAGCGTTGACGTCCTCGCGGTCCACCACGCCGAAGGCAAAGGGGAAACCGGCGCGCGGGGAATTCTCCGCCACCGCCTTGCCGACGAGGTTCACGTACTCCTGAAGCTCTTCGCTGGGGTGGAGCTGGCCCTGCTGGTGGAGGGACTGGACGGCGATGCCGCCGCCGATGGCGCGCTCGTTCTCGAAGGGCATGGGGGCGAGGGAGCCGGCGACCTGACCCGCAGCGCGGCCGGTTTGGGCTGCGCGTTCGGGGTCCTCTCCGGCCACGCGCATGCCGAACTCGGTCAGGTCCTGGACCTGGGTGGAGGTGCAGCTCGCCGCGCCAAGGAGGACGGCGCCGGTCAGGAAGAGGAAGAACGGCAGCATACGGCTTATCATGGCGCCACGATGCCTCCCTCGCGAAGGAATTGGTCAATGCGGCTCTGGGTAACGGCTTCGCCGCGCTCTTCCATCTGTTCGACCTGCCGGACGATCTCCGAGGGGATGGCGGCGTCGGCGGCGTATTCTTCAGAGACGGGGCTGAGGCCGCGGATGGCGGTGACGTCGGCGCGCTCGCCGGGACCCAGATCATCGGCCAGGACGATGCCGCGCCGCTGGCGCTGAGGCTCTGGCCGGTCGGTGGTGACATGGAGCGGCGAGACGTACCCGGTGTCGCCCGCGGGAGTGCGGACCTGGAGCCAGCCGGTCTCGCGTGCGAGGACTTCAAGGGCCGCGCCGGCATCCAGCTCCACCAGGGTCGGGGCGGTGCGATCCTCTCCGCGCCGGATGGTGACCCCGTCTCGGCGGGTATAGACAGTCTGGCCGGCCTGTGCCAGCACGGTGGCCTGAGTGCGGGCAGTTTGGCGGGTTTCCTGGGCTGAGGCGGGGCGGTCCTGCTGCGGCGTGTCCACGGCGCGGCCGGGAAGGACGCGTCCGTCCGCCAGAATGAGCGCCGGGAGCAGCAAAGCGCTGCCGAGCAGTGCGGCGCGAAGCTTACGGTATGGTCTGTTTTTCATGAGTCGATTCCCCTTGCAAAGAGACCCGGGCAGGCGGGCGGGCGTTTGACGGGCTGCCCGGGGCCAGGGAACCCCCGAGCGTGAATGGAATGGAAGCACAGCGGGCAACTCCGGTCCAGCAGGATTGCACTTTTCCGGCAGGAACGGTGGCAGTCACGTGCCGAACTCCCGGGTGCCTTGGAGGCCGGGGGGAGTTCACCAGGAAAGGGGCACGGGGCGCGAGGGGCAGGGTGCCGGACATGCCGCGAATTGAGATGGGGGTCATTCCGGCGTGTCGCGCTGGATCGGGCCCTCCCAAGTGAGCATGCCGCCGGTCATGTTGTGGACTTCGGCGAAGCCCTCCCGCAGGAGCATCTGCCCGGCAAGGCGGCTACGCCGGCCGCTGCGGCAGATGATGACAAGGGGTTCGGCGGGATTGAGTTCCCCGATGCGGTCCTCCAGTTCGCCACGCGGAATGTGCGCCGCGCCGGGGACCGTGCCGAAGCGGGCGAGTTCCCAGCCCTCGCGTACGTCGAGAAAGGCGGGCGGGTTCGCGGAGCGGTGAAGGCGCAGGGCATCGGTGGCGCTGGTCTCTGCGGGGCTCGATCGGGCTGGCAATTCCGCCTCAACGGTGGCGGTGGTGTCTTCGTGCGGTGTTTCCCGGGGGAGGAATTCGACGGCGGCGAGGACTGCCACGGCGGCAGCCAGCAGTAGGGGGATGGCGAATCGCTGCGGTGCGCGGGTCTTCATGGCGGCGTCCCCCGGGGAGTGTGCGGGGGATTGGGCCCCGAGGTCCGGCGGAGTTGTCAACCGGTGAGGGGGACAGAGGGGGCCGAATGCTAGGGGCCCATCCGCGCTCGCTACTGCTCTTTCTCTGCTCCCTCCAGCGGTCCACTCCAGCTTTGCAGGCCGCCGTTGAGGTTGGAGACATCCGCGAAGCCCTGCTCGAGGAGGAAGGCGCCAGCCTCCATGCTCTGCATGCCGGTGTTGTCGTACAGGACGAGGGGGCGCTTGGGGTCGAGTTCATCCGTGCGGCCCTGGATTTCGGGCATGGGTATGTGCTGGCTGCCGGGAATCCAGCCGTCACGCTGGCGTTCCTCGGGACTGCGGACGTCAAGGAGGACGGGCGGGCCGGCGGATTCGAGCATTTCGCGCACCTCGGTCGCCGCCAGTTCCTGCGGGACACCGCTTCCCTGCTGCCAGGAGGGAGTCGTCTCCTCCTTGGGTGGCGGGGGCGGCTCGGCGGTTGGCTCGGGGTCCTTCTTTCCGAACAGACGGGAGAGGAAGCCCATCAGATCGTCTCCTTGGTGGGGATGATGAAAGCGTGAACGGGATTGGGTTCTTTCATTTTTGCCGCGGTGGCGACGGCGCGGGCGATGCGGTGGCAGGCCTGGTGGCATTCGGCCTCGCCGTGGTTGAGGGTCACGGTGATGCGCAGGCGCGAGGTGCCGCGCGGGACGGTGGGGGGGCGGATCGGCAGGCAAAGGACACCCTGGCGTTCGAGCTGGCGCGAGCAGGCCACGGCGCGGTCGGCCTCGCCGAGCAGGATGGGCAGGATGGGCGAGCGGACCCCGGCGGGCAGGGCGATGCCGTTCTCCTCAAGGGCAAGGCGGACGAGGGCCGTGCGCTCCTCGAGCTGGCGGACGGCGGCGGGTTCGCGCTTGAGGATGCGCAGGGCGGCAAGGGCCGCTCCGGCGGCGGGCGGAGCAAGGCCGGTTGTATAGACAAAGGACCGGGCCTGGTTGATCATCTCACAGCGGAGTTCCCGCGTGCCAAAGACCACGCCGCCCTGGGAGCCCAGCGCCTTGCTGAGCGTTCCAGTGGTGATGAGGTGAGGGACCCATTCGGCGGGGTCGATCCCGTAATGCTCGGTGATACCGCGGCCAGTGGGGCCGAGGACGCCCGTGGCGTGCGCGTCGTCGAGGATGATGGTCGCGTCGTGCTTGCGGGCGAGTTCGAGGAGGCCGGGCAGGGGGACCAGGTCGCCGTCCATGCTGAAGATGCCCTCGGTGAGGATCCACCGGGCGGGTGCTTCGGCGTGGCGTGCAAGCAGGTTGTCGAGCCGTTCGAGGTCGTTGTGGGGAAAGACGCGCAGGCGTGCGCCGCTGAGGCGGACACCGTCCACCAGGCAGGCGTGGGCGAGACGGTCGAGGAACACCGCGTCGCGGGGTTCGACGAGCGTGGTGATGAGGCCAAGGTTTGCGTGGTAGCCGGTGGGGAAGACGAGGGCGGTCTGGGTGCCCTTGAACTCGGCCAGTTCCGTTTCGAGTTCGTCGAGGAGGTCGTAGTTGCCGGTGACGAGGCGGGAGGCGCGGGCTCCGGCGCCGATGCGCAGGGCGGCAGTGCGGGCGGCGCGGATGACCTCTGCGTTGCCGGCCATGGCGAGGTAGTCGTTGGAGCAGAAGTCGAGGACTCTGCCGGTGGGAAGAACAAGCGCGGAACCGCCCTCACGGCTTTGGCTCCGGAGGGTCCTCTGGAGTTCCTTTGCTTTGCGGTCCGCGGTGCGCCTTTTGATGCGCTCGCGCCAGTCGCCCATGAAGGGAGTCCGGATTCCTTGGGGTTACCCGTCTGGGGGAGCTCCTGTGTCGCCGCGGCCCTGGGTTTCCCTAAGGAGATCCCTGACACGTTCGAGCCGGGCCACCACCGTGGGGATCGGATAATACTCCGGATTTTCCACCGTGCCGCGCAAGCGGTAGGTGACGATTTCGTTGCCGACGAAGTTGATCAGGTCGCCCACGAGGCTCACGACGGGGATGTTCCGCAGGCGCTGGGAGATGACGCTGGCGGTGACGTCGAAGTTGAGACTCCCCTGAAAGTCCACGTACCCGTCGGCGGTCATGTTCACCGCGGGGTTGATCAGGACGAGGTCCGGCAGGTAAACGCGCTCGTCCTCCGCCCTTACGGTTCCCCGCAAGCTGGTGTCCCGCCCGCCGGTGGTGGAGGCGAGCTGAAGGACGTTGCGTGCGTAGGGCATGATGACGTTGCCGACCATGGAGGACCGGGTGATTTCGTACTCGGCGGTGGCCGTGTAGGTGGGGTAGTCGAGCAGTTGCGCGGCGAACTCGAGGTTGCCGGTGAGGAGCCCGTTCATGGCCTGGTCCCGCTCCAGCAAATCGTCCATGAAGCCCTTTACCCCGACTTCGCGGAAATCTGCACTCAATTCGACAATGGGCGTCTCGCCGGAGGGGAATTCCATGGCGACGGTGGCTTCGCCCTCACCCTCGTAAAGCTTGGCGCGGACAGGTTCGAGCCACATGCGGGCGGGCCGGCCGGACCAGCCTTCGACCCGGAGGTTGGCCTCCACCTCCTGCCCCGGGAACTGGAGGAATTTGACGTTCTGCGCGCGGATATTGGCCTCGACGTCCACGAGCTTCCGCGGCTCCCGCGGTTCTCTGGGCTCGCTGCGGGCATAGACGTAGGGCGGAGTGGCCCACTCGCGTTCGCCCCAGCCTTCCAGCCATTCGTTGACGTCGAGTTCCTCCACCTCCACGTCGAACTCCACCCGGCTGGGGATGCCGAGGGCCACGACGAGGTCCACGCGGGCGTCCTTCGTGCTGCCTACGTCCGCCACGGCGTTTTCCACGCGGAAGCCCTCGGGCGTGAAGTGGGCGTTGGCGCGGACGTTCCGTATGGCGACGGGGAATTCGCGGGGGAAGATTTCGACGGGTGCCTCCTGGCGGTTCCGCAGCTCGAAGTCCACCAGCAGCGCCGTATTCTCGTCCATATCCTGCTCGCGGTTTATGCGGATGTCCGGTTCGAGCAGGAGCCGTATCCAGCGCTCCGCCACGGTCTCGCCCTCCGGGAGCTCGTCCACCGGAGTGATACTGAGCCAGCCCGAAGCGGGGACGGGCCCGCGCATGTAAAGGTCCTTGGTGTCGTCCGGGAGGAGGACGGAGATCACTTCGAGATGGGTGCGGCCGTCGATCGTGGCGCGGAACTGTTCGCCGGTGAGGAGGCCCTGCAGATCGATTTCGGAGTCGGGGTGTTCCTCGTCGAGCAGGCGGAGGCGCGCGCGGCGGAGCTGCACCTCGTCGCGTTGGGCGGCCACCTCGATCATGACGTCCTCCACGGCAAGGCGGCGGTGGGGGAG
>SLMS01000002.1 GCA_007133495.1 Candidatus Sumerlaeota bacterium | reverse complement strand
GTCCCCTGCCCGGTGGCGCTTTCGACAAGAATCGAGCCGCCCATCGATTCGACGAGCTGTTTGGCCAACGGCATCCCCAGTCCCGAACCTTCTACATTCGTCCGCTCCGCACCCAGCCGCTCGAAAGGAACGAAGATACGTTCCAGCATGTCCTCCGGAATCCCTTCCCCAGTGTCTGTGATGGAGACCCGCAGAAAATCTTCCCGGAAGCGGGTTGCCGCCACCCTTATTTGCCCCCCCTCCCTGTTGTATTTTACTGCGTTTGACAGGATGTTGAGCAGCACCTGGCGAAGGCGGCCCACATCCGCCTGTATGGACGTGGGGACGTCCGCATCAATATCCGCGGCAACGGTTATTCGGCGCTCGGTGGTCTGGGGCTTAAGAAGATCGAGGCATTCCTGAAGAACCGGCCTCCAACGTACAGGCTCCACGGAAACGGACATACTATCCGATTCAATCCGGCTTATATCGAGCACCTCGTTTATCAAACCCAGAAGGTGCCTGCCGGCCTTCATGATATGGGCGAGGCTGCGGCGTTCGCTTTCGTTCGTGCTTGTCATTTCGAGAACCTGCGCAAAGCCAAGGATCGCATTGAGAGGCGTGCGCAGCTCGTGGCTCATCCGGGAGAGGAACTCACTTTTCGCCTGGTTGGCACGCTCGGCCTCCTGGCGTGCCGCATCAACGCTTTCAAGCGCAATTTCCAGTGCCTTCTCAGCCTTGGCGCGCTCCTGCACCTCAGCCGCCAGGGCATTGTTGGTTTCGCGCAGGTCTTCGAGCAGGCGGGCCCTGGCGACGGCAACGGCGGTCCGGTCGCCGAGCGCCCGCATAAAATCGATGTCCCCCTGTGTATAGTCGCGGACCTGGCTGTCCACGGCAATCAGCCCGCCAAGAAAGTCATCCCCCCAGACGATCGGCACGGCCAGGTAGGCCCCGGCTCCCCACTCGTTCGGGTACCCCATGTCCGTTTCGCGGCCGAAGTCCCGGACAACCGCGGGCCGCAGCGTCTTGCGAATGGCCGTGCATGGGTCTCCGGGAAGCTTTTCGAGAAATGTAAGTATATCCTCGGTCCGGCCATCGGACGCGGACGCGAGGGTGGTGTACCTGCCCTTTTCCGCATCCCAGAGGGCGATGGCAACGCGCTCCGTCCGCGGCATGGTTTTCTCTATTATTGCCGCGGCGCTTTCCAGCACGGGCTGGAGGTCTGCCGGCTCCCCGATCGCCAGTTGAAACTCCGACAGCGCCGCCTGCCTCCTGTAGAGCCTCTCCAACTCCCGGGTCCGCTCGGCCACCTTCTCTTCAAGACCCAGGTTGGCCTGGACAAGCGCACGCTCTGCCCTCTTCCTGTCGGTGATGTCCAGCACGAACCAAACGTTGAGACCATCCTCCACCGCGGCCGCGCCGACCAGCACGGGAACGTGTTGGCCGTCCTTGCGGATGAATGCTTTCTCATAGGGAGTGCATCGCCCCTCGGCCGCGAGTTCCCTGATCGCCCATTCGTCCTGGGGTCTAAATTCGCGCGGTGTAAGCTTCTCCCAGTTCGCACGGCCCTCCCGGACGTCCTCGACTGTATAGCCGATCAGATCGGCAAATACCTCGTTGCAATCAACGATGGCTCCATCCGGCCGCTCGAAGAGAATCCCAATCAAATCGGACTCGAATATTTTCCGGAAACGCGCCTCACTGCGTCGGCGCGCCTCCTCCGCCAGGGTCTTTTCGGTGACGTCCGTCTGCGTGCCGATCATCCGGACCGGCCGGCCGTCCCTCATAATGAACTGTCCCCGGTCGGTCCAGTATCTGACGTTGCCGGCCGGGTCGATCACGCGGTAGTCTATCTCGAAAAGGTCACCGGTGCGGACGCAATGATCCACAAGCGCGAGGACCCGCTCCCGGTCCCCGGGGTGGATCATGGCATTCATCCGCTCGATGGAGACCGTCATCCCGGAAGTGTCCCCACCAAACCGTTCATTCATCCGCCCGTACCAGACCATCTCCGGCTCGTCCACCCACCAGTCGTATATACAGTCGGTGGCGCAATCGGCGGCAGTACGGAAGAGTAGTTCTTTCTCGCGCAGGGCGCGTTCAAGCTCCTCCTGCTCGGTGATATCCTGAACAGTCCCGCGGGCACCTACGACGGTTCCGTCCGCGCCGCGTTCGAGTTGAATGCGCTCCAGAACTGTGATGACTCCGCCGTCCTTGCGCACGAGGCGCATTTTCAGGGCGGATGGGATGTCCCCGCGCTCCAGTTGTTCGTAGAGGCTTTCCGCATCCGCCATGTCCTCAGGAGGGACGTGTGCCATGAAGTCCGCAAGCGTCAGGGTTTCCACCCGTTGCTCGTAACCGAGCATACGGAAAACCTCATCGGACCAGTATATCCTGTCCTCCCGGAGATCGTACTCCCAACTCCCCATGCGGGCGAGGCGTTGTGCCTCCGCCAAGCTTGCTTCGCTCTTGCGAAGGCGTGCTTCAGCCTCCCGGCGCTTGGTAACATCCTGAAAATAGACGGAAAGCCCATGCTCCGACGGATAGGCGCGCACGTCGAACCAGGTGTCAAGCGGAGGATAGTATTCAACGAACGCCGCCCTGGAGCCGCTGGTGAGCGCCTTGTTGTATTCCGTATGGAAGGTGCTCCCCCGCGCTTCGGGGAACTCATCCCACACGCTGCGGCCCAGCAGCGAATCCCGCTCGCGCTGGAGGACCTTTTCCGCCTCAGTATTGACGTAAGTGAAACGCCACTCCCTGTCCACGGTGAAGAAGGCATCGGTAATGCTTTCCAGAGTATCGGAAAGCCGTTCGGTGAGGCGGCGCTGCTCTTCCTCGGCGGTCTTACGCTCGGTGATATCCATCACAACACCGAGCAGAGTGGGCGGCGAGTCATCGGTGCCGGGGAACACCCGGCCCTTTTCCCTTACCCAGCGAACCTCGCCGTCCGGCCGCTGGACGCGGTAATCGACCTCAACCGGACCGGCCAGGCGGGAGCGCTCCTCGATGGCTTCCAGAAGCCTGGGCCGGTCCTCGGGATGGACAAGGGCCAGCAGTTTCTCGCGAGTGGGAACGAACTCACCCGGGACCGCGCCGAAGAGCTCGTAGGTTCCGTCGGACCAGGTGAGTCTGGCTTCGCCTCCTTCGTAGGTTACCTTCCACGAACCGATCCGCGCCACCGACTGCGCCTGGTCCATCAGCGCGGCCGCATCGCGCAACTCGCGCTGTGCCCTTTGCTGCTCGGTCACCTCCTTTGCGCAGACGAGCCTGGCCGGGCGGCCGGCGAAGTCGATGTCGATGGAGGTGGGCTCCACCCAAAGAAGCGACCCGTCCTTGCGGCGGTGAAGCCATGTTAAGTCGCCGGCTTCATCGGGGTTCCGGGCAAGCGCGTCCAGAAACCTCAGGAGTTTGGGGACTTCCTCCTGCGGCCGCACGTCCTTGATGGTCATGGCGAGGAACTCTTCGCGGCTGTAACCGTAGGTACGCACGGCGGCCTCGTTTACCGAGAGGAACCGCAGGGTCTCCACGTCGTAAACCCAGGTGGGAAGCGGGTTGCGCTCGAAGAGCAGGCGGTAGTGCTCCTCAGAGCGGGCTGGGGAAGGGCCGTCCGGACCGGAAGAGGTGGGGTTCGATACCATGGCCTGAAACCGCCCGTGCCGGGAGTCCGGTTCGTGTAAACGAACAGTGCACGTCGGCCCGGAGACGGCGTCACGTCAAGACGAATCGTGTGGGGCCCCAACAACGGGAAACCGGCTGAAGCCCCCGATTCACATACCGTCCTACCGCATGACCTTCTCCCAGCCGATCCTGTTCAGCAACACGACGATTCCCCCGGCGCAGATGGCAGCACCCCCAAGGCAGGCGAGGGCCTTGATCCACTCCCCGAAGATCAGGAACCCGACACCGGGGAGGGTGAGATAGACGAGGGCAATGCCCAGGGCGGCGCAGCTGAGGGACAGGCCGAGGTTGGATTCACCGGGTTCGATGCCGGCCTTGGCGGCGACCGCCTTCCAGCCCGCCCCGCCGGGGCGAACCGTCCGGAGGAAGCTCTCCAGCACCTCCTGCTTCTCGGGTTGCGTGAGGAAGGTTACGGTGATCCAGCTCAGGGTGGTCAGCATCGCGACAAAGAAGAGCTTGTACTCCTCCACGAGTTCCCAGCCGGTGACATTGGCGTAAATGGTAAAGAAGACATAATACACGCCGGCAGAGACCATGGCGGTGATTTCCGACCACGCGTTGATCCGCCACCAGAACCAGCGGAGCATGAAAACGGCCCCTGTACCGGCACCGAGCGCGAGGAGTATGCGCCAAGCCTCGTCCACGGCGACGTGACGCATCGCGTAGGCGGTGAGGCCGCCCGCCGTAAGCATGATGAGGGTGGCGACACGGCCGGCGTGAGCGAGCGTGCGCCCCTCGGCCTCGGGGTTGATGAAGCGCTTATAGACGTCGTTCACAAGGAGGGAAGCCCCCCAGGTCGTCTGCGAGGCGAGCGTGGACATGAAGGCGGCAAAGAAGGCGATGAGGAGAAGACCTATCAGCCCCGGGGGCAGGAGGTCCCGCATGATCCAGGCAAAACCAACGCCCCGGTTCGTCTCGTCCATGAGTTCGGGATACTTGGCGATGGCAGCGAAGGCCACCAGAAGCCAGGGCCAGGGGCGCACACAATAATGGGCGACCTGAAACCACAGTGTGCCGAGCAGGGCGTGCTTCTCGTTCTTTGCGGAGGCCATGCGTTGCACCACGTATCCGCCGCCGCCGGGCTCCGCTCCCGGATACCAGGAGGCCCACCATTGGACAAAAATATAAATGAGGAAGAGGTTCAGGCCAAGTTGCGCCAAGTCCCCGTTGGCGAAGTCGGGGAAGAACCGGAATCCGCCCGGCCCCATGGCCTCGTCCACGGACTCGCGCATCGCCACAATGCCACCCGCGTCACCAACCGCGATGACCGCCAGCACAATGCAGGCCCCCATGGCGATGCAGAACTGGAGGACATCGGTGGTGGCAACGCCCCAGAGACCGGAAAGGGTCGTGTAGGTACCGGCAATGAGCAGGAGGCCGACGATGATCCACCAGTCGAGCTGCCCTTCGTAGCCAGTGCCGTAGAGGACAGTGTTGTTGAGGATGGTGAGCATCGCGCCGGCCACCCAGCCGATGATGATGCAGTTGACGGGAAGGGCCAGGTAGATGGCCCGGAAGCCACGAAGCAGGGAGGCGGGCTTGCCGCTGTAACGCTTCTCGATCAGCTCAACATCGGTCACGACACCGCTCCGGCGCCAGAGACGCGCATAAACGAACACGGTGATCATGCCGCCGATGGCCATGTTCCACCAAAGCCAGTTCTGGGCTAGGCCGCCTTGAGCTGTCAGGTTGGTAACGGCCAGGGGGGTGTCCGCGGCAAAGGTGGTGGCGACCATCGAGGTCCCGAGAATCCACCAGGGTAGGGACCGCCCGGAGATGAAGTAATCTGTCAGACTCTTGCTCGCGCGCTTGCGGAAATACAGCCCCACCGCCAGCACCAGAAGGATGTAGGCGGCGATGATGATGTAGTCGAGCGCAGTCAGTACCATGGAACCCCTCCTGATGTTGCTCTCCGGGATGTGGCCGGGAACCGCTTTCGTTTGGACCGCCTCCCATGGGCCGCAAGGGGGGAGGGGGTGTCAAGTAGGGAGAACAGCCCGCCCGCCTGTCCGCTCAGGCCACCCCCGCGGGGTGGTTCCCCTCCTCCCGCCAGACCTCCAGCATCAGCTCGTACCGGTCCAGAGCCATCCCCGTGTAGATGCAGTTGCTCGTCCCGAAGACGTAACCGCCACCGGGCATGCCGTGCCGCAGGGCGTGGCGGGCGGACTCGCGCACCTCCTCGTCCGTGCCGCTCTGGAGCAGCCCGCAGTGGACGTTGCCGATCAGGCATACCCGGTCCCCCACCCGGCGCTTGACCTCCGCAATGTCCACCCCGCCCTGCGGGTCGAGGCTGTGCAGCGCGTGGGGATTCGCCGAGACGAGCGAATCCAGGATCGGCATGATGTTGCCGTCGGTGTGCTTGATGGTGTGGAAGCCCATCTCGCGGTAGCCGGCAATCAGTTCGGAGAGGTAGGGCGTGACGAACTCGTCAAAGGCGGCGGGCGGGAGGAAGGGGTTGTCGTTGAAGCAATAATCCGAGCAGAGGCAGAGCGCGTCCACTGTCCCCCAGCGGGCGATGCGGGCAGCGCGCTTCAGCGCCTCATCCACCATGCGTTGCGCCTCGTCCTTGAGCCCCTGCGGTTCCTCCCCCATGCGGACGGCGAACTCCATCATGCCGTCCCCGTCCGGCAGACTGTACGTTGCATCGCCATGTATGCAGACGGCATGATTCCAGCCATCCAGTTCGCGTACGTGCTCGACGGAGAGTCGGATGTCCTCCTCGGACCAGTCTATTGGTGCGTGATGGATGGTGGCGGCGAGGCCGAATCGGCGGAGTTTCGCTACATACAGGTCAGCAACGTCGCGCCGGTGCAGGTCCTTCTCGCGCCCGGACATCTGGTCCCACTGCTCGAACCGCCGGTGCAGCGGATGGACGCGGCCGAGCGCTTCCATGGTGAGGAACACTTCGAGTTCGAAATGAGGAACGCGGCCCGTGATGGGCCGGCGGTCGAGCGCGGCGAGAAACCGTTCGCGCGGAGTCATGGACATGGGCCGGTCCGGGCAATGCCTGTTTCAATCGGACTCGGGGCGCTGCCCCGGGCGGAGCAGTCCCACGATGGGCCGGAGGGGCCAAGCGTTTTGGCGGGACGGGCGCCTACTGGATGGCCCAGCTCTCCGCCGCGTCCGGGTGGAAGTCCACTTCGACGTTCACCGTGCGCGGAGGCTGATCCCCCACGGTTACGATGATGATGCCACGGTTGAAGCCGGGGATCATCTGATCGGGATCGAAAGCGAGTTCGATGTGACCCGGGCCTGCCCCCTCCCCGGTGAGGACATCGAGCCAGGGGCTGTCGGAGAAGACCGTCCACTGGCTCTGCTCGTCCTCCGGCTGAATCGGGATAGTGTGCGGTTCCGGCGGCGGTTCCTGCCCGATCACGACGAAAGGCCGCGGGCGCGTGGGGAGGAACAGCCCGCTGGGCTCGGGTGTGCTCTTGGGGTCGAGCGGATCGCTGCCCAGCCTGACCTCGTCGCCGTCCGTATAGCCATCGCCATCCGTGTCCGGATCGCAGGGGTTGGTGCCATGGTGGAACTCCTCGCGAACGGTGAGCCCATCGCCGTCAATGTCAAGGTCCGCCTGGTCGTCCCCGATCTTCAGGCACTCGTACTGATTTTTGTAGTCGTCGGGGATGCCATCGCCGTCGCTGTCGGCAAGGACGAAGAGTTGTATTACATCCGTGGAGGTTTGATTGGCACCGTTTGTGGCGGAAACGGTGATGATGTGAGGTCCGGCGGTGGGTATTTCCGCGGTGATATGGGGCCCAGTGCCGAGGGTGCCGTCTATATTGCTTTCCCAGACAACGGAAGAACCGGAGAGCGTGCCATCGGTGAGATCAAAGGCCGTCGCGCGGAAAAGATACGGCTGGCCCTGGATGACCATGGTGCGCATGTCCTGAAGGTCGTCAGGCGCGGGGCGGACTATGCGGACGTGGGGCGGTTTGGGAGCAATGACGAATGGGTCGCTTTCGGCCTCGGCGATGTTGGCGCCGTTGGTCGTCTCGACAATCAGACGTGCGGCGTTGGACGCGGGAGCCAGGTCCGGCGGAAATTCGAACTGCGTTTCCTCCAGCGCGTGCGCCAGGAGAAGGGCCGGCGTATCCGGGGACTGTTTGAAGAACACCGAGTGGCGGAGCTGACTGGCCGGAACACCGGAATCCGTTGCTCCCCAGCTAAGGTTGAACACGCCATGTTCGTCCTCCGAGAGGTCTATAAAACTTATTTCCGGAGTGGAGCCGGGCAGGTTCATCTGCCAGAGCGTGTTCCCATCGAGCGCGACGCGCGCCGTGAAACTGCCTTCAGGCAGGGGAACCTGCAGCGCAAACCCTGCCTCCTGAAGGAACGAAGGCGTGGGTTCGTTCTGATCCCCGGTGGGATCGCCGGTCATCTCCTCGTCATCAAGTAACTGGAACTGGACGTCGAACGGTGTGATCGAAAGCACCTCGCCGTCCGGGGAGAGCAGCTCCAGGGCGTAGGCGCCGTTGGGGTCAGCCGGTGTAGGCACAAGACCTTCAGACGGACGGACTTCGGAGGTGGAGTAAGTGAACACGTCCTGCATGTTGACGCTTCCGGTAAGTCGAAACATCAGGCCGGTGTCCTCCTGCACAGGAAGGAATGGGCCTTCCTTCGCCGGACCGCAGGTCTCGCACCCAGGCAGGCGAGGGCGGGTGACAAGGTATTCCCGGATGGCGTTCCATTCGTAACCTTCTATAAACGTTTCGCGGGCCCAGTGGACGATGTAGTACATGACCGAGCGCGGCTCTTCAATGTCGGCACGGCCAATGAAATCAACGACCTTGCGGCCGGTACGGGTGGGAATAAACATATTGCGCGAATGAACCCCCACAGGACTGGTGATGTTGGGACTGCTGGAGTGAACGTGCCCAAGGCAGTGCATGAATTCGTGAACGGCGAGACTCGCCGTCGCTCCCCACGGAAACGGATCGAAGCCGAGAGCGGTGGAGCAGGGGGACCAGTGCGGCTGTGCCTGACCGCCGCGAGTCATGGTGGAAGCGCCAATGGTGCCCGCTCTGTCTATACGCCCGAGATTATTGGCAGGGTCATTCCTCTCCATTACGGAGTTGAACAGATGCAGTTGGTCGTTTGCGAGTGCGCGGGTACGCTGGCCAATACTTGCCAGGGTCTCGTCCTCCCGCGGCTGCACAACGAAGGGGATCAGCAGATAGCGAATGCCGGCATCGGGAGGCTCGCCTCCTGACGCCAGCACGAAGGGCGCCGCCCCGTCGGCGACGGGAAACAGCCGGGCCATATCCGCCATTGCAGGCGGCACGTTTGCCGTCAGGTCCTCTCCCCAGGGCCGCGCGTCCGGCAGCACATCTCCTCCCTCCTCCCGCAACACTCCTTCGGAGCTGCTGGGTTGCAACAAAACATTAAACGGCTTCGTTTCCTTGTACACCCGCGTCCCCAGCCGGATGGGAGGGCGCGCCGAGCCGGTTCCCGTGAACGTCACGGCCTCGAAGCTGTATGTGCCGGGAGTATCGAAAACGGTGCCCGGCACCCAAAAATCATAAGCCGCGGGCGAATCATGCCGGCCGGTCGGGGTGGTGGGGAAGAAACGTGCGGTCCGGGTGGGTTCGATGGAGTGGACGGGCCCCGGAGTCGGGGCTATACGCCGCACACGCACTTCGGCGCCACTGGCGAACGGGCTCATGGGCGCATAGAACGACGCACGCACCAGCGTCTCCTTCCCGGCGATAAAGTCGTAGGCGACGCCTGCATTCTCGTCATACTCGAAGCCCTGTGTAATACGGAAGGTGTCGAGCAGCACCTGATTGCCGGTATCCCTGACGAGCAGAAGAAGCTGCCCCCAGGTATTCGGCACGAAAGCCCACACGTCCGGCGGCCAGCCGAAATCGTCGTGCTCCGCCCTAACGGAACTGTGGCGAACGTGGAATCCCACGACGTGAAAGGGTCTGCCGCCGGTTCCGCCGGGTGGAGTCAGGTGGCGGAGCGGGATGCGCACCTCGCAGTTCCAATGAAACTCACCGCTCGGGGCCGTGGCGGCGAGCCAATCCGTAATGCCGGTTTCTTCCTGCCAGTCCGCGGTGGTACCGGTGCCGCGATAGACGGCGGTGCCGCCCTGCTCGGTGATGACGAAGCGGAGGTCGTCGGTGCCGGGCACTCCCCCGCCATCATGCTCCACGTCGAACTGGACATAGACACTCGAGGGAGTCTGGCCGGAACCCAGAGGCATCGGGCCAACATGAATATAGAGGTCCGTGTCGCTCGCGATAAGCCTGATGGTGGCGAGGGGGGACCAATGGTCCGGCCGGTAGGATATCCGAGTTGCATTCCATGCGTGCAGGTAAGTGGACGGTTCGGCAATGCCGTTTATCGTCGGGAGAGGCTGACCGAGTGGCGCCCTTGGCGCGGCGGCGGCGTAAACCCGGTCTGCCTCCACCGGACGAGGCAACAACAATACCGCGGCCAGGAGAAATATATACGAAGCTACAGCGAAAGAAGAACGAAATGACAGGCGGGGCATGGGTGGGGCGCCTCCGGTCCGGTTGGAATGTAACGAACCGGTTCCAAACGTACATGCCCCTTGTCAAACGTTATCGGCACCTGTTGGTGCCAGTTCCAAGACACCTCGCATCGTGCAGCGGGTCGCTCCGAACCCTCTCCAGGGGAACGCAGATACTTGATTTCTATTGTGTTATGCAGCACCGCACCGCCCACAGGGGAGAGGAACACCGGAATTCCCTGATGGGAAATTTCCGCGTTTCTCCCCTGGGGATACGGGCTGCCGTGCCAACCTCAGGCGATTATTGGACTATCCAGCCTTCCACCGCGTCCGGGTGGAAGTCCACTTCGATCTCAACCGTGCGCGGGGGATGGCCCTCTGTGGCAACCGTCAGAGTACCGCGATTCCATCCGGGGAGCATTAGTTCGCAGTCAAAGAAAAGATCGATATTACCGTCGCCTGTTCCGCTTTCCGTAACGGGCACGAGCCACGGGCTGTCCGAGGAGACGAACCACTCTGTCTGGGCCGTCACCGTCCACACCCGGATCGAGCGGGCGATGGGCGGGCAGGGCTCACGTACCGTCAGGACGGTTGGCGCGGGCCTGCTCGGAAGGAAAAGCGCCCCAACCTCCGGGGTGCTCTGCCCGTCAAGTGGATCGCTGCCCATCGCCACCTCATCACCGTCCGTGTAGCCGTTGCCGGAGGTGTCGGGATCACAGGGGTTGGTGCCGATAAAGAATTCGGTGAGGGAGTCCAGGCCGTCTCCATCCTGATCCAGGTCGCTGTCGTAAACGTTGACATCCAGGCAATCGTATTGATTCTCGTAATCGTCGGGGAGTCCGTCCCCGTCGCTGTCCGCAAGGACGAACAACTGAACGGCATCTATATCATCCAGTTGGTGTGAGTTGGTGACCGTGAGGGTGATGACGTGGGGGCCTGCGGTGGGGAGTGCGGCGACGAGGTCCGCCCCCGTGCCCATGGGGCCGTCCACGTTGCTCGTCCACACGACCGACTCCCCGTCGAGCAGCCCGTCCGTATAGTCAAACGCCGCAGCGCGGAAGAGGTACGGTTGCCCCTGAATGACCATGGTGCGCATATCCTGAAGGTCCTCGGGCGCGGGACGGACGATACCAGCCACCGGCCAGTTGGGAGCGATCTCGAAAGGCTCGCTTTCCACTTCGTCGGTGTTGGCGCCGTTCGTGGTCCTTACAATCAGGCGTGCATCTGGTGAAGCCGGCGCCATGTGCGCCGGGAAGATGAAGCTGGTTTCAGTCAGGCCGTTGCCCAGCAACACCGGCACACTGCCGGGGGATTGCTTGAAGAATACAGAGTGGCGAAGCTGACTTGCCGGCACACCCTGGTCACTGACTTGCCAATTCAGTTCCATGTTACCCTTTCCGTCGTCCGTCATCCCAATCGAAAATATATCCGGCGTGGTTTCGGGAAGCTCCATTTGCCAGAGCGTGTGACCGTTGCTGACAATTCGGACACGGACGCTGCCGTCGGCCAGCGGAGTCTGCAGAAGAAAACCGGCTTCATCCAGAAACTCGGGGTTTTGTTGCTTGGTGGAACCGTACACCATGTGCCCGTCGTCGATGAGCTCAAACTGGAGAGAGAAAGGCAGGGCAGTCAGAACCGACCCGTCCCCAGCCACCATTTCCAATGCATAGCTGCCATTCGGATCGCCTGCCGTCGCAACCAACCCCTCCGACGGCCGGACCTCGGAAGTGGAGAAAGAGAAAACCTCCTGCATGCTCATGCTGCCGGCAAGGCGGAACATCTTGCCGGTATCCTTTTGCGCGGGAAGGATGCCCTCCTTGGCCGGACCACAGGTCTCGCAACCCGGCAACCGGGGACGGGTCACAAGGTACTCACGCACGGCGTTCCATTCGGCCCCCTCCACAAAAGCATCGTGGATTCCCCCCACCTGCCAGAACATGAGCGACCGGGCGTTATTCACGTTGCTGCGCCGCGTAAAGTTGACGACGCTGCGTCCGCCGGTCAGCGGTATCAGACTGTTGCGGGAATGGTCACCGCCATCACTGTTGGCACTACCCCGGACCACGTGCCCCAAGCAGTGGTAGAATTCGTGAATGAGCACAGTGGCAGACGCACCCCACGGGAAAGCATCGAAGCCCGCACCCGAGGAACAGGGGCTCCAGTTGGGTTGCGCCTGGCCGCCTCCGGTGCCGGTGGAGGCACCAAGAATGCTCGCCCTGTCTATACGCCCGAGATTGTTTGCGGGATCGCCCCTTTCCAGACCGTTGTTGACCAAATGAAGCAGGTCATTCGCCACCCGCCGGGCACGCTGGTCGAGCGTGCCCAGTGTATCACCAGCTTGTGGCTGGACCACAGCAGGGATGAAAAGATAGCGGATCCCCGTCTCGGGCGCGGGCTCACTTGAGTTCAAGACGAACGGCGCGGCCCCGTCGCGAACGGGAAAAAGCCGGGCCATCTCCCGCATGGCGGTGGCCACGTTCGCCGTCAGGTCCTCGCCCCAGGCGCGCCCATCGTCCACGATCCCGGTAAGATTTACCGGCAGGAGCAGTACGTTAAAATCCTTCGTTTCCTTGAAGACCCGTGTCCCGAGGCGGATCGGTGGCCTTGGACTGCCGCTGATGTTATACGTCACAATTTCAAAACGATAGGTCCCCGGTACGGAGAAGATATCCCCGGGACACCAGAAGTCGGTGGCGAGGTGGCTGTCATGCCGGCCTGTTGGAGCGAAGGAGTGCCTCGTGGCGGGCCGGGCGGGGTCCACATGGTGAACGGGCCCGGTGGAGGGCGCCACCCGTTGGACAACGAGCTGTGTCAGGCTGCTGGAAGCTCCCGTAGGCGCGTAGAGCGTCGCCCGCACGAGCGTCTCCTTCCCCGCAACAAAGTCGTAGGGCGCACGGGAGGTGGCGTCGTACTCGTACCCCTGGGTGATGCGCAAGGTATCGAGGAATACCTGACCGCCGGTCTGCGGTCCGAACAACAGCAGGCTTCCCCAAGTATTGGGAGAGATCGGCCCGGCGTCCGGCGGCCAACCGAAATCGTCTCCCACAGAGCGGACCGAGTTGTGGCGCACGTTGAAACCCACGACGTGGTAGGGGCGCCCTCCGGTGCCACCGGAAGGCGTCAAGTGCCGGAGCGGAATGCGCATTTCGCAGTTCCAGGCGAACTCCCCATGCGGGGCCGTGGCGGCCTCCCACGTGATGGAGCCCGGTGCCGCCACCCAGCCTGCGAACCCGCCACCCCGCTGGGCGGACATCTCCCCCGCCTCGGTGACGGCAAACCGCAGGTCGTCGGACTGGGGGAGCCAGCCACCGTCCTGCAGCACGTCGAAGGCCACGGATATCTCCCGCTGCTGACCGCCGGTCCCGATTGGAATACCTTCGATGTGAATGTAAAGGTCGGTATTGCTGGTGAGCAGGCGCACCCTGACCGGGTCCGGAAACCAGTGGGGACGATAGAGGATGCGCGTGGAATTCCACGCGCGGGCGTACTCCACCGGATCGACAAGGCCGTCCAGCGTGGGGAGTGGCTGATCGGCCGCGGCACGAGGCGCGGCGGTGGCGTAGGTACGGCCTGCCTCGGCAGGCGGTGGAGCGACAGCGATGACCAGCAGCAACCACGCGGCGAAGCACAGGGCAAGGCGCCGCAGACGAATAAAGGAGGTGTGGGGCATCAAAGTGGTCCTTTGTCAAGTCTTATCATACTGATCCCTTTCCTGCAAAATGCACGGGAACAGTCAACAGGTATCTGCAGGTTTTCGGTGCTCTCAGGACACACTCCGGCACAGCAAGATCGACTCGGCCCGGGAGGCGCCCGGTCCTGCGGATCGATCATGCCGGAGAATGGCTGGATCGCCTGTCTTACATCGCCGGACCCATCACGCCGGCCAGGCGCTGAAACCAGCCTCACCTATTCGGATATATCCAGCCGCACCCGCGCGAAGACCGGGAAGTGGTCCGACGGCCAGCGCCCGTCCTCGCTATAGATAATCGTTTCGATATAGTCCGCTTCGAACGGGCCGCGGGTCATGATCCAGTCGATTCGACGGTCCGATTCTGGATCGAGGTCGCGGAAGGCATTCCAGGTGGCCGTGGGGCCTTCGCGTTCTGCTGCCGTGAGCCAAAGGTCCTCGAATCCGGTCTCCGCCACGGCGTCGTAAACCTCACTCTGTTCGGCAGTTACGTTAAAATCGCCGAGAAGGATGACCGGCCGGTCCCGGGCGTTCTCGTCGATATGTTCGAGGATCAGGTCCATACTGTGGACACGCGCCTGCCGGCCGACGTGGTCGAAGTGAGTGTTATAGACATAGAACTCCGTTTCCGTTTCCATGTGAACGAAGCGGGCCCAAGTGGCGATACGCGGAAGCGCGGCATCCCACGACTGTGAGGCGTAAACATCGGGGGTTTCGGAAAGCCAGAAGGTGCCGGTTTCAAGCGGCATGTACTCGCGCCATTTATAGAGAATGGCACAGCGCTCCTCCATGTGGTCCCCGCGGTGGGCGCCGAACCAACGGTACTCCGGCATCCAGCGGGTGATATGGTCGGCCTGAAAGTCTTGAATTTCCTGCGTGCCGACGATGTCCGCGTCGTATTTTCGGAGCATCCGGACCACCATGTCCTGGCGGTTGGGCCAGTTGTTCTCCCGGTCGTAAGCGGTGCCGAAACGGATATTGAAGGTCATGACATCGAGGGGAAGTTCCTCCGCCTTGACGATGGCGGGAAGGGCGAGCAGGCCGGCCGCAAGGGCGGCTGTGAGCTTTCGGGTGGTCATGGAGCGGACTCCTTCTTGAAGGCATGAAGTTCTACGGACACGAAGACCCTTTTCTCCCCGCGTCTGGGGCGTCAACGAAACGTGGTGGAGCAAAGCGAGGCGCCGGGGCCGGGGCGGCAATCGGTCCAAAGTCCGGCGGCTTGGGTTGACAGGGCGGCCCGGGACCTGCTTACCACTCCAGACATGATGATGCGGAAGCGCCATACAACCGGCCTGCGAGTGCTCTCCCTACTGGTGGGGATGGTGTTTTTTGCATCGGCCGGTCTGGCGTATGGAATCCCCTGCGCGTGCGGCGGCTCCTGCTGCGAAAAGGTGGCCACGGAGCCCACCCCCTCCCCCACGCCCAAGCACCACGGGGAAGACGGCCCCTGCTGCCCCACGGAGCGACAGAACGACGCACCGGAACCCGCCGCCCCTTCCGAACCGGGTCACACCGGCGGGTGCCTCTGCTGCATCGGAGAGCTTCAGGACGGCGCAGACCACCCTGCGCTGGCGAAAAGCCCGGGGATCAAGCCCTCCACCGAGAACAAGACCCAGCAGGCTGCGGCGGCCACCCCGGCCGGGACGGCTGCTCCCGCCCTGCTTCAGCTTGAGGACGCCCCCAAGTGGCGCCCCACCCGGGGGAGCCCACTTCCCCACCCCTCCCTTCACGAGCTCTACTCGGTCTTCATAATTTGATTCTGGCCGGTGGCCTGTTGCCCAAAGGGCGCGCGTAGCCGAACTGCGCCCGGGTGCCTGCCACCGCTTGGCCTCTCTCCCGTCAACCGGGTGCGTGGATGTATCTGCCCGTACCCAACGACCGCCAAAGATAGCCAGGATCGACTTCCATGTCCGACGACTCGCGGTGGCGCGTTGCCACCCGCCGAAAGATATTTCTTCTGACCAGTGCGATTGCCGCCGCGGGGTTCCTCTCCGCGTGCGCCATGTCGCCGCCCGAGGTTCCCGACCGCGACTCGGTCCGGCCGGATACCGTCCGGCCCGCCGTGGCCCAGGAAGAGCCGCCCCTCGACCCGCGGCCGGCCGCACCTGAGCGCATCACCACCTTCGAAGAAGCCTTCGAAACCGCACTGCTGAACAACCCACGGCTTCAGGCGGGCTTCGCGCGCTTCGAGGCCATGGTGCAGGAGGTCCCGCAAGCCTCCTCCCTCCCTGATCCCATGCTCATGGCCGAGCAGATGGAAACCTTTCCCGGGAGCGGCGATATGCGGGAAAACATGCTCCGCGTGGAGCAACGTTTCCCCTGGTTCGGCAAGCGCGGTTTGCGGGGAGATATCGCCGATATCACCTCGCGCGAGGAATTTGAGGTGTATCGCACCGAGGTGCTCGCTCTCCGCCAGCAAATCGCTGCCGCGTGGTACAGTCTGGCCTTCGAGCGGGCGGACAAGGAACTCACCCGCGAGGACGAGGAACTCCTGCAGAGCATTCTCGAAACAACCGGAACGCTCTACGAAACGGGAAGGACGGACCTGACGGCACTCCTGCGCGCGCAGACGGAAATCGCCCGCGTGGAAAACATGTTCCCGGAGTTCGACGCACGCATCGAAGCTCTCGAACGGGACCTGGTGCGGCTGCTCGGCACGGTGGCGGTGTCCTTCCAGCCGGAGTTGCCCGCACCAGAGGAGGTGCTGCCGCGCATGCCCGAACCCGAGGCATTGATCGCGGCCGCGCTGGAGCAACGCCCGGAGCTTGATCGTTACGCCCGCCAGGAGGAGCGGGGCCGGCTGGCCCACCGCCTGGCCGAACTGGACTACTACCCGGACTTTACGATCGGTGCCGGATATGCCGCGCTTGGCGAACGCCCCGGGTTCCCGGCCGTTCCCCTGCCGGACGACCGGATGGATGCCTGGAGCGTTTCCGCCGGCATCAACCTCCCCATCCCCAACGCCCGCCGCCGCGCCGCCGTCGAGCAGGCCCGCAAACGCACCGAGGAGGCCACCCTCCGCATACAGTCCCAGGAGGACGCGGTGACCGAGGAGATGCATACCGCGGTGGCGCGTGTGACTTCGCTCCGCGAGCAACTGTCTATACTCGAAAACCAGGTTCTGCCGCTTTCCATCGAGGCAAACGAGGCAGCCCAGAGCCGATACGTCGCCGGACAGGGCACCTACCTCGACATGCTCGACACCCAGCGAACCTACATCGCCGTGCAGCGCGATCTTCTACGCACGCACCGCGACTATCTCCTCGCCGTGGCGGACCTTGAACGCGCCGCAGGCGGACCAATCGACACGACCCTCCCGGAGGAGGCAACACAATGAAGAAGAACAAAATCACATCCATCCTTGGCCTGATCACGCCCAGCCTCGCACAGGGCACCGCCGTCGCCGCCGTGCTCGTTGCCGCCTTCGTGGCCTACAACATGGGCGCCCGCAGCACCGGAGGCTCCGGCCAGCATAACCAAGGGGGCGAAAGCGGAGATACGAGCGCCAGCGACATCGTCTATGTTTCCGCCATGCACCCATGGATACAGCAGGATGAACCGGGGGACTGCCCCATCTGCGGCATGGAACTCGTCCCCATGGAACGCTCCGAAGCAGAGGCGCTCGAGCAGGAAAGCTCCGGCACGCCAGAGGAGAACCACGGCTCCGCAACCAAAACACACGACCACACGCACGAGCACACATCAGCCACAAACGGCAACGAGATACTCGGCTACGCCTGCGCGATGAATTGCGTGCCGCCTCTCCCCGAGGAGGGCGAATGCCCCATCTGCGGCATGGAAATGCAGGCGGTTTACGATGACGATGACGCACCGGAGGAGGGCGCCTCCGAGCGCCGCATGACCATGTCCGCCGAAGGGGTCGCCCTTTCGGACATACGGACCACCACGGTTCAGCGCATGCCTGCCGTCAGGCCGGTCCGCCTCAGTGGCCAGCTCGCCGTGAGTGAGCCGCGCCGCGCCCACATCAGCGCCGACGTGGGAGGCCGTATAGACAGGCTCCACGCCGAGTTCGAGGGCACAACGGTGGAGAAAGGACAGGAGCTCGTCGTGCTCTACAGCCCCGAACTGCTCGCCGTGCAGAAGGAATTCCTTCAGGCGAAGCGCTCCTTCGGTAATCTGCCGGAAGGTGCGGGCGCCGCCATCCGCCGCGCGAGCGAAGCCGCCGTGGCCGCAGGCCGCGAAAGGCTCCGCCTCGCGGGGCTCACCCCCGGCCAGATAGACGAAATCGCCGCGGAGGGCGAAGCCCGCGAGCAGGTAACCCTTCTTGCTCCCATCGGAGGGACGGTCATCGCCCGCCACTTTGAGGAGGGCGAGTATGTCTCCACCGGCGGACGAATTCTCACCATCGCCGATCTCTCCACGGTCTGGGCCGAACTCGATGCGTTCGAAACCGACCTGCCCTGGCTCCGCCTCGGCCAGCCGATGGTCTTCACGGCCCAGGCCTATCCCGGAGAGGGATTCCCGGGCGAGATTTCCTATATCGACCCGGTAACACGCACCGGCACGCGCACGACGCGTGTTCGCGTGGACGTGGACAACCCCGACGGCCTCCTCAAGCCGGGTATGTACGTCACCGGCCTCGTCGATGCCGAAATGGAGGAGGAAACGCCCCCGCTCATCATCCCGGCGACTGCGCCACTCATTACCGGAAAGCGGGCGATTGTCTATACACGGGTGCCGGGACGTGAGCGGCCAACGTTCGAGGGGCGCGAAGTCGTTCTCGGCCCCCGCACACGTGATGGCTACGTCGTGCGCGAGGGCCTTGCCGAAGGCGAAAGCGTCGTCACCCATGGCGCGTTCCGCATCGATTCGGCCATGCAAATCATGGCCCGCCCCAGCATGATGAGCCCCGAGGGTGATGCACCCGCGCCCGGACACGATCACGACCACGGCCCCGCCGTCGATCACGACGAACACGAGGACCATCCGGAGGAGCCCGCCCCGGCTCATGACCATGCAGGAGCCCCCGAACTGGGCGCTGAAGCCACCGAAGCCGCCCTCGACGTCTATCTCGAACTCACCGAGGCGCTCGCCTCGGACGACTATACGGCCGCCAACGAGGCATGGCAGCGGCTTCACCATAAGGCTGACGAGGCCGGGGAGCACACCCTGCACGAACTCGCCGGAGCTGGGACGGAAGCAGACGATATCGGCACCTCGCGCGAGGTATATCATACGCTCAGCAATGCAATGATTGCAGCCTTCCGCGACCACGGCAACCCCGCCAGCGCAACCATTCACCTGGCCCATTGCCCCATGGCGTTTGATTGGGAGGGCGCGGACTGGCTCCAAGCAAGCACCCAAATACGCAACCCCTACTTCGGAGACGAGATGCTCGCCTGCGGTACGATAGAAGAGGAGTTCGCGTCCAATGATTGACCGGTTCATTAAATTCTGCATGGAGCAACGGCTCGTTGTCGTGCTCCTCGGTGTGGTGCTGCTCGCTTGGGGGCTCATGGTGATGCCCTTCCAGCCGGGCGACTGGCCACACCTGCCCGGCCAAAACCAGTACCCACACGATCCGGTCCCGGTGGACGCAATTCCGGACCTTGGCGAAAACCAGCAGATCATCTTCACGGAGTGGCCCGGCCGCTCACCCCAGGACATCGAGGACCAGGTCACCTATCCCCTTACCACGGCGCTGCAGGGAATTCCCGGCGTGCGCACCATCCGCTCGAACTCCATGTTCGGGTTCTCCTCCATTTCGGTGATCTTCGAGGAGGGGGTGGACTTCTATTGGTCACGCTCGCGTGTTCTCGAAAAACTTGCCAGCCTGCCGTCGGGAACTGTCCCCGCCGGTGTCGAGCCCCAGTTGGGACCGGATGCAACGGCAATGGGGCAGGTTTTCTGGTACACCCTCCAGGGCCGTACCCCCGAGGGCGAGCCCGTTGGCGGCTGGGACCCCGAGGAGCTTCGGTCCATACAGGATTGGTACGTACGCTACGCCCTTCAGAGTGCTCACGGCGTTTCTGAGGTCGCGAGCATTGGCGGCTTCGTCCGCGAATACCAGATAGACGTCAACCCCGACGCCATGCGGAGTTTCGGAGTTTCGCTCCCGCAGGTGATTAACGCAGTACGGCGCTCGAACCTGGACGTGGGCGCGCGCACGCTCGAAAGTACCGGCGTCGAGTATGTCATCCGTGGGCGTGGATTCATCCAGGGAGTGGAGGATATCGAAGACACCGTCGTCGACAGCCGCGACGGCATCCCGGTAACCATCTCCCAGGTGGGCACGGTGAGCACCGGCCCGGCACTCCGGCGGGGTGTCCTGACAATTTCGGGCGCGGAGGCTGCCGGTGGGGTCGTCACGGCGCGCTACGGCGCCAACCCCATGCAGGTTATCGAAAACGTCAAGGACAAGATCGAGGAAATATCACCAGGCCTGCCGAGCCGGACGCTTGAGGACGGCACCATCAGCCAGGTCACCATTGTTCCATTCTACGACCGCAGCGGCCTGATCCAGGAGACCATCGGCACGCTGGAGGACGCCCTCCGCGACCAGATACTGATCACCATTATTGTCGTGCTGCTCATGGTGTTCCATCTGCGCAGTTCCGCCATGATCAGTTCCATGCTGCCGCTTGCGGTCCTCTTTACATTTATCATGATGAAGCTGTTCGGGGTGCAGGCGAACGTTGTCGCCCTGGCCGGCATTGCCATTTCGATCGGCAGCGTGGTGGACGTGGGCATCGTGCTGACCGAGAACATGCTTCAGCATCTGCGGAAGGCCAGTCCCTCGGAATCGCGCTTCACTGTCCTCCACCGCGCGGCCAGCGAAGTCGGTTCCGCAGTAACAACGGCCGTCGCAACCACCATCATAAGCTTCCTTCCCGTCTTCACAATGGTTGGCCAGGAAGGCAAGCTGTTCACGCCCCTTGCCTATACAAAAACCTTCGTTCTCTTTGCCAGTATTACCATCGCCCTCACTTTGCTCCCTGTGGTGGCACAGGCGCTCCTTGGCTGGAAGCTTCCCCGGCTCCCTGGCTGGATCACGCGTAGCTGGCGGTTCATACACTACGGGCTGGTGATTGCCGCGTCCGTCTTCGTCGTCGTTCTACTGTCCTCCACCTGGGAACCGCTCGGTGCGTTGCGTGCGCAGTGGCAGAACCTCCTTTTTGTTGCTGTTGTGGCGGGGGGACTTATCGGTTTCTTCTGGGTCTTCCGCTTTGTCTATATTCCTGTACTTCAGTTCTGCCTTCGGTTCAAGGTGACGGCGCTCACCGTCCCCCTTCTGATGGTCGCACTTGGGTTCAGCATCTGGCTCGGCTTTCCGCGTGTCTTCGGCTGGCTTCCGGAACGGGTACACGAAACCCCCGCCGGCAACACTCTTGCCGAGGCCTTCCCCGGTCTTGGGCGCGAGTTCATGCCCACGCTCGACGAGGGCAGCTTCCTCTATATGCCCGTGACAATGCCGCACGCAAGCATTGGAGAGGCAACCGATTACCTCAAGAAACTCGACATGGCCTTCCAGGCAATACCCGAGGTCCACACTGTGGCGGGGAAAGCCGGGCGCGCGGAAACACCGCTCGACCCCGCGCCGCTTTCCATGATCGAAACCGTGATCAAGTATACACCCGAGTTCAAGCAGGACGAGCAGGGCCGGCGCCTCACTTTCGCCTATGATACGGAGGCAGGGGAGTTCGTGCGCGACGAGGATGGGGAGCTGGTGCCGGACCGCCAAGGCCGTCCCTACAGAAACTGGCGGCCGGAAATAGAGACTCCCGACGATATCTGGAGAGAGATCGTCGACGCTGCCCAGTTTCCAGGCCTCACCTCCGCCCCGAAGCTGGCTCCCATCAGCACACGTATCGTCATGCTGCAGACCGGTATGCGCGCTCCGATGGGCGTGCGCGTCCGCGGCCCCGACCTGGAAACCATAGAGCAGGTGGTTCTCGAAATCGAGGACATCCTTCAGTCCGGCCGGGCAGAAGGCGTCCGTACCCAGGCCGTCATCGCAGAGCGCGTCGTCGGCAAGCCCTACCTGGAAATCATCCCGGACCGGAAGGCCATCGCCCGCTACGGCATTAATATACAAGACGTGATGGACGTCGTTGAGGTGGCCATCGGCGGCCGGCCGCTTACGATGACCGTCGAGGGCCGGGAGCGCTACCCCGTGCGCGTGCGCTATCAGCGCGAGCTTCGCGACTCCATGGAGGAGCTGGAGAACATCCTCGTTTCTTCCCCCGGAAGGGGCTCCTCAAACGTCCAGATTCCACTTCGCGAAGTCGCTGACATCGAGTACGTGCGGGGCCCTCAAGCCATCAAGAGCGAGGACACCTTCCTCACCGCCTATGTCCTTTTCGACAGCCAGGCAGGCTATGCCGAAACCGACGTGGTGGAGAACGCACGGGCGCTCCTCGACGAGACGATCGCCCGGAATCTCCCGCCCGGCGTCTCCTATGACTTCGCGGGTACCTACGAAAGCCAGGTCCGTGCGGCCAGAACACTCTCCATCGTCCTGCCGCTTGCGCTTCTTCTCATTATCCTGGTGCTCTACCTTCAGTTCCGCTCCACGGCGGTTACCATGATTATATTCCTGAACGTCTTCGTAGCATGGTCCGGCGGATTCATTTTCCTCTGGCTCTGGAGCCAGCCATGGTTCCTGAACTTTGCCGTGTTCGGGGCCAACATGCGGGAGGTTTTCAACATGGGGGAGATAAATCTGTCGGTTGCCGTGTGGGTCGGCTTCCTGGCCCTCTACGGGATTGCGACGGACAACGGCGTCATCATGTCCACCTATATTAAACAGAGCCTCGCGGCAAAATCCCCCGGCACGCTTGGCTTCCTGCGCGAAACCATCATGGAGGCATCCCTCCGCCGCGTGCGGCCCTGCCTCATGACGAGCGCCACCACGATCCTTGCCCTGCTGCCCGTTCTTACCTCCACCGGACGGGGCAGTGAAATCATGACACCGCTTGCCATACCAGTCTTCGGCGGAATGCTGGCGGTGCTCATCAGCATCTTTGTCGTCCCCATTCTATACAGCGCGATGGAGGAGTTCAAACTCGCCGCCGCCGAACTGCGCCAGGGTCAGAACGAATCGTGACCCCCGGCGGAACCCTCGACCAAGGCAGAAACCCCCAACCCCACAGGGGCGGGCATTCAAACCCAAGGAGCATCAACATGAGGAACCTCATCGCAATCGCCGGCGCACTCGCGCTCGCACTCTTCTACATGCCTGTGGCCGCGCAGGAAGACCATGACCACGGCCATCACGATCACAACCATGAACATGCACACGAACACGATCATGCGCACGACCATGCACACGACCACGCCCACGGCGAGATGGTCGGAGAAGGCACCCCTCCCGAAGAACACGATGGCGAGACCCGCATTGGCGACGCCTGGCCTCTCGATACATGCGTCGTGAGCGGACAGGAACTTGGCTCCATGGGCGAGCCCATCGTCAAGTTGCATGAAGGCCGGGAGGTGCGCTTCTGCTGCGCCGGATGCATCCCGCGCTTCGAGGCCAACCCGGATGAGTATCTCGAAAAGGCCGACGAGAAGATCGTCGAGTCCCAGCTCAAGTTCTATCCGCTTACCCACTGCATCGCCGATCCTGCCGAGGAACTCACCGGCGATGCCGAGATAGACATTCGCCGCGTCATCGGCAACCGGCTCTTCATCTTCTGCTGCCCCGGATGCGACACCCACGCCACCGAACGCCCCGTCATGTTCATCGAAGCGCTGGATGAAAAAGTAATCGAGGCGCAGAAGGAAGACTATCCGCTCGACACGTGCGTGGTCGCCGGAATGGACCTCGATGCCATGGGCGGACCGTACGACATCGTGCATGCCAATCAACTCGTCCGCTTCTGCTGCGCGGGCTGCGTAGGCCGCTTCAACGCGGACCCCGTCGCTCACATGGAGAAGATCGAAGAGGCACGTGAGCATGCCACCACCACGGCCGAGACTACCGGCGACGACCACAGCGAGCATCACTGATCATCCGGCGTATATGCCTCCCGGAGCCGGGAGAAATTACACCGTCACCTCCCGGCTCCACCGCCGGCACAAAATTGGAAGGAATGCCAGCAATGCACTCACTCCCCCACCGTCCAACCTCCCGGCCACGAGGCAGCTTCCTCGCACTCTGCCTCGGCGCAGTCCTCCTCTTCCCCACCCTGGCCGGGGCCTCCGAAAACGAGGCTCCGGTCAGTCCACAAAACGAAATGTGCCCGGTCATGACCGACGAGCCCATCGACCCGCAGATTTCCACCGAGTACCGCGGCCAAACTGTCTATCTCTGCTGCCGAAGGTGCCTGCGGACTTTTCTCGAAAACCCGGAGCAATACGTCGAGTTCCTTCCTGCGGGTTACTTTGACGACCCTGTTGCAGATGAACCGGGCGAGCACGAACACAATCACGAGCACGATACCGAACATGAGCACGATCACGATACTGAACATGAGCACGATCACGCACACGGCGCCCACGACGGACACGTTCATCACGAGCCGGAGACAGCGGCCGGCCGGTGGATAGCCTTTGCAGGAAAATTCCACCCCGTGGTGGTCCACTTCCCCATCGCGCTGGCGTTCGCGGCCCTGCTGGCGGAAGCACTCTCCCTGCGCTTCCGGCCCGAGTACTTCCTGGCGGCGGGAAGATTTTCCCTGCATCTGGCGGCCATATCCGCGCTTCTTGCCGCACCCTTGGGATGGGCAGCCGCCGCCTACGCAAGCTACCCAGCGCTTGAACTGACGCTCGAGTGGCATCGCTGGCTCGGAATTGCGGCGACGGTCCTCCTCATAGCGGCCGCCATCACCGGGGAAATTCGCATTCGCCGCTCCGGCAATGAACGCCTTGCCTGGACGTACCGCGGCATTCTGCTCGCCGCGGTTATCGCAACTGGAATCACTGGCCATCTTGGGGCAGTTCTCATATTCGGCCCCGGTCACTTCACCCTGCCTGGCTAGACAGACGTCTCCACAAAGGAGGACGCTTCCATGAAGGACCCGCACCATGACCACCACGCAGGCCATTCGGAGTCATGCCATGAAGAGGGGCACAACAGCCATGGAGACCACACGGCACTCCACATTCCTGGAATGGGAAGCGATCATTGCGCCGGGATTGTCTCGAAATCGCTCAGGGAGATTGAGGGTGTTTCCGATGTAAAGACGGACATTCCCTCACGCCGTGCCCACGTCACGTTTGATCCTTCCCAAACCGATGAACAAGCCATGCGCTCGGCGGTGGAGAAGGCCGGTTACAACGTCACGGACGGACGGGACGAAGCCGAGCCAACCGGAGCGGAGGAGGAAGAGACCTCCACTGTAGACCATGCCGGCCATGCCGCCGGGTCCCGCCAGGCCAGACTGATCGTCCCCGGCATGGGAAGCGATCACTGCGCCGGGATTGTGAAAACATCGCTCCGCCGGTTGGAGGCGGTAACCAGGGTGGACACCAACATTTCGGCCCACCGTGCCGATATCACCTTCGACCCTTCCCTCTCCGATATAGACACCCTCCGAAGGACAGTGGAGAAGGCGGGCTATGACGTTGCGGAGGCGTCGGAGCTGGGTACCGGCAGCGCAGGTGCCGGCCAGGAGGACATCGAGGAGCGCTATCTGGCGCAGGCAATTCGCCGTGTCTGGATAGCCGCCATCCCCACCACGGTCATCATGATTCTGATGGGCGTCCACATGTTCTGGTTCCCTCTTCCGGGATATCTGGCAATCATCGCGATTCTGGGATTTCCTGTTGTCTTTCTGTATGGCGGTTGGGCGACGCACCGGTCCGCCTTCAGATCTCTCCGCAACCGGACCGCCAACATGGATGTCCTGATTTCGATGGGCAGCCTGCCGCCCTACCTGATCGGGCTGGTTGGTTTCGTCTATCCGATGACGTCTTTTATCGAAATGGCAGCCACCATCATGACGTTCCACCTGCTGGGCCGCTATCTGGAAACGCGGGCGAAGGGGCGCGCCTCCCAGGCGATCAGCAAACTGCTGACCCTCGGCGCCAAGACCGCCACCGTCCTGCGCGACGGTGAGGAGACGGAAATCCCCGTGGCTGACGTCGTCGCCGGGGACGTTATGATAGTCCGCCCAGGAGCAAAAATCCCCACCGATGGCGAAATCGTGGAAGGTAACAGCCATGTGGACGAATCCATCGCAACGGGCGAGTCCGTCCCGGTGGAAAAGGGGCCCGGCGCATCGGTAATAGGAGCCACCATCAACAAGGAAGGCATGCTCAAAGTGCGTGCCACGCGCGTTGGTGCGGACACGTTCCTCGCGCAGGTCATCCGGCTCGTGGAGCAGGCCCAGGGCTCGCGCGTTCCGATACAGGAATTTGCGGACCGGATGACGGCGAAATTCGTTCCTGCCGTAATCGTCATTGCACTGGCCAGTTTCGCCGCATGGTTCATGTTTCCTGATCAACTCCGTCCGATACTTGAATGGGGAGCGGGTTTCCTGCCGTGGGTTGACCCTACTGCAGCGCCTATTATTCTCGCCCTACTGGCCGCCATTGCTGTACTCGTCATCGCTTGCCCGTGCGCATTGGGGCTGGCGACGCCGACCGCGCTAATGGTTGGTTCCGGTATGGGTGCCGAACGCGGCGTGCTCTTCCGCTCGGGCGAGGCGGTTCAAACGCTCAAGGACGTTAAAGTCGTCGTCCTGGACAAAACCGGGACGATCACCAAGGGGGAACCGGCGCTTGCCGCCGTCGTCCCGGCGGAGGGATTTTCCGAAGATGAAGTCCTGACGGCTGCGGCCTGCGTGGAGACCGGTTCCGAACATCCCCTCGGGCAGGCAATCGTGGAGGGTGCGCGCGAGCGCGGTCTGGATATACCCACCGTCGAGGATTTCAAGGCGGTGACCGCCCGCGGCGTTCAGGGCACCGTGAGCGGCAAACCCGTCCGAGTGGGCAGCCGGCGATTCATGGACGAGAACGATATAGACGTGGCTGCCCTGGACGAGGACCTCATGCGGCTCGAAAACGAGGGCAAAACCGCCATGTTGATCGCCATCGGGGACCGCTCCGCGGGCATCGTCGCCGTCGCCGATACCATCAAGCCCGACTCGAAGGGCGCCATCGCCGCCCTCCACCACATGGGCATCCGCACGGTGATGATCACCGGAGACAACGAGCGCACGGCGCGCCACGTGGCCGCCGAGGCAGGTATAGACGACGTGTTGGCGGGCGTGCTGCCGGAAGGAAAGGTCGAGGAGGTTCGCCGCCTTCAGAAGGAGCATCCCGGCCACGTGGCCATGGTGGGAGATGGCATCAACGACGCCCCGGCGCTCAAGCAGGCCGACGTGGGCATCGCCATCGGCGCCGGGGCCGACGTCGCCATCGAAGCCGCCGGCGTCACGCTTGTCAGCGGCGAGTTGACAAAGGTGGTCGAGGCGGTGCGCCTCTCCCGTGCCACCTTCCGCAAAATCGTGGAGAACCTGTTCTGGGCCTGGTTTTACAACGCCGCCGCCATCCCCATCGCCGCAATCGGGCTGCTCCACCCCATGATCGGCGTCATCGCGATGGTCACCAGCTCGCTCTCCGTGGTTGGCAACTCGATCCTGCTCAGGCGTGCAAAGCTCGAAGTCGAAAACCGGAAGTGACCGCCGGCCGCCACCCGGCCGGAGTGTCTGACTTTTATTGCTCTTCGGGAACTTTTTCCCCCGCGCCTGCGTATTTAAAGGTGCGGGAGAGTTCTGCGAGTGAGTCCCAATGCCCCGTTCCACCCCACAGGACATTCTGGCCGGACAACTCGACGCGCTGCTGCGGACAGCGTACCGGCTGGCCAACAACCACGAGGATGCGGAGGAGCTTGTCCAGGAGACCTGTTTCCGCCTCCTCCGCAAGCGCCAGGCACTGGCAAAGCACCCCAATCCGCGTGGTTACATCTTCGCCTCGCTCTACAATCTTGCCAAGGACCGCGGCCGGCGCGCCTCCAGCGCACCCCAGATTGTTTCACTTCCCAACCTCGGCGAAGAGTACATCCCCGCCGGTCCAGTCAAAGTGGACCTGCCGGATATTGTGGCAAACTCGCTGGATGAGGAAGTGGAAGCAGCCCTGGAAGAGATGGGAACCGAATACAGGACAGCACTGCTGCTGAGAGAGGTGGAAGGATTCAGCTACGCGGAAATCGCAGAAGCTCTCGGGATTCCCCCCGGCACCGTCCGGTCCCGGCTGGCCCGCGCGCGCAGTTTCGCCGCCGCCCGGCTTGAGGAATACGCCCGCAAACGGGGGTATCTCGGCGAAAGCAACAAAGACTCCGCCGACCCACCAAGGAGGGAAACGTCATGACAGCCAGACCACCCTGCCCGGAGTGGGAAGAGCAGCTTTCGGCCCTTCACGATCACGGGGGGAAACCGGCCGCGGCTCTCGAAAAACACTTGGAAGAGTGTCCCGCCTGCCGCCAGGCACTTGCCGCGCATAAAACGCTCGGTATGCGGCTGCGCACGCTCCGCACTCCCGCCGTCGCAGAAAGCAGGGAAGCCATCCTGGCAGAACTGGAAAAACCCGGACGGGGAAGGCAGCGCTTTGCGTCAGTCCTTATAGCCGCGGCGGCGATGGTGCTTCTCGCCGCGCTCTACTCCTTGCTGGTGAACGCCCCGGCTGATGCCTCCGGCAGGGATTTCGGCGGTTACTTCGAAATTGCCTCACTTCAGGAGCAGGAGAGCTTCGAGTCTGGCGACCCCTCGGCACTGGAGCAATGGTGTGCAGAACAGCTCGGGTTCGAGCCCCGGCTGCCGTCCTGGCCGTGGGCAGACTGGAAATCGGCCCGGCTGTGCTCCATCGATGGCGAGAAAGTAGCAGTCTTCCGCTTGATGGCTGACGGGCAGTACGCCTCTCTATTTATTCACCCGCCAATGGCGGAGCCCCCAGGCATGCCAACACGCCAACAGCCCTATATTTCCGAACAAGGAGGATATGCAGCCGTTTGCTGGCAGGAAGACGGGTTCGAATATATCCTTGTTTCCTCCGTTCAGCAGGCAGGTCTTTTCGGCCGGCTGGCCGAAATCTGAAAGACAGGCTCAAACCGTCCATTCCGGACGGCTCAACCCCCATCGAAGGAGAATCCCCATGAGAGCAAATGCCTGCACCCCATGGTACGCCACCATCCCCGCCGCCCTGCTCCTTGCTGCGGGAGCAAGTCTTGCCGTCCCGGCGCTCGCCAGCGCCCCAAAAGAGGAAGCCGAAAGGGCGGACAAAAAGAAGCCTTCCGTTCTGGCGGTCAAATTCTACGCCGATTGGTGCGGCACCTGCCAAGTCATGAAACCGGCCTTTGAGGAGGCAAAAGGCGAACTGGCCGAAGAACCGGTCCTGTTCCTCGTCCTCGACATGACCGACCGCGGCGCCGCCAATCAGGCGGAAATGCACGCCAACGTCACCGGCCTCGAGGAACTATGGGAAGAGAACGGCGGAAAAACCGGCACCTTCTACCTGGTGAGCACCGAGGACAAGGAGGTTGTCGGTACCATCACACCCGACATGGACGCCGAGCAGATGAAGGAAACCATCACCGCGGCGCTGTAAAACAACGCAAAAAAGCGAGCCGGCCGGGAGGGGGTTTGGTGCCTCCTCCCGGTTCTTGTTCAATGCACGGAGTGCCGAGCCTGACCCTGCCGCTCCGGCCCTTCGCCCTCCTCCACACCTCCCGGTTCGCCGGCCGTGTCCAGAAGATACGGCTCCTCGACCGGATAGACGGACGAATCGAAGGGGCCTTCGTCGCTCAGCAACGGGTGCAGCACCGGATCGGCCAGGATTTCCCGCATCGTCATCTTCCCGCCTTCAACGTCTATACTATTCCACACAAGCCGCACCCCGTGGCTGTAGTCCATGTAGTACTCATGGTGAACCAGCGACAGGGGCTGGATCGGTTCGCCGGCAGGCCAGTGCCAGCCGTAGATCGCCACGCGGCGTGGCGGAGGCCTGTTGGGCAACTCGGCAGTCACAACGATGTCCTTCTTGATACCGGAGACGAGTTCACCTAGAGGCCGCTCTCCGCGCTGAGCTTCGATGGCCTGGTGCGAAAGCCGGAACACCTCCACAGTGTCTATCTCGTAATCTTCGGGGCTGAAAGGCTGCGGTGAGAACTGCATGTCCGCCTGCTCGTGTATATCATTCACTATTTTCCTGGTGGGCAGGCTGGAGTCCAGCAGGTCCGCCACCTGCTGCGCCAACGGAGCGCTCATCGGCATGCGGAAGAAGTCCTCGTCCGAGCCAATGGCCATGTAATCTGGCGTTACGTGAATTGTCATGCTCTCCGTTTCCCCGGAGATTTCGCCCTCCACCGTGACCGGCACGAGTTCGCGGAGAAATTCCGGCACGTTTCCCCGTGCAATTTCATTAAGGACGCGCTGCTCCCGCTCCTCACGGGACAGTTCGCGGATTTCCTCGAAGAACTCACTGCCCTCGGGCGCGTCTGCGGGCCGCTCGGGAAGATCAAGCTGCACCTGCCCGGGAGCCAAAACGGGAAGCGCAGCCATAACGGCAATGCCTGCAATTTCTTTGTAGTGCATCCTGGAGCCCCTCCTTCGGCGGCCTTGTGTCCAGCAGGACCGTGCATAAATTCGGAGTCAAGCAAATCGAGCCCCCCACACTTGCGGCACCCCAGTTTTCCGTTGCCTGCCCGGCTGGATCGGAGACTCTGGCCAATAGTCATCCTCGATTTTACCGGTCCGCCCGGCCCGGAAAGGCACTACCGTGATCAACAAAGCCCTCTCCCTCGCTCCCGCGCTTCTTTGTGGAGCCATTCTGCTTGGAGGCCCCTCCACCCGCGTGCACGCCGAAGTGGCGGAACGAATGATGACAGAGACCAGAGCTGTCTCGATCCTCTCCTCCCCCGCGCGCGCGGAAGTGGCGGACCCTGAACTCACCTGGGACCCACCCTCGCCTCCCGCTCCCTCCATGGTCTGGGCGCCCGCACAGCATTACCGCAAAGGCAACCGCGAACCGGAACACGTCACCGCCGTCGTAATTCACACCACCGAAGGGCGCTACGATTCGGACCTGCCCCACGAGGTCAACCAGGCGCGCAACTTCCGCAACGTCGTGCGCTACTTTCAGAACAACACGCGCAACGTCAGCGCCCATTACGTGATCGGCCCGAACGGCGAAATCGCCCACATGGTGAACGACACCGACGTGGCCCACACCCAGACGTATTACAACGGACGGAGCATCGGCATCGAGTGCGCTGGATGGGGGCGCCGGCCGGAAACGTGGACGCCCGAGATGATGGACGCGCTCGTGGACCTCACCGCCTACCTGTGCGTAAAGTGGGAAATCCCCGCCTATCATCCGGAGGGCACTGCCTACGAGAGCCCCTTCCGCGTCGTGCTGGACGAGGACAACGAGCGCTTCACCGGCCCGGGCCTCGTCGGCCATTTCCAGGTCCAGCCCTGGAACAAGAGCGACCCGGGAGCACATTTCGACTGGGATGAATTCGGAGAGCGCGTCCGCGAACGCATCCGCGAGTACGGCGTCGAGCCCATCGCCCTGCCCGCCCCCGAGGAGGTGGACGAGGTTGTCCACGCCACCGCCCGTGTGAAGGAGGACACGGTGACCGCCGGCGAGCCCTTCACCTACGAGCTGACAATCCGCGGAGAGGACGTGGACGCGGTGACGCTGGACGACATTATCTTCCCCGCCTTCGACGTCCACAGCCAGCTCGAAGTGCACCCCAACCCCGTCAGGGCCCATTCGTCCCCGGAGCGTGTGGTGTACGAGGTAACCCTCACGTCCAATGAGGCTGGGAGCATGGGGCTGAGCGCCTCACGCGTCCTGCTGCACGGCCACTGGATAGACAGCCAGCCGATCGGCGTCCGCGTGGGCGAATAGACAAAAACGGCATGTCTGGACGGCGGGCAGCGCGTCACAGTCCACCGGCGATGCCCGCCGCGAACACAAAGCCGTAGCAGATCACGACGAGCACGTCGAACCCGATGCCAACCCAGCCGACGATGATGCCGGCCGTGGCCAGCCCTTCGCCGCCGAGCCGGCCGCCGGACTCGCGGATTTCCTTCCGCGCCATGTGCCCCAGTATGATCCCGATGATCTGCCCCACAAAGAGGCAGATGACCAGGCCAACAACGGAGGCGATCAGCGAACCGATCGCCAGGCCTGATGTCTGCTGAGGAACGAACTGCGGCTGAGGCTGCGCCTGCGCCGGATACTGCCCACTCTGGGCGGACAGCGGCATCCCGCAGTGCGTGCAATTCACTGCGTTCTCAGGGTTCAAAGCTCCGCATTGGCTGCAAAACATGTTCATCAGCTCCCTTCGGGAGGCGGTCTCCGTGTCTATACGCTGCTATTCCGGAAGGAGCGGCGCTCCTTCGAGCAGCTCATCCACCCGCACAAAGCTGTACCCCTGCTCCTCCAGGTAATCCAGCAACTCCGGCAGACGGTAGTGAAACGGGTCCGGCCGGGCGGGGCTCGCCCCCACATGGGTAAAGAGAAGGAAGCCGTTCAGGCCATCCTCCTCACTTTGTTCGAAATCGATGATGCTGTCGAAAATCGTGTCCGAATCACGATAGTTCGCCGCGTCGGCAGTCGTATAGTCGGCGTGGGAGAGTGTGCCGGGAGAGTAATTGTGCAGGCGCATACCCTCCGCGAGCGACCACTCCACGATCTCCTCATTGTACCACTCGTAGGGCGGCACCCACCAGACGATCTCCTCGCGGGGAACACCGAAACGCGCGACGTCCTCGATGTTCATGCGAAGATCATCGACGAATTCCTCCCGCGTCACGAGCGTCTGGCTCCTGTCCTCCCATGGCGCGTAGAGCAGGTGTGCGTAACCGTGCGGGCCCAGCAGGTGCCCCTCCCGCACCATGCGTTCGATCGCGGGGCGGAACTCGGGGTTGGCGAAAAATTCGCCCGTAAAGTAGAATGCCCCCTTGATGCCACGTTCGGCCAGCTCGTCCAGGATGAACATCGTTCCGTCACCCCAGGAGCCGCCCGTGAACATCAGGGCGATGACCGGCTCGTCCCGTGACCCGCGGATGATGGCGTTGTGCGACCAGTCGAAATCGCTGGCCGGGCGTGTAACCGGCATGGACTCGATGACGCGCACACGCTCGGCGCGCAAATCCTCCGGGTCCTGCGCTCCGGCTGGAAGCCTCGCGCACCCCGCACCCGCGACCACCGCCGCCATCGCCACCACAAGCAAGCACTTCATGCTCATACCCTCCTCACTGAGGCTGGGGAGGCGGCAGCGCCTCCCGCAGGAAGACCGGTCACCTTCCCGGATAACCCATGGGCCTATTTCACAGGGTAATGGGTGCCGCGGCTCAAGCAGTATTGGAGCGGTCCGCTCAGGCCTCCAGGGCCGGGCGCTCCAGGCGCACCCGGAGCGTCTCCCCCTCCAGGGCCTTCAACGCCTCCACATGAGCCGTGAAGTGCGGCGCGTGTTGGCAGCAGCGGATGACGCCGCCACGCTGGTGTTCGAGTCCGGCACCGGGCTCGAGGCGCGCCACGATCCGCAGGGCGGAGAGGAAGCGCTCGCGGTGCCCCTCCGGTGGCGCGTCCAGCGTATAGACGCTCCCGTCCGCGCGCCTGCCTTCCAGGGTCATCTCCGGCGGAGCGTAACGGATATCCACCTCATCCAGCTTCATGCACTCGCAGCTTGTGAGGAACGCCTGCACGGCCTCCACCGCGTCGCTCGTTTCGGCCAGCGGGCTGGCGGGCTCTGCGGGACGGACGCCCGCAAGCACCGCCTCCACCACCTCGTCGCGCGCCCCGGGCGTCAACTCCTGATGGAAGGTGCAAAAATCGTCGTCCCCAAGCGAGTACAACTCCTCGATGGCCTGACGGATGCGCTCGCGCGTCCAACTGTGCAACTGAACGGAACGGCCCGTCAGGGTGGAGAGCGGCTCCACGAGCCGCTTCTCGCTGCCGCTCGGCACCCCGAGGTGGAGCAGCTTGGCGGGCGAGACGTGGATGGGCACGGCGTTGTACTTCAGGGCGAGAAGGCGCGGCAGGCAGCGGATGAGTTCGAGCCGCTGTTCAGAGTCGGGCCGGGTGGTGGCTCCCGGGATGCGTTCGTGCTCGCCGGCGATGGCGGCCTGCGGCCGGTTCATCGGCTCGTGGTAGTGGAGGAGACTGCGGAGCTTTGGGAAGTCCCGCAGAATCTCGTCAATCGCCAGACGGGCTTCGAGGCGGACATCGTTGTCGGGGTCAGTCCCTTCGAGTTCGTCCAGCGCCTCCAGCGCCACACGGGCGCGGTGCCAGCCGAGCCCGTTGGCCGCGGCCCGGCGCAGTTCCGCGATGCCGGAATCCAGGAATCGCATCAGGAGCGGCACCGCCCGGTCGTCCATGCACTTGGACAGAAGGTCTATCAAGATAGACAGCTCCGGAGCACCGGGGTGCTTCAGGAGAAAGTCCGCGAGCGGGTTGCAGATGGAGTGGCCGTGGCGCAGCAGTTCGGTGAAAAGCTCCTCCGCCTCGCCACGCCGGTGGAGCACAAGAAGCTTGTTGAACTGGTGGTCGAAAGGTGAGGGATGACGGGCCATGGACGACTCGGGGTGGGTGGGACTCCTGCCGCCGCGCGCCGTTCGAGTTCATGGCGGGGAGGCGGTGCAGGGACTTTTCCGCGGCACGGGGCACCTTGCAGTCAACCGGCCACGCCGATCAAGACGCCTTTTTCCCCGCTGCGGACAAAGACCGGAACCCGGCGAGCCGCAAGGGGTGCGCCGGGTTCCGGGTTGCTTCCTGTCCGCAGGGGACCGTCAGGACGGGGTCACTTCCTGCTCCTGCTCTTCGCTTTCCTCCTGGCGCACGTTCTCGCCCTTGCGGGTAACGTGCAGGCTGCGGTAGCGCGGCAGCCCCGTGCCGGCCGGAATGAGCAGCCCCATGATGACGTTCTCCTTCAGCCCACGCAGGTAATCCTTCCGCCCGCGGATCGCCGCGTCGGTCAGCACCCGCGTGGTCTCCTGGAAGCTGGCCGCCGAAATGAAGCTCTCGGTTTCCAGCGAGGCCTTCGTCAGGCCCAGGAGCTTCGGCTTGCCCACGGCAGGCTCACCGCCGTTGGCCACCACCCGCTCGTTCTCCTCCTGGAACAACCACTTGTCCACCGGCTGGCCATAGAGGAAGCGCGTGTTGCCCGGCTCCTCGATGACCACCTTCTTGAGCATCTGGCGCACGATCGCCTCGATGTGCTTGTCGTTAATGCCGACGCCCTGCAGCCGGTAAACTTCCTGGATCTCCTGGAGCAGGAACTGCATGACGGCCTTCTCGCCCTTCACGCTGAGCACGTCATGCGGAGAGAGCGACCCGTCGGTGAGCTGGTCTCCCACGCTGACCTGCTCGTTGTCCCGCACGAGGAAGTTACGGTTGAGCGGGATGGAGTAGGTGCGTTCCTCGCCGTTTTCCGCCACGATGGCGCACTTGCGCATCCCCTTGGCAATGCCTCGGATTTCGAACTTCCCGGAGATGTCCGCGATGAAGGCCACCTCCTTGGGTTTGCGCGCCTCGAACAGCTCGTCCACCCGCGGCAGGCCGCCGGTGATGTCGCGGCTCTTGCGCCGCAGGCGCGGCACGCGCGCCAGCACCTGCCCGCGATAGACCTTCTCGCCCGGACGGGCATCGCGGCTGAGAATCGTTCCCGAGGAGAGCGAGTACGAACTCATCTCGTTCCCATCGTCATCCACGATGCTCAACTTGGGGTGGCGCTCCTCGCGGTGCTCCATGACGGTGGCCATGGAGCTCCCCTTTTCCTCGTCGTAATCGACGCGGACGGTGACCCCTTCGATGATGTCCTCGTAAACGAGCGTTCCCGCCATTTCGGCAAGGATCGGAGTCGAGTTGGAGTCCCACTCCACCAGCCGCTCGCCCTTGGCCACGCTGTCCCCATCGTTCTTGTTCAGCTTCGAACCGTACGGGATGTTCGGCATCGTCTGCAGTTCGTTGTCATCCTTGTCCACGACCCTGATCGAGCCGGAACGGTTGACGACGATCAGCTCACCGGCCCCGGTCTCCATGACCTTGAGGCCCTTGAAGCGCACGGTTCCGGGCCGTTCGGCCTGGAAGTAGCCCTCCACGACGCTGGAGGAGACCCCGCCGGTGTGGAACGTCCGCAGGGTGAGCTGCGTGCCCGGCTCGCCGATGGACTGGGCGGCGATGATCCCCACCGCCTCGCCAAGGTCCACCATGCGCCCGGTCCCGAGGTTCCGGCCGTAACAGCGCCGGCAGATGCCCCGCCGCGTCTGGCACGTGAGCACCGAGCGGATTTCCAGCCACTCCATGCCCGCATCCTCGATCTCGCGCGCGATCTCCTCGGTGATTTCCTCACTACGCCGCACGATGACCTTTCCATTGTGCGGATGGACAACGTCCTCCACCGGCGTACGGCCCGTAATACGCGCCCGCAGCGGCTCAAGCACCTTTTCCCCGCGCGTATCCACGTCGGTCACCGCGGCCACGACGATACCGTTCTGCGTGCCGCAGTCGTCCTCGGTAATGATGAGGTCCTGGGCCACGTCGCACAGCCGGCGCGTAAGGTACCCGGCGTCGGAGGTCTTCAGCGCCGTATCGGCCAGACCCTTCCGCGCACCGTGGGTGGAGATGAAGTACTCAATCACGGTGAGCCCCTCACGGAAATTCGAGAGGATCGGCTGCTCGATGATCTCGCCCATCGCGCCGGTGAGCTTCTTCGTCGGGCGCGTCATCTGCCCACGCATCCCGGCGAGCTGGCGGATCTGGTCGCGGTTACCACGCGCGCCCGAGTACTGCATGATGTGGATGGGGTTGAAGCCATCCTGATCGACCTCCAGCTGTTCCATCAGCCGGGCGGTGATATCGTCGGTGGCCTGCGTCCAGGCACTGATGATGTTCGCGTAGCGCTCCTGGTCGGTGATGTTGCCCGAGCGGAACTGCTCGCGCTCCTTGTCAGCCTTCTCGGTGGCCCGCCTGATGATCTCCTGCTTGTTTTCCGGGATCAGCATATCCTTGATCCCGATCGAAATCCCCCCGCGCTTGGCGTACTGGAAGCCGAGGTTCTTGATATCGTCGAGTACCTGGGCGGTGACCTTATTGCCCGTCGCCTCATGCACCGAGGAAATCACCGCACCGAGGGCCTTCTTGCTCATCACCTCGTTGGCCAGCTCGATGTAGTCCACCTCCTTCGGCAGAACGTTGGCGAAGATAAGCCGGCCCGCGCTCGTATAGACGTAGCGCGTCTCGCCCGTGTTCCGGTAGTTGCGAAACCGGACAAGGATTTCCGCGTGCAGGCTGAGCCGGTTGTGCTGGTGCGCCGTAAGTGCCTCCTCCGGCGAGGCGTACACACCCTTGCGGCCGATCAGCTTGTACTGCTCCTCGAACTCCTCCTTGCCCAGCTTCCTGATCAGCTCCTTCAGCCGCGGGCGGTTGAGCTCGTGAACCTTGCCCTTCTTGTCGCTGCGCACCTCCACGTACTCCCCGGCCACGTTCTTGTGGCGGAGCTTCGTCAGGTAGAAGCAGCCGAGAACAATGTCCTGCGAGGGGGTGGCGATCGGCCGGCCGTGAGCGGGCGAGAGCACGTTGTTCTCCGCCAGCATCAGCAGCTTCGCCTCCAGCCGCGCCTCCACCGAAAGCGGCACGTGCACGGCCATCTGGTCGCCGTCAAAGTCCGCGTTAAAGGCCGCACAGCTAAGCGGGTGGAGCCGGATCGCCTTCCCTTCCACCAGCTTCGGCATGAAAGCCTGGATGCCCAGCCGGTGGAGCGTCGGCGCGCGGTTGAGCAGGACGGGGTGGTCCTTGATGACGTCGTCGAGGATGTCGTAAACGACCGGCTCCTCGCGCTCGATCATCTTCTTCGCCGACTTGATCGTGTTGCAGTGCCCCCGCCGCTCGAGTTCCCGGATGATGAACGGGTCGAACAGCTCGAGCGCCATCTTCTTGGGCAGCCCGCATTCATTGAAGCCGAGTTCCGGCCCGACCACGATCACCGAGCGGCCCGAATAGTCCACCCGCTTGCCCAGCAGGTTCTGCCGGAAACGCCCCTGCTTGCCCTTGAGCATGTCCGAGAGCGACTTGAGCGGGCGGTTGTTGTGCCCCTTGGTGGGCCGGCTGCGCCGGCTGTTGTCAAACAGCGCGTCCACCGACTCCTGCAGCATGCGCTTCTCGTTGCGCAGAATGACGTCGGGGGCCCGCAGCTCGATCAGTTTCTTGAGCCGGTTGTTCCGGTTGATCACCCGGCGATAGAGGTCGTTAAGGTCCGAAGTGGCGAAGCGCCCCCCGTCGAGATGGACGAGCGGCCGCAGGTCCGGCGGAATCACCGGAAGCACCTCCAGCACCATGTACTCGGGCTTGTTGGGCGATCCGCGGAACGCCTCCACCACCCGCAGGCGCTTGATGATCTTCGTCCGCTTCTGCGCCGAGGTGGCCTCCCGCATCTCCACCTGAAGCTGGTTCGCCAAATCCTCGATGTCTATCTGCTTGAGCAGTTCCTGCACCGCCTCGGCGCCGATCATGATTTTGACCTTGTCGCCGTACTGCTCCTTGTACTTGCGGGCCACGTCCTCCGGGATGATTTCCTTTGGCTTGAGCCCTGTCTCCTGGTCCGCCTCGACGATGATGTACTCCTGGAAGTAGATCACCTTGCCGAGGTCGCGGACGCTGACGTCCAGCAGGTTGCTGATCTTCGAGCTGGTCCCCTTATAGAACCAGATATGGCAGACGGGGGCCGCCAGCTTGATATAGCCCATGCGCACGCGGCGCACCTTCGCCTCGGTGACCTCGACGCCGCAGCGGTCGCAGATGATGCCCTTGTACTTGATGCGCTTGTACTTCCCGCACGAGCACTCCCAGTCCTTCGTCGGGCCGAAGATGCGCTCGCAGAAGAGGCCCTCCTTCTCCGGCTTGAAGGTCCGGTAGTTGATCGTCTCGGGCTTCTTGACCTCGCCGAACGCCAACCCGTCCTGGTCGTCCAAATCGGCACCCATACCGGGCATCTGGGTCCGGCCCTTGCGGTTGCGCCGGCACCAGTCCAGAATCTGGTCGGGAGAGGCGATGGATATACGTGCCACCGCGTTGACGTTGTTGAGGTCAACGCCCTCCATCTCCCCCTCTTTGCCGACCTGATAAACCCGGTACTTGCCGTTTGTTTCCTGAGCCGCGCTCATGGAGTCCCTGCCGGCATCGATCGCCATGGAAAAGTTACCCCTTTTGATAAGCTGAGTCTTCGAGGGTTCCGCGGGCTCCGCGCCCTGGCGGAGCCCGGTGATTGCTTGGCGGTTACTGCTCGTCGTCGTCGTCGTCGGTGGAAACGGGCCTCATCGGTGTGGACTCCACCTCGTCCGTATCGTAGGCGAAATCGTCGTCGTCGAGGAACGAATCGTCCTCCGCCACGCTCTCAAGGTCCATATAGTCGAGTATCTCCCCGGTCTCGCCCTCGTCCACCAGCAACTCCATGTTCAGGCAGAGCGACTGGAGTTCCTTGATGAGAACATTGAAGGACTCGGGAATACCCGGTGCCAGGGAGTTCTGCCCCTTGACGATGGACTCGTATATCTTCGTCCGGCCCGTAACGTCGTCGGACTTCACGGTCAGCAGCTCCTGCAGCGTATAGGCGGAACCGTAGGCTTCGAGCGCCCAGACTTCCATCTCCCCGAAGCGCTGGCCGCCGAACTGTGCCTTGCCGCCGAGCGGCTGCTGCGTCACCAGCGAGTACGGCCCGATCGACCGGGCGTGCATCTTGTCGTCCACAAGGTGCGCCAGCTTCAGCGTATAGATCATCCCGACGGTGACCTTCCGGTCGAACGGCTCACCGGTCGTGCCGTCATAGAGCAACGCCTGCCCGTCCTCCGGCAGGTTGGCCATATTCAGGAGGTCCCAAAGCTCCTCCTCCTTGGTGCCGTCGAACACCGGCGTGGCCAGCTTGAAACCGTTCACTCGCTCGCGGATGTACTCCTCAAGCTCCTTGTCGTCCATCTTCTTGATGCGTTTGTGCTCGTTCCAGAACTCGCACTCCTTGTAGCGTTCCTTTACGGTGTCGGGCGGGGCGAAGACGCTCTCCATCTGCCGGCGGGCCGCCTCAATGCCCTGCTGGCTGAGAATATGTCCCGCCTGCTTGCCGAGTTCGTGGCACGCCCAGCCAAGGTGCGTCTCCAGAAGCTGCCCCACGTTCATGCGCGAGGGAACCCCGAGAGGGTTGAGCACGATATCCACCGGCGTCCCGTCCGCGAGGAACGGCATATCCTCCATTGGGAGAATCTTCGCCACCACGCCCTTGTTGCCGTGCCGGCCGGCCATCTTGTCCCCCACCGAGACCTTGCGCTTGGAGGCAACGTACACCTTCACCAGCTTGATCACCCCCGGGGGCAGCTCGTCCCCCGTCTTGATCCGGTCAACGGTGTTCTTCGCCCGGTCCTCGATCTCCATCTCGCGCCCACGCACTTCCTGGTACAGCGCCTTGATTTCCTGGCCCACCTTTCCGTCCACCGGAAGCATCCCGGTATCCAGAGAGTGCCGCACGTAGGACACGGATTCGGGAGTGGGCTTCTGGCCGGGGCGAAGCTCGACCTGCCCGGTCTCGAAGTTGACGATATCCTTCTCTATCTTCGTTAGGATTTTGCTCAGCCGTTCGTCGAACTCGGCCCAGAGTGCCTCCCGGTCCGCCTGCCGCGTGGCTTCCGCCTGCGCGATGCGGGACTTGTCATCCCGGTCGCTCTTTTGGCCGCGCTCCTTGCGGCTGAACGTCTTGATGTCGATCACAATGCCGCCAGCGCCGGGAGGAACCTTCAGCGAAGCGTCCCGCACATCGCCCGCCTTCTCGCCGAAAATCGCCCGCAGCAGCTTCTCCTCGGAGGAAAGCTCCGTCTCGCCCTTGGGCGTCACCTTCCCCACGAGAATGTCGCCCGGATTGACTTCCGCCCCGATGAACACGCAGCCGCTCTCATCGAGCTTGCTCAGCGCCTCCTCCGAGGTGTTCGGGATATCCCGGGTGATCTCCTCCTTGCCGAGCTTGGTGTCGCGCGCATCGATTTCGAACTCCTCGATGTGGATCGAGGTGAACACGTCGTCGTGCACAAGCCGTTCGGAAAGCAGGATCGCGTCCTCGAAGTTGTGCCCCCCCGAACTCATGAAGGCCGCAAGGACGTTGCGCCCAAGCGCCAGCTCCCCCTTTTCCGTGGCAGGACCGTCCGCCAGCACGTCCCCCGCCTTGACCTTCGTGCCCTCGCGCACGATCGGCCGCTGGTTCATGCACGTGTTCTGATTCGAACGCTTGTACTTGAACAGATCGTAGGTGTCGGTCTCCCCGCTGCTGGTGCGGACGAGTATCCGCTCGGAGGAAACATGCTCGGCCACGCCCCCGCGCTTGGCGATCACGCAGATGCCCGAGTCACGGGCCACCTTCTCCTCGATACCGGTGCCCACCAGAGGCGATTCGGTCACGATCAGCGGCACAGCCTGGCGCTGCATGTTCGACCCCATCAGCGCCCGGTTCGCGTCGTCGTGCTCCAGGAAGGGCACGAGCGCGGCGGAAACCGAGACGAGCTGCTTGGGCGAAACGTCCATGTACTCCACTTCATTCGGCGTCACCCGCGGGAAGTCCCCCCGCTTGGCGCAGAGCACCGTATCGAGCACGAACTTGAAGTCGTCGCTCAGGGGTGCGTTGGCCTGCGCGATCGTGAAGTTGTCCTCCACGTCCGCCGTAAGGTAATCCACCTGCTCGTTGTGAACCTTGCCCTTCTTCACCTGCCGGTAGGGCGTTTCGATGAAACCGAAGGGGTTGATGCGCGCGAAGGTGCACAGCGAGCTGATCAGCCCGATGTTCGGGCCTTCGGGCGTTTCGATCGGGCAGATGCGCCCGTAGTGGGTGTGGTGGACGTCACGCACCTCGAAGCCGGCGCGGTCGCGCGAAAGGCCGCCGGGCCCAAGCGCGCTCAGCCGCCGCTTGTGCGTCAGCTCCGCAAGCGGATTCGTCTGATCCATGAACTGGGAGAGCTGCGAACGGCCGAAGAAGTCCCGCACCGCCGTCACCAGCGGCTTGGCGTTGATCAGGTTCTGCGGCAGCATGTTCTCCAAGTCCACAATGCTCATGCGCTCACGCGCGGTCTTCTCGATGTCGGCAAGCCCGGTGCGAATCTGGTTCTGCAGCAGCTCGCCCACGCACCGCACGCGCCGGTTGCCAAGGTGGTCGATATCGTCCGGCTCGACTTCCTCCTCGGACAGAAGCACCAGGTGCGTCATCACGTTGATCAGGTCCTCGATGGTGAGGAGCCGCTCGGACAGGTTGTCCTCCTTCATCGTCCCGCGGTAAAAGCGCTTGTTCACCTTGTAGCGGCCGACGGCGCCGAGGTCGTAACGCCGGTCGTTGAAAAAGGTCTCTTCCACGAGCCGCTTTCCGGCGGCCACGCTCACCGGGTTGCCCGGACGCATCTTGCGGAAGAACTCCACAACCGCGTCCTCCAGCGTCCGGATCTTGTCCTTGTTCAGCGTGTTCAGGATCGGCCCCGGCAGATCAGGGTTCTCCAACTTGATCAGGCTGATCGCCTTGATCCCCGCGCGCCCGCAGCGGCGCAGAAGGCTCGTCGTGACCGTTTCCCACGTCTCGGCCAGTACTTCACCCGTGGTCTTGTCAATGACGTCCGCTCCCAGGATGCGCCCCACAAGGTGCTCGTAGCCCTCGGCCACGGTGAGGTGCACACTCGTCACGCCGGCGTTGCGAAGCGCCTCGATAGCCTTCTTCGTGACTTTGGCTCCACTCTCGACCACCTTCTTGCCGCGGTCGTCGCGGATTGTCTCGATGAACTCCACGCCGAGGAACTGGCTGAGATTGTCGATCGGGGTGGCCCCGCCCGAAAAATCGTCCAGCGGCAGACTCTCCACGGCGAAGAACTCCTCCGCCAGCTTCGAATCGTCGGTATAACCGAAGCAGCGCAGGAACGTCGTGGCCGGAATCTTCCTCTTCCGGTCCACAATAACGTACATCACCCCGTAAATGTCGATCTCGAACTCCACCCACGCCCCCCGGTAGGGGATGACCCGGGCCGAGTAGGTGTACTTGCCGTTGGGGTGGGTGTTCCGGGAGAAGGAGACACCGGGCGAACGGTGAAGCTGCGAGACGATGACCCGCTCGGCCCCGTTGATGATGAAGGTGCCCTGGTCGGTCATCAGGGGAACCTCCCCCATGTAGACCTCCTGCTCCTTGATGTCATGAATCTCCGGCTGGCCGGTGTCCTCGTTGATCTCGCGGACAATGAGCTGCAGCTTGAGCTTTAGCGGGGCGGCAAAGGTCATCCCCCGCTCGATGCACTCCTTGACGGTGTACTTCGGCGTGCCGAAGGTGTACTCGATGAATTCGAGCGAAGAGGGGTCCCCCGGCGGGTGGATCGGGAAGACCGAGCGGAAGACCTCCTGCAGGCCTTTTATCTGGCGCTGGTCAGGCTGTTCTTCGAACTGGAGAAAGTCCGCATAGCTCTGCTTCTGCGTCTCCAGAAGGTACGGCATGTCCATCGTCTCGGGGATGCGAGCGAAGGAAAGGCGGCCCGCACTGGAAGTGATGGCTGTCAAGGGGTTCCTCCTTGCCAAATTTGGGACAATTGAATGGCGCCAGCGGCCGCATACGGTGCGGCCCGGGGCAAGAATCCTGCCCCGCCGGTCAGCTCAAACGACGATAAGCCACCCTCGCCATGGTGGGGCATGGGTAGCACTGCGGTAGAAAAATGAAATTTTCGAGTCCGTAAGCCCGATAGGTGGTCAACGGCTGGCCTTTTGACGATGGAAGGCACTGGCGAATCCTTCCAACGGTAGAGAAACCATCACTCACGGGGCCGCTGTCAAGGGCTATCCGGGAGAAATGAGCAACGGATTGCACGCCCGGCCGGAGCAACCAACCCCGGCCGGGCCCGCAGAGCGGTTGGACCGCCAACCTTACGTGACCTCGACGACGGCTCCCACGTCCTCAAGCTGCTTCTTGAACTTCTCCGAGTCCTCCTTGGAGACGTCCTTCGCCACTTCCTTCGGCGCGCCCTCCACGAGGTCCTTCGCTTCCTTCAGGCCCAGGCTCGTGATGGCCCGGACCTCTTTGATGACCTTGATCTTCTCTTTGCCCGGGTCCTTGAGCACCACCGTGAACTCGGTCTTCTCCTCTGCAGGGGCCGCTTCACCCCCGCCGGCAGGGGCGGCACCCGCCACCGCCACCGGGGCGGCGCTGACGCCGAAGGTCTCCTCGGCCATCTTCACAAGGTCGGCGACTTCCATCAGTGTCTTGCCCTTCAGGGCCTCGATGATTTCTTCGTTGGTAAGAGCCATGAGTGTCGATCTCCTTGATCTTGGCTGCGTATTTTGAACGCGGCGCGGCAGCGCCACGCGCTGGGGGTTCGGGGTTTCGTGGGGGAAGCGACCAAGGCCGGTGCCTCAGGCAGCCTCCTCCTCCTCCTTCTTCCTGCGGATGGCGTCCAACACGTAAACGGGGTTGGACACGGTTGCGTTGAGAGCGAAGACAAAGTTCTGCGCCGGCGCCTGCAGGCTGCCGAGGAAACGCTGGAGAAGCTCCTCGCGTCCCGGAAGCTGGGCCAGCTCCTGCACCTTCGCCGCGTCGAGCACCGCGCCGTCAAGATAACCGCCCTTGATCTCAAACCGCTCGTTCTTCTTGCAGAACTCGGCGATCAGTTTCGCCGGCACGACCGGATCCTCGAGCCCGACGGCCAGCACCGTCTCGCGGGTCAGCAGCGTCCCGAACTGCCCGGGATCGATGCCGTTCTTCTCCAGAGCACGTTTGAGGAGCGTGTTCTTGACGACCTTCAGGGCGACGTTGTTCTCGCGCAGCTTGGCGCGGAGCGCCGTCGCCTCCGCCAAGGTCACCCCCTTGTTGTTGCACAACAAAAAACCGTGTCCCTTTTCGATCAGACCAGCAGCGAAAGCGACAACGGCTTCTTTCGGGGCGAGCCCCCGGCGCTTGCGCGCCTCTCTTCCTGGTTTGGCCATGGATTCTTCACCTCCCTTCGGCCTGGTGTGGGTTGCCCGGGCCCTTCGATGAAGGAGTGCCCGGACAGCCGAAGGGAATCCGCCAGCCACCAGGAATCGCGGCAGGGGGAGAGCGTCGCTTCGACGTGACGCGGGCCTCGGCGGGAAGGCACCTCACCGTGAGGGGCCACTTACGGTGCGGCGAGCCGGAACTCCGCCGCGTCCATCCCGCTTTCTCGGGCCTTGCGGGCTTCGCTCCCCGCCTGGGGGAACGAAAACCTCTGTTCATCGCACCGGCAGGCAAACCCGCCGGGCGGAAATCTCTGCGGCCGGGCTACTCCGCGCCAACCGACGCGGGGTCGAGCCGGATGCCGGGGCTCATCGTGCTGGAGAGCGCGATCGAACGGACGTACTTCCCCTTCGCGGCGGCGGGGCGCGCCTTGATCAGCGCAGCCAGCAACGCCTTCACGTTCTCCACGAGCTGGTTGTCCTCAAACTCCACCGTCCCAACGCGCACGTGAACGATCCCGTAGCGGTCGAGCCGGTACTCCACGCGCCCGGCCTTGAGCGCCTCCACCGCCTCCTTCACGTTCATCGTCACCGTGCCCGCCTTGGGGTTGGGCATCAGCCCGCGGGGGCCGAGCACCTTGCCAAGCTTGCCCACCACCCGCATCATGTCCGGCGTGGCGATCGCCGCGTCGAAGTCCAGGAACCCGCCTTGGATTTTCTCCGCCAGATCGTCTCCGCCGACCACGTCCGCGCCGGCCTCCTCGGCCTCGCGCACCTTGTCGCCCTTGGCGAACACGGCCACCCGCACTGTCTTGCCCGTGCCGTGGGGCAGGCTGACCGTGCCGCGCACCTGCTGCTCGGCGTTGCGCGGATCAACGCCCAGCCGCACGTCCAGACTCACAGTTTCGGGGAACTTTGCGTAAACCAGCTTTCGAAGGAGTTCGACCGCGTCCTCCGCCGTGTGGAGCTTCGTGCGGTCAACGAGCTTCGCCCGTTCGAGGTACTTCTTCCCGTGCTTCGGCATGCTTTTTCTCCTGTGGTCCGGACGGGAGGCCCCGCGGGGCGTTCCCTCCCACTAGTATCTCTCCCGCGGCGTTGCGGCGGGAGCGTCGAGGGCCGGCGGCCCTCAGTCCTTGACGTCGAGCCCCATGCTGCGGGCGGTACCGGCGACCATGGACATGGCCGTCTCCATGCTGCCGGCGTTGAGGTCCCGCATCTTCATCTCCGCGATTTCCTGAAGCTGCGCCTTGGTGACCTTGCCCACCTTGTCCTTGTTGGGGACGCCCGAGCCTTTCTGGATGCCCGCGGCGCGAAGCAACAGCACCGGTGCCGGCGGAGTCTTCAGCTCGAAGGTGAACGAGCGGTCGGAAAAGACCGTGATCAGCGCCGGCACCACAAGCCCCTTGAGTTCGGGCTTGTTCGTGCGCGCGTTGAACTGCTTGCAGAAGTCCATGATGTTCAGGCCGTGCTGGCCGAGGGCCGGGCCGACGGGCGGCGCGGGGTTGGCGGCTCCGGCCGGGCACTGCAACTTGACCTGGGCAACTACCTTCTTCGCCATGTTCTCTCTCCAGTTTGATCGCGGCGCCCGGGGGCTGCTCGCGTGCGCTGCTTCCCCGCAGGGCGGGTCCTACTTGGCGGTATCCACCTCGAGGACGTCCACGTCCACGGGCGTGTCACGCCCGAAAATCTTGACGTTCACCCGCAGCCGGGCCCGCTCGTGGTCGATCTCGGCCACCTCTCCAGTGAAGTTGGAGAACGGCCCCTGGATCACCTTTACCTTGTCGCCCCTGCGGAAGCGGATTTCCGGCTTGGGCTTGTCCTTCTTGTCCTCGATCAGCCCGAGGACATTCTTCACCTCTTCCTCGCTGAGGACCGACGGCTTGTCATCGGCACCCACGAACTGGGAGACACCGTTGATCTCCCGGATCATCTTGAACAGCTCCTCGTCCGGGTCCATGCTGATGAAAACATACCCGGGCATGAAGTTGCGGGTGCTCTCGCGCTTCTTGCCGTCCTTGACCTCGACGGTCTTCTCCTCGGGGATGATAATCTCGCCCAGCTTGCCCCGCAGCCCCTCGATGGAGGCGCGGTGCTCGATGTCGCGCTTCACTTTGCGCTCGAAGCTGGAGTGAGTGTAGATGGCGTACCAGTTCACGTTGGTTCCTTGGGTGCCTTCCCGGGGGCCGGTATCCTTGCCGGCACCCGGAGCAGTTGTCCGGAAAAGGGCGAAATCATGTCCCGAAGCTCAGCAGGTAGCTCACCACCCGCGTGACGCCGATATCCCAGATGCCGATCACGGTGGAGAGTATTGCCGCCGCCACCAGAACGATGATGGTGTAGGTCTTTACCTGTTCCTGCGTCGGCCAGACGACCTTGCCCATCTCCGTGCGCACTTCGCCGAAGAATATCCTGACCTTGTCGAAGAATCCGATTTTTTCAGCCATCCGGCTCGCTCGTTATCCTTTGCATGAAGCACTTCTCCCGCCGGGACCCGTGCCACGCCCTCAAGGGGCGGGCGGTGGCAGGGGCAGAGGGACTCGAACCCCCAACCTGCGGTTTTGGAGACCGCTGCTCTACCAATTGAGCTATACCCCTGCTGGTGCCGCCGGCGCGCATGGGAGCACATCTCACGAGGGAGGTCCTCCTCGTGAAGGGCCTACGAGTCAGCGGAACCACCCCGCCGAATGCAAGCGCAATCTTTGCTTGCGGCACCCCTTTTTGGGGTGTTCTCAAACTCCGGTAGAGGGCTGACAGGGCGTTCTGCTACGCGCCAGGATCGAGGCGACGCAAGGCAAGGGCCGGAGCGGAGTGTACCTCCGTACATGACCGAGGCCCGAGACTGCAGCGCAACGAAAAGATGCCGGTAATGAAAGCGTCCTGCCCGCCCTTTTCGGCACGCCCGGTGCACCGGCCCGGCACCGAGCATCCCAAGGGAGCCACCCCATGGACTACCGCAGCATCAACCCACATACCGAAGAACTCCTCCAGGAGTTCCCCACCGCCAGCGCCTCCGAGGTGGATATGGCGCTCGGTGCCGCTGCTGCCGGGTTCCGCAACTGGCGCCAGGTGCCCCTTCGCCACCGGCTCGAACTCCTCCTCCGCCTGGCGGACCTCCTCGAGCGCAACGCCGCCGTACACGCACGCCTCATGGCCGAAGAGATGGGCAAACCCTCGCTCCAGGGCGAGACCGAGTCGCGCAAATGCGCCGCCGCCTGCCGCCACTACGCCGAACACGCCGAGGAATACCTCTTACCCACTTCCTCCGGCCGCGTCCGCCCCGAGCCGCTCGGCCCCGTCCTGGCCATCATGCCGTGGAACTTCCCCTTCTGGCAGCTCTTTCGTTTCGGCGCGGCAGCCCTCGCAGCCGGAAACACCATCATCCTCAAGCACGCGCCGAACACCCCGCGCTGCGCGCTCCGGCTGGTGGAGCTCTTCCGCGAGGCCGGCGCGCCCGAAGGCGTCTTCCAGAACCTCTTCCTCGAAAACGAGCAGGCTGCCGGTGTCATCGCTGATCCCCGGGTGGCCGCAGTCACTCTGACCGGCAGCACCCGCGCCGGACGCAGCGTCGCCGCCACGGCCGGGGCCGCGCTCAAGCCCGTCGTGCTCGAACTCGGCGGGAGTGACCCCTTCATCGTCTTCGAGGACGCCAGCATGGAGGACGCAGTCCAGACGGCCATCGCCTCACGCTGCGTGAACAGCGGCCAGAGCTGCATTGCCGCCAAGCGCTTCCTCGTGCAGCGCTCCGCGTGGGACCGGTTTGTGGGGCCCTTCTGCGAGGCGATGCAGAACCAGAAGGCCGGCGACCCGCTCGACCCCGAAACGAAGATCGGACCGCTCGCCCGCAAGGACCTGCGCGATGCGCTTCGAGGGCAGGTGGAAGCCACGCTCGCCCGCGGCGGCCGCATCCTCGCACAGGCATCGGAAGTGCCCACACGGGGGTTCTACTTCCCCGCAACGGTTATCGGGGACATCCCGGCGGACTCCCCCGCTGCACGCGAGGAACTCTTCGGCCCGGCCGCCACCGTGATCCCCTTCGAGGACGAGGACGACGCGCTGGCGCTCGCCAACGACACGGAGTACGGCCTCGGTGCCTCGCTCTGGACCGCCAACGCAGACCGCGCACAGCGCCTCATTCCACGCATCGAAGCCGGGAACGTCTTCGTGAACTCCATGGTGAAGTCCGAGCCGCGCCTCCCGTTCGGAGGCACCAAGCAGTCCGGCTTCGGCCGTGAACTTGGCCGCGAGGGCATCCTCGAATTCACCAACCTGAAGACCGTCTGCATGGAGTGAGCCGGGAAAAAACCCCCGTTTTTCACCGCAGCCGATTTTGATCTTGCCGTTGTACGGTCGCAGGAGCGTGCCTCGACCGGTCCGAAAAAACCGGGCAGCCGAGATACCGCTGAAAGGACGCTCTCCTGATGAAACCGGCTCGCTCCATTCCGAAAAAGCTCTTCTACCGCATAACCGAGGTGGCGGAAATCGTTGGCGTTGAGGCCTACGTGCTCCGCTACTGGGAAACGCGGTTCCCCATGCTCCGGCCCGAGCGTTGCGGCAACGACGAGCGCCGTTACCGCCGCAAGGACATCGACCTGCTCCTGCGCATCCGCCACCTGCTCTACGAGGAGAAATTCACCATCGCCGGGGCGGTGGAGCAGCTCCGCAAGGGCAGGAAGAACGGCCGCTCCAAAGCCATGGAAGCCGAGTTCGGCCCGGACGGGGCGGAAAAGAACGGTGCCGCTCCGGCCGCCAACCTTGAAACCCTCCGCGAATCGCTCCGCACCATCCGCGAAGAACTGGTGGCCCTGCGCGGAGACTGATCCCCTCCGCCAGCGCGCAACCCGGCCTCTCCGAGATCATGCAACCCCTGCCTCTTCAGAGGGATTCGCCGTGCCTTTGTTGTGCCCCTTCAGGGCGTCATGCGCGGCGGGACCAGCTTCCCCGGGCGTTGCCCGGGGCTGTCATACTTTGGCCCGTTGGGCCGCCCGATGCGAGCTGCAGCAGTGTTCTTCAGCCCCGTTCACCGGCTGGCCACCGGCTGCCATGGTGTTGCCAGCGGAGGACCAGCACAGCACCTTCACGCCGGCTGACCACCAAGAAAAGCCCCAACCGCCGGCTGACCAGCAGGAAAAGCCCCAACGGGGCGCGGGATGATAGCCCAGGGCAACGCCCTGGGTAGAAGTCCGAAAGGGACCAGAGCCCTGAAAGGGCGACACATACTCCACCAGCGGAGCCGCACGTCAGCCCCCCATCGGCGTGAATCGGTGAAATCGGCGGATGATTCCCTTCGGCCGGAGCCCCCCACATGGTCGAGCGGCAGAACGGAAAGCTCCTGCCGCTTCGCAGAATTGCCGAACGAGGGCTTGACATGGGCCACCTGCCTCCGCCGAATACCCGCCGCTTTCGTGGAGGAGCCACCGCATGATCGATACAAAGAAAATCGAAGAAAGAGAACTCCCCGCCGGGGATGGGCTCTACATGGCGATCAACATCCTGGCCCGCCGGGCCCGGGAACTGAATCGCCGGCGCGCCAACACCGGACTTTACGACGAGGAAATGCCCGATCCGGTGGACGTGGCCGTCAACGAATACCAGAACGACCTGCTTGAGTTCGAGTTCCGCCATCACCTGACAGGCAGCGGCGAGGACTACCGCTCCAACAACTAAAACACAATGGAGGGACACGAGGCGCTCCCGGAGGAATGCCGTGTTGCCCTCGTCCACGACTGGCTGACGGGGATGCGGGGAGGTGAGCGCGTCCTCGAAGAGTTCTGCCGCCTCTTCCCCAAGGCCCACCTTCACACACTCATCTACGAGCCACACGCAGTCAGCTCCACCATCCGCTCAATGCGGGTAGTGGAATCGCCGTTCGGCCGGCTGCCGGGGATAGCGCGAGCCTACCGCTCGCTCCTGCCGGTGATGCCACACTTCGCCGAGCGGCTGCCCACCCGCGAATACGACCTGGTCATCTCGCTGAGCCATTGCGTGGCGAAAGGGACTCCCCGGCCGCGGCGGGGACTGCACCTCTCCTACGTCTTCTCCCCGATGCGCTACGTTTGGGACCACTTCGAGGATTACCTCTCGGCCAATCCGCTGAAGAACGCGGCGATGCGGCTCTTCCGCGGCCGGTTGCAGCGCTGGGACAGGGAGAGCAGCCAGCGCGTGGACTCGTTCGCGGCGGACTCGGCCCACGTGGCAGGCAAGCTCAAGAGCTTCTGGGGCCGCGAAGCCCGCACGATCCATCCACCGGTGGACCTCCAGCGCTTCACTCCGGGGGACGACCACCCCCCGGAGGACTTTTTCCTGGTCGTTGCCGCCCTCGTGCCCTATAAGAAGGTGGACAGGGCCATCCGGGCCGCGAACCACACCGGCCAGCGGCTGGTGGTGGCAGGAACAGGCCCGGAGGAGGTACGGCTCCGCCGGCTCGCCGGCAACACGGTGCAGTTCACCGGAGCCGTGACCGATCAGGAGCTTTGCTCGCTCTACCGGCGGGCCAAAGCGCTGATCTACCCGGGAGTGGAGGATTTCGGCATCACGGCACTGGAATCGCAGGCCTGCGGCCGGCCGGTGCTCGCACTGGCCAAGGGCGGCGCCCTCGAAACGGTCGTGGAAGGGGTCACCGGCAGGTTTTTCCACCGCCCAACGGCCAAAAGCCTTGCTAGGCTCATGGACGGGCACCAAGACTCCGCTTATGACCCGGGGGTAATAAGGCGTCACGCGGAGACGTTCTCCCCACACGCTTTCCGCACCGCCACTCTCGACTGGATTAGAGAAGAAGCGAGGTTTCTTGGGTGAGGGGCCACAACCGCGACCAGTTTGTGATCCTCCAATACCTCGGCGATGCGCTGGCGGTGACGGCCGGGCTGCTGGCGGCCTACTGGCTCCGGTTCGCCAGCGGCATCGACCCCGCCGCAACCGTCGCCACAGACTACGTCAACCAGTTCTGGTGGGCGCTCCTGCTCTGGATGGTCTGCCTGCAGATGCTCCGGGCGGTGGTGCCGCACCCCCGGGTGATCAGCTTCAACCGGGCGCGCCGGCTGCTCTACGCCTCAGCCCTGGCTGTGCTGCTCATCGCCGTGCGGAACTACTTCTTCCGCGACGCGGACGTCTCCCGCTTCCTCTACCCGATGACGTTTGTCACGGTCTCGACCGCGCTCGTCGCGCAGCGCGTCGGGCTCCAGTGGGTCATCTCCCGCTTCCTGCTCACCAGCGGCGCCCGCATGAGGGTGCTGATCGTGGGGCTCGGCCCGGTGGCGATGCGCCTGGCCGCCCGTTGCCGCTACCGGCCCGAGCTGGGCTACGAGCTGGTCGGTTTCGTGGCCCTGGAGGACGGACGCGTGGGAGCCCGCATCGGCGGGGTCCCCATCCTCGGCAGCAAGGACGACCTGCGCCGGCTCATCCGCGACAACAACGTCGAGGAAGTGTTCGTCACCGAAACGGACATCCCCAACGACACGTTCTTCCAGCTTTTCATCGACAGCGAGAAGGAAACCGCCCGCGTGCAGTTCGTCCCCTCGCTGGTGGAAATGATGCGCTCGTCCATACACTACGACGAGGTCGCCGGCGTCCCCGTCTATTCGATGCAGGATACGCCGCTGCAGGGCGCAAATGCCTTCATCAAGCGGACGGTGGACGTGGTGCTGTCCTGGGCAGGCCTGGTGCTGCTGTCTCCGCTGCTGGCCGCCATCGCGATCGCGGTGAAATACTCCTCACCCGGCCCGGTACTCTACAAGCAGACGCGGCTCGGCCTCGACAAGCGCGAGTTCAAGATATACAAGTTTCGCTCCATGCGCATCGACGCGGAGAGGCAGGGGCCCGGCTGGGGCGGGCAGGACGACCCCCGCACGACGCGCGTGGGCAGGTGGCTGCGCCGGTGGAACCTCGATGAATTGCCCCAATTGTGGAACGTTCTGCGCGGGGACATGTCGCTCGTCGGCCCGCGGCCGGAACGGCCGTATTACGTGGACAGGTTCCGCGAACTGTTCCCCCGCTACATGTCGCGCCATGCCGTCAAGACGGGCATGACCGGCTGGGCACAGGTGCACGGGCTGCGCGGCGACACGTCCATCCAGCAGCGCCTGCGCTACGATCTGTATTACATCGAAAACTGGTCGCTTTGGCTGGACCTGAAGATACTGCTGATGACATTTTTCGGTTCGCGGGCGCGGCGGAAACGCCGGGTGCGGCTCGAACCCATACGGTCGCTTCCGGCCAACGAATGGGCCCGCCGGATCACCAGCGATGAAAAAAAGGAGAGTACCGAATGCCAGAAGGGCGTTTCCTTGAGGGAAGGGTTGCCTGGGTTAGCGGCGCAAGCCGGGGCATCGGGAGGGCCATCGCGCAGCGGCTCGCAGGAGCAGGGGCGGTAGTCTGCCTCGGAGCACGTAGCGTGGAGGCGCTCCGCCAGGTGGCCGAAGTGATCCGTGCGAACGGCGGACAGGCCGAAGTTTTCGAACTCGACGTGACGCGGTACGAGTCCGTACAGCAATTCGCCCGCGCAGCCGTCGAACACACCGGGCCTCCCTCAATCCTCGTGAACAACGCCGGATGGGGCCTCTTCCGCGATATGGAATTCCTCTCACCTGAGGATTTCGATAGACAGATAGACATCAACCTCAAGGGGCCGTGGTATATGACGAAGGAGGCGCTCCCCCACCTCAAGCGCCTCGGTGGCGGATCGATTCTGAACATCGGATCGGTCGCAGGGCGTGTCGCGTTCAAGCGCGGCTCGGGCTACTGCCCGGCAAAGGCAGGACTGCATTCGCTCACCGAAGTGCTGATGCACGAGCTGCGTACAGACGGCATCCGCGCGACAACGATCGCACCGGGCTCGGTCGAAACCCGCTTCCACAAGGAGGCACTGCCCGCAGCGCACCACAATGATCAAAGCTGGATGCTCGAGCCGGAGACCGTTGCCGAGGCGTGCCTGCACGTGCTCGCCCTGCCGGACAATGCACTCGTGAATTATTACGAAGTCCGCCCACTCCGGACGGGCAAACAGAACTGAGGTGGACGGTCCCGAGCCGCGGCCAGCCTCACGCCTGCTGATAGTCCTGGCGTTCATTACCGTCAGCATCGCATGGGGAACCACCTACGGCGGCATCAAGCTGGCCGTGGAGACGATCCCGCCGTTTACAATGGCCTGTATACGTTTCAGCATCGCCGGGCTGGTGCTGATGGGTGTGCTGCGCCTTGTGGGGGTGGAATTCCCCTCGCGGCGGGACTGGGTGCGGATGGCGGCGGCGGGTTTTCTGCTGCTCTCGCTGGGCAATGCACTGCTGGGGTGGGCGGAGCAGTATGTGGACTCTGCCTTCGCGGCGCTGATGGTAAATACAGGCCCATTCTTGTTTGTTATATTTTCGGCGCTTGCCGGATCGCGCGTCCCTCCGCTCGCCTGGGTGGGAATGACCGTGGGGTTTTGCGGCGTCCTACTGCTGGTGTCACCCGAATTGCGCAACCTGCTGGTCGGTCAGGCAGAGCCGGTGCACGAACGCTTCTGGTGGGCGTTCGTGGTGTTGATCTTCTCGCCGATGTGCTGGGCGGCAGGGAGTTTCGTAGCAAGCCGTTATCCGGCAAAGTGCCACAACCTGATGAGCGCGGCCGGCCAGAGCGCCGTGGCAGGCGGCATGGCGGGAGTGCTGGCGTTTCTGGTGGGCGAGACCGGCGGAGACTGGGTGCCATCGCGGACCTCATTGCTCGCGATCGTTTACCTCATCGTCGTGGGGTCCTGGCTCGGGTACGTAAGCTATATCTATTGCCTGACGCACTTGCCCGCCCACCGCGTGGCAACAACGGGGTATATCAACAACGTGACCGCAGTGACGCTCGGCGTGCTGATACTGGGGGAGCGGCTCACACCGATCATGTTCGCCGGCGGCGCCGTGATCCTGAGCGGCGTCTATCTGGTGAACGTGGCCCGGCAGAAAGCAACTCCGCCACCGCCGGAGCCGGCCGGCGGGAACAAGGATTTACCGGAACGATAACCCACCCGCCATCCCTGCCGGCTTCACCGTGTCACCCGGAGCGTTTCTTCGGCCGTCGTGCGTCCTTCCAGGAGATAGCGGATCGCTTCCTGGCGGAGGGTCTTCATTCCACCGCGGATGGCGAGGTCGCGTATAGCCGCCGTGGTCAGGTTCTCGTTTTCAATCGCGTCCCGAAGCCGCTCGCTCGGGTCAAGGATTTCGAACACGCCGGTGCGGCGATGATAACCCGTCTTGTTGCAGAGTTTGCACCCCCGCCCGCGCTGGAAGGTGGCCCCTTCGACGTCGTCCTGAAGCAGGCCGATCTCCGCAAGGACCGAGTCCGGCGGAACGTAGGGCTCCTTGCACTGCTCGCACACAAGCCGGATGAGGCGCTGCGCCACGACAAGGGCAAGCGCGTCGGCGAACTGCCGCGCCCCCACACCAAGATCGATCAGCCGCGCCACGGAAGAGGCCGCGTCGATGGTGTGCAGGGTCGTAAAGACAAGGTGCCCTGTCGTTGCGGCGTTAACGGAGATTTCCGCCGTCTCCTGGTCGCGGATTTCCCCCACCAGCAGCACGTCCGGGTCCTGACGCAGGATCGACCGCAGACCCGAAGCAAAAGTCAGCCCGGCAGTGGGGTTCACCTGAATCTGGTTAACTCCGGGAATGCGGAACTCCACCGGGTCCTCGATGGAGATGATGTTTTTCTCTCCGCTGGAGATGGATTGCAGCGCGACGTAGATCGTCGTCGTTTTTCCCGAACCGGTGGGGCCGGTGACCAGAATCAGGCCATGGGGCTCCTGGATGGAGCGGCGGAAGACTTCCTGCCCCTCTTTCGACATGCCCAATTGCTCCACGTCCAGCCGTATGGACCGGATATCGAGCAAACGGAGCGATATCTTCTCCCCCGTGCCCACGGGCGAGGAGGCCGCGCGCACGTCAATGTCCGTATTGTCTATCCTGACCTGAAACTTCCCGTCCTGGGGGACGCGTTTTTCGGCGATGTTCATGTCCGCCTTCACCTTGAGCGATGAAACGATCGTGATGGCCAGCGAGCGTGGCAGGCGGAACATTTCCGTCATGATGCCGTCTATACGCTGGCGGATCAGCAGGCAGTCCTCCACCGGCTCGACGTGCAGGTCGGAGGCACGCCGGCGGACGGCCAGCGTAATCAACGCCTGCGTCAGGCGCTGCACGGCATCGTTGCGGACGTGCCGCTGCAACGCGTGCGTGTCCTCCCCGACTCCCTCGGCCTCGCTGGCGAGCCCGTCCGACAGCATCCTGATGACCTTCTCCGTTGTATAGACAGGGGTGACCGGGGCCTTGCACGCGGGACAGCGGGAGAAAACGAAATCTTCATACGCGAACGGCTCGTCCAGCGCCGCCCGGCACTTCACGCATCGCGGCCGCAGGGGCGCCTTTGCTTTACGCTGCCGGTAGCGCACCTGGTTCCACACGACATTGCCAATCCAGCCAATGAGCGCAAACGTCCCCAGCAGCCTCACCCACGGTATCCACGTCGTCGCCGCGATGCTCCCTCCCCGGCCGGCCCGCAGCAGCACCCAGCGCGGAATCACCCAGTAAACAGCCACGAAGGCGGCAATAACGACGCCCCAGAATATCAGCGCCTCGTGGAGCCCGCGGTCCTCCAGCAGGCTTTCGCCGAAGTCCACGATATCCGACCAGGCGTCCTCGCCGATGATCCGCTCGATGAAATTCGGCTCCCTGTCGGGTTCGGGCTCGGGCTCGGGGTCGGGGAGGCCGGGGACATCGAGCGGAACGCCAAGGCCGATGAGCCGCTCGATATTCCGCTCCGCCGTGCGCACAAGCGACGCATCCGGCGGCGGATTCTCGATGATATTCAGATAAATACCAGCCGAGGCATTGAGGTTGGCAACGCCATCGACTTCCCGCCCCGCGGCGAGGTGCTCCATGCCGCGGTCATGGTACAGAACACCCATCTGCGACCAGGCGCGCGCGTAGCCGTTCTCACCGGGCTGGAAATACTGCTCACCGGCAATGCGGTAATCACGCTCAGCAGAAGTGCGGTCTCCGCGCAGGATGGCCTGTTCCCCCCGCCGGAAATAGGCCCGGCCGTTGGCCAGCCGCAGCTCGTCCATGAACTCATCGACCCCCGGGGGGGCACGCTCGTTCAGGAAATCAACCGAGGCATCGGAGGACAGAACCTCGAGGACTCCCAGCGCCCGGTCCGGTTGGTCCTGCCGCACCAGGGCGTCGGCCGCGGCAAGCAGGTCCTCGGCCGCCTGCAGCGCCTCCTCCGCGGGCGGGCGCTCGTCCGGCGCAGCGCTGACCCACTCCTCCCACTGGCCAACCATCTGGCTCAGGGTCCCCGGCGCCACCTGCGCGGCGAGCCCCTGCACAAGAAAAACGAGAAGCACCAGCCCCAGAAAGGGCTTCGATGAAAGAATGCGGATATCCATCATGGCCTTTCCTCCTCCCTCGTGATCCCGCTCCAATAGTAGGAAGTGAACGAATCACAAGTGAGGAGGCAAGCAAAGGAGTCACCATCGCAGCGTCTGCCTGGGGCGCGGGAGGAGTTCAACCAGGCAGACACGGGGGGAAGAGCGATGGTGACCCCAGACCCTGTGCGGCGCGGGGAAAACCTACGCCGTGACCGTATCTCTGGCCGCCTGCAGCAGGTCCTCCCCGCTCAGACGGGTGGTGTAGTCCGGCTCCGCATGCGCAAAACGGATCGTTCCGCTCTGGTCCACGACAAACACCGACGGAACCGGGAGGACCCGTTCGCTGCGGCCCGACCAATCGGCCAGATCGACCCCGAAGTCCCGCAACTGTTTGTCGGTGGCGGGATCGACCGTAAAGGCCACGCCGAACGCCGTCATCGCCTTGTGCCCGCTGTCGGAAAGCAGCTTGTACGACAGCGCCTGCTCCCCCTCGAGCGCCTCCGCAAGCTTCCCGGGAGTGTCCGGCGAGAGGGCGACAAGGCCGACACCCAGTTCGGCCAACTGGTGGCGAATGCCGGCCAATTCCTTTAGGTGCGTGTTGCAATACGGGCACCACCCGCCGCGGTAGAAGACAAGCACAACCGGCCTCCCCAGCACCACCTGGCGCAGGTCAAGCTCCTCCCCATCCACGGTACGAACGGTAACCTCCTCCGGCAGGGTGCCACCTGCCTGAAGGGGGCGGGTCGCATTGGCATTGGCTGCGGGGTAAGTCATCCAAGGAGGCTCCTTGCGTCGAAAATGGGGTTGGAGGCGGAGGCTGGGGGAACGCCTTCCCGAAGAGGACCACTCTGGGATGGACAACGGAGAGAGCGGCCTCCGCCACCAACGGCTGCATGAGAGCATCGGCAGCCCGGCGATGTTGTGAACTATTTACCCGCTGCCACCCCGCACCCGCGCTCGCCCGGCGCATCTCAGCGTTGTTACCGGGCCTTTCCGCCGGGAGTGCCACGTACCCTTGGAGTGCGCGCGGCTTGCCGCCGCCTTTGCGCAGCGGGCTTGCCCGCGTGCGCTCTCCGGCTGGCCAACAGGCATGGAGCGGCAGCAAGCTCCCGCCCCGAGGGCGAAGGCAAGCCTTCGCCCTCCATGAGCGGCGCCGTTCTGGCGAACGCCTTCGATGCTGCCAAGTGGGTAACAATTCCAGGATACACCTGCGCTCGCCCGGCAACGGGCCTTTGCGTTGACGGCCCCTCCTGCGAGCCCGGAATATGCTCCCCATCATTGGATGCCATTCCCGCAGCAAACCGGGAGAATTCGGAAAGCACCGGACCGCGGGAGAGGTGTCCCTTGGCCCCTTCGCCCGGAGAAAACCGATGAACGGCATTCCAGCACTTCAAGGCGGAACCACCCTTCGCCTGCTGGTCCTCATTGCGGCCCTGCTGCTGCTCACCCATCCGGCCCACGCCCAGGACGAAACACAGTGGCGCCCGGACGGCACACTCGCCGTGCCCCCCTTCGCCTACAGCTTCCTCGCCGCCACTCCAGACGGCGACCTGCTGGCAGCAACCTTCAACAGCGGCAACCCCGGCGATCCGCCAGTCGAACTCCCAGCCCTGCTTATACGCAACCCCACCTCCTCCAACCCCCAGGTCGTGGAGCTTTCCCGCCACGCCTTTGAACCGCAGCGCGGTTACGGCGGCATCGCGAGCGACGCGGACGGGAACTACTTCGTCTCCGGCGACACGGGAGACCCCTCCACGAGCTTCGTCCGCAAGTTCACCGCCGAGGGCGCGCCCGACCGCGCCTTCGCCAACAACGGCGTCCTCCGCCCCGGCCGGCGCTGCATGGGGCTGGAGGTGCTCGGCCGTTTCCTGCTCGTAACCGTGGACTGGGGCCAGTTGCTGATATACGACGCCGGGACCGGCCAGCCCATCGGAGCCACCGTCCGCCCCAGCCGCCCAATCTATGTGCGGGACATCGCCATCGACCCACGCTCGATGCGCGTGTTCGGCGTGGCACAGGGCGGCGTCGTCACCTGGGGACGGGCCGCGCCCTGGAACGCCTCCAACTACCTCTTCCGCCCCATCACCCAGTCCCGCACAGAGCCCCGCGCAGGCGAAGGCATCTCCGTGGACCCCTTCCGCCGCACCGTCCTCATCACCCCGGTGCGGGGGAACGCCCTGCTGGAAATTGAAGGCTCCGGCCGCATGACCCGCACGGTCATCTCCACAGCGGATGCCAACGCACATCTCTGCGACAACGTGATCTCCTTCGACGGGACGATGCTCTTCGTCTCGGACATTCTCGACCGGAAAATCCACGTCCTCCGCCGGCCCCTCCCGCAGGACCAACCACAAATCGCCCGCGCAACACCACGCCCCGCCACGGACACTACCACCTCCGAACCTGCTCCGGGCGAACGGGCACCCCGCCCCACCTGGCACCGCGAATACACCCAGGTGGTTCAGATGGCCCGCGAGGAAAACAAACCCATGATCGTCTATTTCCGCCGGCCGGACTACGACCGGTGCGAGAAGTTCGAACGCAACGTGCTCCTCACCGACGAGTTCAATCGCCGCGCCCAGCACTTCGTCTGCGTCTTCGAGGACGTCACCCGCGGACCCCTGCTCGCCTACCGCTTCGGCGCCCACCGCATCCCGCACTTGGCGATCCTCGACCCGCAGGGCGAAACGCTCGCGGAGTTCTCCTTCGATATCCCGGCCGATGCGCTCTTCGCTGAGATGGAAAGGGCGAACTGACCCTCAGAGCCGCCGCCAGCCGGAAATGAGCCCTTCCATGAGCCGGTCCGCATCCGCAGGACCCCACGTGCCCGCTTCGTAGTTCGGGAAATCCGGCGGCGTCAGCTCCTCCCAAGCCTCCAGGACGGAGCTGCACACCCGCCAAGCCTGCTCCACCTCGTCGGCGCGCGTGAAGAGCGACCCGTCCCCCACGATGCAGTCCAGCAGCAACCGCTCGTAGGCTTCCGGGGACTGCTGGCCGAAGCTCGACCCGTAGCGGAAATCCATCTGCACGGGCTGGAGGTTCATCGCCAGGCCGGGCTGTTTGGCCGCAAAGGTAACCGAGATGCCCTCGTCCGGCTGAATGCGCAGCGCAAGGGCGTTGGGGCGGTTGAGCTCCCGCGCCGCGTCGAAAATCTCGTGTGGCGGGCGCTTGAAGACGACGGCCACCTCCGTGGCGCGCTTCGGCATCCGCTTGCCCGCACGCACCAGAAACGGCACCCCTGCCCACCGCCAGTTGCGCACCTCCAGCCGCATCGCCACGTAGGTCTCCGTTACGGAGTCCGGCTTGATCTGGTTCTCGCTGCGGTAGCCCGGCACCTCCCCGCCACGGGTGGAGCCGGGGCCGTACTGGGCGCGGACCACGTGGCGGCGGACGCCCTCAGGCGTGAAATTCGGGATCGCCCGCAGCACCCGCACCTTCTCGTCCCGCAGCGAATCCGCATCGAGCGCCGCCGGCGGCTCCATCGCCGTCAGGCACAGAATCTGGAGCACGTGATTCTGCACCACGTCCCGCGTAATACCGGCCAGGTCGAAGTACTGCCCCCGCCGGCCCGGCATGCCGACGTCCTCCGCCATCGTGATCTGCACATGGTCTATATAGCGCGACGACCAGAGCGGCTCGAAAATAGAATTGGCAAAACGGAAGGCGAGGAGGTTCTGCACCGTCTCCTTGCCCAGATAGTGATCTATACGGTAGAGTTGGTCCTCCCGGAAGACCGACTGGAGCTTGCGGTTCAGCTCCCGCGCACTGGCCAGGTCCGTCCCGAAGGGCTTTTCCACCACCACGCGCGTCCACGTGCGGTCGCGCTCCTTGGGCCGGGCCAGCCCCGCATCGTCGAGCGAATTGGCCACTTGCTCGAAAAACTCCGGCGCGATGGCAAAATAGAACAGCCGGTTGCCCGGGAGGTTCTCCTCCTCCTCAAGCCGTTCGATCCTTTCGCGCAGCGCGGTGAAATCCTCCGGATTGTCGAGCTGCCCCTGGTGGTACTCGATCCGGCGGAGGAACGAATCCGCCTGCTCGCGGCCCTCGGGCGTGGCGCGGCTGTGCTCCACCAGGCCCTCGTATAGATCGTTGCGGAACTCTTCGCCGCTCTTCGGCCGGCGCGCGTACCCCACGATGGCGAAGCGGGAAGGCATGTGCCCCTCCCGCGCCAG